>NZ_JBFUEQ010000008.1:0-408330 GCF_056403835.1 Mesorhizobium sp. P2_E6
GGAGAACGCCGCGATCCGCTCAGCCTGCAAACGATCATATTCGGCGGCGAAATTGCGATAGACCTTGGAGTGGCGAGGCATGTGCCCACGGTTCTGGCCGAGAATGTCGTCGGCGAACAGATATTGCGCGTCGCAGCCGGTCCCCGCCCCCATCGACAGCATGATCAGCGACGTCCGCTCCGAGATCGCCTTCGCCACCTCGACCGGCACCACTTCGATCTCCGCGCCGATGGCGCCGGCGGCCTCCAGTTGCTTCACCGCTGCGAAGACCTCCATGGCGGTGTCGGCGGTCTTGCCAACCGCCTTGAAGCCGCCCGTCCAGGTGGCGCGCGATGGAATGAGGCCAACATGGCCGATGACCGGGATGGCGTCGTCGGCCATCCGCTTGATCGTGGCGTAGCCGGCGCTGCAATAGACCGCGTCTGCGCCGGCCTTGTAGAGCCGGAAGGCCCAGCGCAGGAAATCGTCCGCCGTGCCGATCTCGAAGAAATTCTCGCCCGGCATGGTGAACAGGCTGGGCGCGGCATCGCGATACTGCGGGTTGAGCACCAGCTCGGGCGGCACCGAAACGATGTCGACCCCTGCCCGTTCGGCGGCCTCCGCCTCGTCCAGGTTGAGCACGCGCAGCATGGTCAGCTGGCGCTTGCCCTTCATCGCGCGCAGATCGGCGACGGTCGGTCTCTTTCGGCTCATTAAAACGTCCCCTCTGTGATGCTGGATCGGTTGCCGCGCGTCAAATCTGGATCATCACCTTACCGGCCTCGATCTTGACCGGATAGGTCGCGAGATTGACGCAGACCGGTGCGCCCCTGGCCGCACCTGTCTTGTAGTTGAAGCGGCCATTGTGCTTGGGGCATTCGATGATGTCGTCCATCACCAGCCCGTCAGCCAGATGCGCCTTCTCATGGGTGCAGTAGCCGTCGGTGGCGAAGAATTCGTCATCCGGGCTGCGATAGATGGCGAAGGTGCGACCGCCATGGTCGAAGCGGATGACATCCTCTTCTTCGATATCGTCCACCGCGCACGCTTCAACCCAATCGGCCATCCCGGTCTCCCGCAAAATTCGCGATCGCTATTCGGCCGCAGCCGACATATCGACCTCGTGGAACTCGCCGCGATAGGGCCTGGCCGTCGGCGGCAATTCGCGCTTGAGGTAATAATCCTCGTATTTCAGCTGCCGCAGCAGCACCGGCCAGACCTCGCGATAGGCATGCCACATCGACGGGTTCGGCTCGGGCAGATCGTGCTTGATCAGTTCGTGCAGCCTGGGCAGCGCGTGATACGGCACCATCGGGAACATGTGATGTTCGACATGGTAATTCATGTTCCAGTAGATGAAGCGGCTGACCGGGTTCATGTAGACGGTGCGGGTGTTGAGCCGGTGGTCGACGACGTTGTCGGCCAAGCCGATATGCTGCAGCAGGCCGGTCGTCACCATGTGCCAGGTGCCGTAGAGGCGCGGCAGGCCGACCAGCACCAGCGGCAGCCATGATCCCAGTGCGATCGCGAAAGCGATCGTCGCAACGTACACGGCCATGTGCCAGCGGGCGGCGACGACGGCTTTGTGCTGTTCCATCTCGGGGATGTAGCTCTTCTCCTCCTCCGACAGCGTGCCGAAGGCCTGGCGCACCAGCGTCGGAAGCGAATAGCGGAAATCGAGAATGCCGGTGAAGGCGAGCGCCGCCTTCAACAGGTCGGGCGGGCGCATGACCGCGATCTCGGCGTCGCGGCCGACGATGATGGTGTCCGTGTGGTGGCGGGCATGGCTCCAGCGCCATTGCACGGGATTGCGCATCAGCATGAACGACGCGATGTGGTAGACGACATCGTTCATCCAGCGCGTGCGGAAGGCCGTGCCGTGGCCGCATTCGTGCCAGCGCGAGTCGCTCGACGAGCCGTAGAGCACGCCATAGACGAACAGGAACGGCACCACCCACCACGAGCCCCAGAACCAGACGATGCCGGCGGCCGAGCCCAGGATGGCGGCGAGCCAGATGATGGTGTCGCGGATCGCCGGACCGTCCGAGCGCTGCATCAGCTCCTTCATCGTCTTGCGCGGCACGTCGGTGTGGTACCACTCGGCCGAGGCCAGGCCGGTCTCGATCGCGGCCCGCGTGCTTTCGCCGACCAGGCTGTAATCGCGCTTTTTTGCCATCGTCGTCACATCGACCTCCAATCGTCACGCACCGCTGGCAATCCGGTCCGCCGGCCGGAGGGCTTGCTCCGGATAAGGGTATCGCTCATGCCCTGCCCACCAGTCTTGGAAAGCTGCCGGAAGGCTGAGGATAATCCTGCTCAGGCTGGCGGGCGATGGCCGCGATCCTGCCCTCGGCCGCTGCAATCTCGCCGGCACCGTCGAGCACGCGAAACACCGCATCGTAGGCACGGGCTTCGCCATGCTCCAGCCAGATCATCTCGCCGCGGTCACGTGCAGCGAGATCGCCGAGCACATGATGGGTCGAGGGCTCTATGCCCAGCGCATACTGCCCGGCCTGGAAATTCTGCCATTGATAGGCGCAAGGCAGCTGATCCTTGCGCGTCACCACTTCGAAGCCGAGGCCGAGCCGGTCATTGACCACCGCCACCGGCACTTCCCCCTTTGCGTCGGCACCCATCTCATGCTGCCAGACCTGCTCGCTGAACCCCATTCGCGGCGCCGGCGCCGTGCGGTAGCCGACCTTCTGCGCCTCGTAGCGCTCGCCGGCATGGCCGGCCCAGACGACGTCGCGGATCGGCGCCAGATAGCGCGAGCCCGCGTCGAGCAAGGGATGGCTGACATTGACGTGGTAGAAATACATATGCGGCGTGCGGTTGAAGCCGTGATTGACGACACGGTCGGTAAGCCGGATCTCGTTGCCCCCGACATCAGCCTCGATGCGGCGGATGAGATGCAGATCCTCGCCGAACACCGCCGCCTGCTGGATGATGCCTTCGGCCCACAGTACGCAGCGGTCGCCGTCCCAGCGCTCACCATAGCCGGTCAGCCGCGCCGGGATGGTGCCGACGCGGCCGTGCAGCGAATGGGTGACGGTCTTCTTGCCGGGGTAGTTGTAGTTTTCGGCCGGCACCTCTTCGCGGCCCAGTATATGGTCGAGGCCGCAGGTGACAAGCAGGCCGGAGAAGGAGCGTGCCCAGGCGAGCCCGCTCTCCCCCTCATAATCGTGCAGGCCGGGATGACGAAAGCCGCTCGGCGAATGCCAGCCGATCGCCTGACCCTTGAAGTCACAATCGGCGATATCAAGCGCCCGGTCGACCAGCGCGGTGAAGCGCAGGCCCGAACCGGTGCGGAATTCCAGCATGCGGATGCCGCGCTCCACGCCGTCGCCCAGCGTCATCAGCCGCACGCCGGCGAATTGCGACAGCATGCCGGACCGCTCGGCCACTTGCCTTCGCGACAGCGTCTTGCCGTAAAGCTCTACCATGCGACGCCCTTCACTTTGCCCTCGCCTCCTTGAGCAAGGCCGACATGTCGGCGCCGGTGATGATGCTTTCCACGGTCAAGAGGTCAGTGTCGGCGACGATCTGTTCGGCGACGATTTCGCCGCGGCGCATGACGATGATGCGGTCGGCGACCTGGAACACATGGTGGATGTTGTGGGTGATGAGCAGCAACGAATGGCCGGCCTCGCGCACCTCCTTGACGAAGCGCAGAACGCCATGGGTTTCCTCGACACCGAGATTGTTGGTCGGCTCGTCGAGGATGATCACCTTGGCGGCGAACTGCATGGCGCGCGAAATGGCGATCGACTGGCGTTCGCCGCCCGACAGCGTCGAGACCAGCGCATCGGCGTCGAGCTTCTTCGAGATGCCGACGCGCTTGAGCAGTTCGGAAGCGGCCTTGCGCAACTTCGCCAGATCGAGCGGCGCGAACACGCCGAGCCAGCCGAAATTGACCGGCTCACGGCCGAGGAAGAGGTTGCGGGCGATGCTGAGGTCCGGCGCCAGCGACGTGTCCTGGTGGATGGTCTCGATGCCGAGGTTCATCGCGTCGCGGGTCGAGCGGATCGAGACCTTCTCGCCGCGTACGAAGATGTCGCCACGATCGACCGGGAATACGCCCGAGATCGCCTTGATCAGCGTCGATTTGCCGGCGCCATTGTCGCCGAGCAGCGCCACCACCTCGCCTTCCCTCAGCGTCAGCGAGGCACTCTTCAGTGCGCGCACGCTGCCGAAGGATTTTTGCAGGTTCTGCAGCCGAAGCACTTCCATCGTCAGCTCCTTGCGGCGTTCTTCTGCAGCAGAGCGTGCAGGATGAGCATGGCGAGGATGATGAGGCCGACGAAGATGTTGTAGGCGAGGCCCGGCACACCGATCAGCACGATGCCATTGCGGATGGCGCGCAGCATCAGCGTGCCGACGATGGTGCCGAGGATGGTGCCGCGCCCGCCGGTCAGCGCCGTGCCGCCGACCACCACCATGGCGATGACTTCCAGCTCGTAGCCGGTACCGGCCACCGGCGAGGCGGCGGAGATGCGGAAGGCGCTGATCATGCCGGCAAGACCGGCCAGCACCGAAGTCGCGATGAACAGCCAGATCTTGACGGCGTCCGCCGGCACGCCGCGCGCCACCGCCGCGTTGCGATTGGAGCCGATGGCGCTGATCCAGTTGCCGAGCTTGGCGTAGCGCAGGATGTAGATGGCAAACAGCGACAGGCCGATGAACCACCACAGCGAGGTGTAGAAGCGGAACGAGCCGACATTGAAGCTGCCGGCCAGCAGCGTCACGAAGAAGCCGGGCTGGTCCCAGGATTTCAGCGGAAACCCTTGCGTGATGTAGAGCGCCGCGCCGCGTACGACGAGGAGCATCGACAGCGTCACCAAGAAAGACGAAATGCCGATCTTGGTAACGATCAGCCCGTTGATCGCGCCGATCGCGATGCAGAGCAGAAGCCCGGCCAGCAAGGCGAAGCCGATATCCCAGCCGCCGTTCTGCACCAGAAGCATTACCACCACCGGCGCCAGTCCGAACACCGCGCCGACGGAGAGATCGAATTCGCCCGCCGTCAGAAGCAACGTCATGCCGAGCGCGATGATGCCGAGCTCGGGCAGGAACGCCATCATGTTGGAGATGTTGAGCGGCGACAGGAAGTTGCGGTCGGCGATGGCGAACACCGCCAGCAGGACAATGAGGATGACGAGCGAGGAGAATTGCGGCGAGCGTATCAGGCTCGATCTGCGTTTCCCGACAGGCATCTCGTCTTCTGCGGCGATCGTCATGACTGTTTGAACCATGCTTGAAAGACGCCCGCCGCTTGCACAGCGGGCGCTGCTTTTTTCACTTCTTGTCGTAAAGCTTCAGGATCGGGTCGACGCTGGAGGCGTCGTAGAGACCGAAAGTGTGGATGTCGTAGCCGATCGGTTCGCCCGACGCGGCGAGCCCGAGCAGTGCCACCGGCATGAAGCCCTGCGCTGACGGGTACTGCCAGGCGGCGGCGTTGACGAAGCCGTCCTTGACGGCCTGCGCCGTCTCCTTTGAGTTGCCCCAGCCAACAACCGGGATCTTGCCCGCCGGCACGCCCGCACCGTCGAACACCCGCTTGACACTGGCCGCCACGGAATCGCCGAGCGCGATGATGGCCGGCGGATTGTTGGCAACCATATAGTCGGTCATCTTGGCGATAATCCCGGCCGGATCGGTGCCGCAATCGACCACGTCATATTTGATCCCCAACGGATCGAAAACGCTGGCGATGCCTTCGGTTTCCAGCTGCTGATAGCTGGCGCCGGGGACCTCGACCGGCAGGAACACCTTGTCGCCCTGCTTCACCATCTTATGGTCGACCAGGTACTTGGCCCAGATGACGCCGGCCTCCTTGAGGTCGGCGCCGACATAGGCCTGCCGGCCCGTCGGCGGATCGTCGGTGTTGAAGAACACGATCGGGATGCCGGCCGCCTTGGCCGCCTTCACTTCCTCGGTCCACAGACCCGGCTGTGCCGACGTGGTGGCTATGCCGTCGGGTTTTGCGGCAAGCGCCGAGTTGAAGGCCTCCTTCTGCGCCGCCATGTCGCCGCCGCTGAAGGAGATCTTGCAGGTCACCTTGAGCTGGTCGCAGGCTTTGGTCGCGCCGGCGTTCCAGTCGATCCAGAACGCATCGGACGGCCCGCCATGCGACAAGAGATAAAAGGTCTTCTGGCCGTCCTGCGCCTGCGCCGGCGTACCGAGGGCGACGCCGGCAAGCACTGTCGCGGCGGCCGCCAATTTCAATGCGAATTTCAACATTCTTTCCTCCCTCTGTTTGGAACCATCAAAGCCCGTTGGCGCGAAACTTCCCGTCGAGGAATGTCTTGGCGCGCGGCACGTCGTCTTCCGACAGATGCTCGATGATGACCGGGATGTTCGGATGCTTTTCCGACAGCCGCTTGAGGTAGAGATCGTAGTTCAGCGAACCGAGGCCGGGCGCCGGCAGTTCGATCTCGCCGACGCCACGGAAGGTGTGGCTCTCCAGTGCATCCTCGTCGCCGATATCGGCGTGCTTTTCCGACTTGTCGCCGCCCGAGCGCTTGACGTCCTTGGCGTGCGCAATCCTGATCTTGTCGGTCAGCGTGTCGAACACCTGGTTGAGGATCTGGTCCATCTTGTCGATGTTGTGGGTCTCGAAATAGTTGGTCGGATCCATCAGCAACCCAAGGCCGGGATGGTCGACCTGCGCGAACATCTTCACCGTTTCCTCGACCGAGCCGACGACGTTGTTGACATAGGTTTCGAGCAGGAAGACCGCGCCGTGGTCGTAGGCTGTCTGGGCAAGGTCGGCGATCACCTTGCGACATTCCTCGAACCCTTCCTCGGTCTTGTTCCTGGGGTGATGCACCCAGTCGGACTCGGTGTTGTAGGTGCCGGTTTCCGAGATTACGTAAGGCGAGCCGAAATGGCGCGCGTTGCGGATGATTTCCTTCAAGTAGCCGACGCGCTTGTCGCGCTCGGCCTTGTCGGGATGGATGATGTTGGTATAGCCCGACACGCAGCAGACCGGCAGATTGTGGTCGCGGAAGACGTCGCGCACCTTCTTCGCCTTGTCCTTGGTGATCTGGCCGGCCGACAGGTCAACATCCTTGAAGTGCAGGTCGAGCTGCACCGTGTTGAAACCGAGGCTGCGGATTTTCTTCGCCGTCTCTTCGAGGCCATACGGGAAATAGCCCGTGAAAATACCTGCCTGCATCATGGTGTGAATTCCTCCCTGGTAAGCGATTCAGTTGTCTGGTGTTTCAGTTGTGGTGATCAGATAGCGATTTCGGAAAGCTTGACCGTGCGGCCCGACGCCATCGAGCGGTAGCCGGCCTCGACCAGCGCCATGGTCTTGACGTTGTCGGCAACGGAGAGGGCCGGTGGCGTGCCAGTCTTCACCGCATATTGCAGCTGCTCCATGACGCCGATGAAGGCATGCGGAAACCACATCGTGTCCCAACAGGGCGTCACCCATTCACCGCCTGTCGTCTTTGTCGAGGCATAGGTCAGCGTCGAGGCGACGCCGGTCGGCCAGCCGATCGTGCCCTTGGCGACGCCCTTGGTGCCGTCGACGCGCCAGTTGATGTGCTGATCGTCCTCGTAGCCGTCCTGGCGCGGGCCGGACCAGACGTCCTCCAGCGACACGGCGAGCACGCCGGATGGAAAGCGCAGCGTCGACACCGTGATGCCGTCCAGATGGTCGAATGTCGTGCGCGGATCCTTGCGCGTCAGCGTGGTGATGTCGTCGGGATCGCCAAGCAGGAAGCGCAGCACGTCGAGATGGTGCACGCTCATATTGGCAAGCGTCAGCCGATCGTAATCCTCGAGAAAAGTCTGCCAGTGCGGGATGGCATGCATGTCGATCTGCGCGAAGACGATGTCGCCCAGCGCGTCGCTGTCCATGATCTGCTTCAAGACACGCATCGACTGGTCGTAGCGCATGTTCTGGTTGACCGAGAGGATCTTGCCGGCCTTCGCCGCCTCGTCGCGCAGCTTGACCGCTTCCTCGACCGACAGCGCCAAGGGCTTCTGCGCCAGGATCGCCTTGATGTGCTTCTGCTTCAGCGCATGGCGGATCAGCGCCGGCTGCAGGTCGGGCGGAAAGGCCAGGTCGATGATCTCGACTGTTTCGTCCTCGATTAGCTGCTCCGGCGTGTCATGCACGGTCGGGATGCCCCAGCGTGTCGCGACCTTTTGCGCGTTCGCAGGTGTTCGCGACGCGATCGCCACCACGGGAAAGCCTGCCTCCTTGTAAGCAGCCAGATGGCACTCGGCCATGATCATGCCGGCGCCGACGCAGCCGATCCTGTATTCCTTGGTGCGGACCTTAACGTCCGGCTCGAAGCCTTTGGCTGTCATGCTTTCCTCCCGAAACTCTGTCCTCGCGGCCGCAGTCATCTCGCCAACGCGCCTCCGCTTTGCCCGAAATAATGCACGCGGGCCGGCTCGCAGGATATCGCCACCATCGCGTCAGGCCTGATGTCAGGCTGGCCGCGCAACAGCGCCTTCAGCCGCGCCTGCCCGGCGGCGAGTGTCACGACGGTGTAGCCGCCGAGCGGCTCGACCTCGAACACCCGCGCCGGGCGGCCCTGGCCCCCATCCGCCCACGGCCTGACCTTGATATCCTCCGGCCTCAACCCGATCTCGACGGCATCGGCGGGAGCCGCCTTGTCGGCAATGCGGATCGTGCCTTCGGCCGCTTCGACGCCGCCCTCGCCCCGGGCCGATTTGAGGATGTTCATGACAGGCGATCCGAGCAGCCGCGCCACATAGGTGCTGGCCGGCCGGTCATAGATTTCGGCCGGCGCGCCAATCTGCCTGATCCTGCCATTCTCCAATATGGCGATGCGGTCGGCGATCGACATCGCCTCTTCCTGGTCGTGGGTGACATAGATCAGCGTCTTGCCGAGCTCGCGCTGGATGCGCTTCAGCTCGACCCGTGTCTCCTCGCGCAGCCGCGCATCGAGCGCCGAGATCGGATCGTCCATCAGATAGGCGTTGGGGTCGCGCACCAGCGCACGCGCGATCGCCACGCGCTGCCGCTCGCCGCCCGAAAGCTGCGCCGGCGGCTTGTGCAGGATATGGCCGATATGCAGCTTGGCGGCGACATCGGCGACGCGCCTTTCAATTTGGGCCTCGGCGACTTTGCGCTCGACCAGCGGGAAGCGCACATTGTCGCGCGCGCTCATATGCGGGAACAGCGCCAGGTTCTGGAACACCATCGCCACATTGCGCTCGGCCGGCGACACCGTGTTGACTGGCTTGCCGCCGATCAGGATTTCGCCGGTGTCCGGTGCCTCCAGCCCGAGCACCAGGCGCAGGATCGTCGACTTGCCCGACAGAGGCGGCCCGAAGAAGCAGAAGAATTCGTTGTCGTTGACGGTGAAGGAGGCGTCGTCGACGGCGAGTGTGTTGCCGTAGCGCTTGGTGACATTGCGAAAGACGATGTCGGCCATCTCAACCTGCCTTCATCGCAACGCCAGAGGCGGCATCGAAGACGCGTACCGACGACGCGTCGGGGGCGACAACCGCGGTTTGCCCGATCGCCAGCCCGAAATCATTGTCGAAGACCGCCTTCACGGCGCCCCCGCCCTCGCCGAGATGGACGATGGTGCGCGCACCGATGCGCTCGACAAAGGTGACCGGCATGGCGAGCCCACGCCCGTCTTGCGCCAAAGCCACCTGCTCCGGCCTGAAGCCGTAGAGCACGTTGCCACGTGCACCGCGCAAGGATGCCGCCAATTCGTCCGGTAACGGCGGCGTGATGCCCAGCGGCCCGAGATCGATGACAAGGCCCCGATCGCTCTCCGCCGGCTTACCGTGGAGCAGGTTCATGCCCGGCGCGCCGATGAAGCGGGCGACGAAGACATTGGCCGGATTGTTGTAGACTTCGAGCGGCGTGCCGACCTGCTGCAGGACGCCATGATCCATGACGGCGATACGATCGGCCATCGTCATCGCTTCGAGCTGGTCGTGGGTGACATAGACCATGGTCTGGCTGAACTGGCGCTGCAGCTGTTTCAGCTCGGTGCGCATGACAGCCCGGAAGGCGGCATCGACATTGGACAGCGGCTCGTCGAGCAGGAAGATCGCCGGCTCCATGATCGCCGAGCGGCCGATCGCTACGCGCTGCAATATGTTGACGGACAGCCGGTCGGCCTTGCGGTCGAGCAGCGCCGTCAGTTGCAGCAGCTCGGCGATGGCGCCGACGCGGCGGTCGATCTCGGCTTTGGCGGCGCCCCGCATTCTCGGCCCATAGGCCAGGTTCTGGCGCACACTCATATGGGTGAAGATGGCATAGTTCTGGAAGACGAAGCCGACGCCGCGCCGGCCCATCGGCACGCCGGCCATGTCGCGCTCGCCAAACAGGATCTTGCCGCTGGTCGGCTCTTCCATGCCGGCGATCATGTTCATGGTCGTTGACTTGCCGCAGCCGGACGGCCCGAGCAAAGCCATGAACTCGCCATCCGCTATATCGAGGTCCATCGTCTTCAGCGCGGTGAAGTCGCCGAATGTCTTGGTGAGGTTGCGCAGCTGGATCGCGCTCATGCCGCAACCTCCCTCGCCCGCGCCATGCGCTTCATGGCGAACACGGCGACGATGGAGAGCACGATCAGGATGGCGAGCGCGATCGCCGCCACATAGCCCCAGATCAAATCCTGCGTGGTGACCTTGTAGATGTAGACGGATATCGTTTCGGTGGCGACGCCAGGGCCGCCGCCGGTCATGATGTAGAGCGTGTCGAAGATCTTGAAGTTCTCGATCACGCGGATCGCCAGCGCGATTATGATGATGGTCTTCATCTTCGGCAGCACGATGGTGACGAAGCGCCGCCATGGGTTGGCGCCAAGCAGCGTTGCCGCCTTGATCTGGTCCTCCGGCACGCCGACCAGGCCGGCAAGCAGGATGAGGAACATCAGCGGTGTCCACTGCCAGATATCGGCGATCATCACCGCGATCAGCGCCAGGGTCGGATCCGATAGCCAGGCGATGGTGACCTGCGTGCCCGATATGGCGGACAGGATGTCGTTCACCGGGCCGCCCGACTGGAACAGCATGAAGAACATGTAGCCGGCCACCGCCGGCACCACCATCATCGGCATCAGCAGGATCGAATAGAAGATGCGCTTGCCCGGGAAGTCGTCGGCGAACAGCGTCGCCAGCGCGAGCCCCAGCAGGAACTCCGCCGGCACGCAGACGATCATGACGATAGCCGTACGTTTCAGCGCGCTCCAGAAGCGGGCATCGGCGGCGAGGTCGGTGTAGTTCGCGAAACTGTTCCACATCTCCCAGGCATTCCACCATCCGAGACCCGAAAGCGGCGACCAGTCGGTGACGCTGATGTAGAGCTGCATGAGCAGCGGAAAGACCGAGATGAACAGCACCAGGACCTGCGCCGGCAGCGTCAGCCGGAAGCCCAGCCGCGCGCCTTCGTCACGCAGGGCCGGCTTCGCAAGCGCGGCGCCCATGTCGTCCTCCGAAACAGTCACGGTCACCGCGCTCATTGCTTGAGCGCCCCGAAGGTCAGCCCGCGCACCAGATGGCGCTGGATGGCGATGCCCATGATGACGGGCGGCACGGCGGCGATGACCCCCAGAGCTGCCTTGGCGCCGTAGAGTTGACCGGTCATCGATGACGACAGCGACGCCATGTAGACCGGGATGGTCACCCATTCGCGCGTCGTCAAAAGCAGCGCGATCAGATAGTCCGACCAGTTGAGAATGAAGACGAAGAGGGCGGCACTGGCGAGCGGAGCACGCATCATCGGCAAGGTGATGCGGGTGAAGACGCGCAGCCGCGAACAGCCTTCCACCAAAGCCGCTTCCTCGATCTCGCGCGGCATGTCGTCGAAAAATGTCTTCATCAGCCAGAAGGCGAACGGCAGAGTGACGATGCCGTAGATCAGCGCCAGGCCCCACCAGCTGTCGGTGAAGTTCAGGAACGACCACATGATCATCACCGGGATCATCACCGCCATCGGCGGAAACAGCCTGAGCTGGATCAGCGCCAGCGGCAGGTTTTGGCCCGAGCCGAAGCGCGACAGCCCGTAAGCCGCCGCCGTGCCCGCCGACATGGCGATCGCCGTCCCTAACACCGCCGACAGCAGCGACGACAGGATCGGCTTCAGCGCGGTGCGGTCGAGCGCGACGATCAGGCTGTTGGTGGATTCGCCGAAGACGAACCGGAAATTGCTGAGCGTCGGGTTCTTCGGCCACCATGTCAGGTCGGCGCCGGTCGCCGACCATTCGGCGATCGGCTTGAAGGCCATCGACACCATCCACAGGATCGGCACCAGCGTCACCGCCATCGCCGCGAGGATCGCGGCGTAGCGGAATATCTCGAAAGGAACGGAACGCTTCATCTGGCTGCTTTTGCTGGTGGCGTTAGATCAAGATGATATTTCGTTGTATCGTCATCCTGATCTAACTCTTTGTTGGAGCATTATCTTTTCCGGAAACCTGATCCCACTTTTCGGGATCATGCTCTAGTGCGGAGAGGAAGAGCTTTCGCCCCTCCCCTCCGGCTCTGATCCAGGGAGACGGATCAGCTGATCGGATCGAGAACGGTCGGCCACGCCTCCTTGTTGGTTCTGATGGCTTCGAGCAGTTTGTCTTCGCCGATGCGCCGGGCGATCTTCTTCCACTCGGCCTCGGTGTCGGCCATCGCCTGTTCAGCGGTCTTGGCCTTGGTCAGCGAGGCCATGAGGTTTTCGTCGAGCGCGTTGTGGAAGGCGGTGGCGCCGGGATAGTTGATGGTCGGCACCGTGCGGGCGACAGTCTCACGCACCACGTCCATGTGGTAGGCGTGATAGGTCTGGCGCACCAGCGGATCGGAGAAATCCGAAAGCCGGAACGGATCGAGATAGCCGCCCGGGTTAGCACTCATCCAGGCATAGATGCGGGCAGAGCCCAGCCATTGCAGCAGGAGGTAGGCCACCTCAGGGTTTTTCGACTGCGACGAGACCATGCCGGTCAGCGAGAACCACAGCACCGAGCGGCTGATCAGCTTGCCGTCGATCTCGCGGCCGGGCGGCAGCATCGAGCCTATCTTGCCGGTGACAGCCGAATCCTTGTTGCCGGCATTGTCGAGGAATTTCGGCAGGTTGGAGAAGGCGCAGGTCATCGCCGCTCCGCCCTTGGCAAAATCGCCATACTGCTCCGGCCAGCCCCACGAGATCGCATCCGGGGAATGGTGCGCCAGCGAAGCTACATATTCGTTGGTGGCGGCGATACCGTGCTCGGAATTGATCAGCGGCTTGCCATCGTCGCCGAACAGGAACTGATTGGGCGAGGCCATCGAGACATAGCGCTGGTACCAATTGGTGTAGCCCCAGCCCTGGTTGCGCAAATCGGTCGAGCCGAACAGGCCCTTGTCCGGACGCTGGAAGAAGGCGGCGATATCGCCGTGCTGTTTCCAGGTCTTCGGCGGCGCCAGATCGTAGCCATATTTGTCCTTGAAGGCCTTCTGTTCGGCGGCGTCGCCGAACAGGTCGGTGCGGTAGACCCAGGTCTGGAAGTCGCCGTCGAGCGACACGCCATAGTTCGAGCCGCGATATTTGTTGAGTAGCGACACGCCTTTGGCGCCGTCGACATAGCCGGTCTTGGGATTATCCCATTCAGGCTTGTATTGGGCAACGAAGTCATCGAGCTTGGCGATGCCGCCTGTTTCGGCGAGGTCGCCGAGGCGATTCCATTCGGTCGAATAGATGTCATAGGCCCCACCCTTGGTGGAGATGTCCTGCATCGTCTTGGTGAATTCCTGGCCGTTCGGCAGGCCGACGATTTCGATCGGAATGCCGGTCTCTTTTTCCCAGAGATCCTTGATTGACGGCGCGCCGGCCGGGAAAGGCTGAGTCAGCTGGCCGATCGAGCCATCAGACAGGCCGAGCACGATCTTCGCCGGCGCCTTGCCGGCGCCCTTAAGCGCCTTGGCCGCCTCGATGGCGCGGCCTTCCGGCGTGTCGGCGCCATATTGATAACGCTCAGCGCCCTCGAAGCCGGTCGGGCCGCCGATCATGCCTGGCGCCAATGCGTCGGCAGCGAAGGCACGGCCCGGACGAATGAATTGCGGTGCGATACCTGTGGCGGCAACGAACACCGCCGCCTTTCCTCCGGACGCCAGCAACCGGCGTCGCGATATGCGGATCAGATCAGACATTGGGTTTCCTCCCTCAGGGCTCACGTTTCCTCCACGAGCCCATGAGGGATATTGACGGYAGTATCGGAAGGCTGTCAACATCATAAATAATCAAAACACCTCACAACATCGCAATGGGGCGAGGAAATGCGTCATACCGGGGTCCATACACCGCTCCAGATGCCTCGATTTGATGGGAAATGTATCTTCCCATCCCGGAATAGCCGTGCCAGTCGAGCTGATTTCGCCCGACGGCTTGCGCTTCGGCCAAGGCCGGATACATCATTTCCCATCAGAATCGCCGATGGCGAGGAATCGTGGCCATCAGCCGGCTGCCGGCATTGGGTGATCCTGATGCGTTGAGGAGATGAAAAACGGTGCGTACCACCCTGACTGACGTTGCCCGGGAAGCCGGCGTTTCCGCCGCCACCGTCGACCGCGTGCTCAACAACCGGCCTGGCGTACGGGCACGCACGCGCGAAATCGTGCTCGAGATGGCGCAGCGCCTCGGCTACATCGCCGAAAGCCCGAACGGGGTGCCGCCTCGTGCTTTGCACGGCGAGGTCATCCGGCTCGACTTCGCGCTGCCAGCCGGCACCAATTCCTTCATCAAGATGCTGCACCGGCACATCGAGGCGCAGGCTTTGGCGCGACCGGATCTCGACGTCCACATCGCCACCATAGAAGGCTTCAATCCCGACCGGCTCGCCCGCCTGCTACAGGATTTGCGCGGACAGACGCAAGGCGTCGGCGTCATCGCGCTCGACCATCCGACGGTGCGCGAGGCGATCCGCTCGCTGTCGGCCAACGACATCAAGGTGGTGACCATCGCTTCCGACATCCTGCATGTGCCGAGGGTTGCCTATATCGGCATCGACAACCGCGCCGCCGGGCGGCTGGCCGGCTATCTGCTCAACCGTTTCATGGGGCCGGAGCGCCCCGGCAAGGTGGCGCTCTTCGCCGGCTCGCTCGCCTATCGCGGCCACGAGGAGCGCGAGATGGGTTTTCGCCATATCGTCGCCGAGGAATCTCCCAACCTCGAGATCGTCGAGATGCGCGAAATGCTCGACGACCGCGAGAAGGCCTATTCAGAGGCGTCAGCCCTGCTCGAGCGGCATCCGGATCTCGCTGCGATCTACAATGTCGGCGCCGGCAACACCGGCATCGCCCGTGCACTCAAGGAACGCGGGCGCGCGAAGGAGATCATCTTCCTGGGCCACGAGGTGACGGACGGCACCAAGGAATTGCTGCTCGACGGCACACTGGATGCGGTGATCGACCAGAACCCGCGCGTCGAGGCGCGCGAGGCGCTCAACATCCTCTCCCATTCCGTCAGGGGCCTGTCCTACGAACTGCACCAGCCACGGCTGCAGGTGATTTTTCGCGAGAGCATCCCGGAGATTTGAATGCGATAATACAAGCGCAAGCAATCCACTTGAGGCGCAAGGCTGATGGGGTGGACGCCCCCGACGGCATCGCTGTGCCAGAATGGAGTGTTGCAACCATTCGAGGGAGGCGTCCGTGCCTGAAGATACTACGATCGGTTTGGATATTGCGAAGAATGTGTTCCATGCTCCTGGTTCGGATTCACGTGGTCGCGGCGTTTCTCGAGGCGGCTGAGCCGGGCGAAGGTGCTTGACTTCATCGCCGCGCATTGTGGCAGTCTGAAAATGCGTCCCGAAGCCTAACGGGGGCAAGACATCCGCCCTTCTGCAAGAGCATCGCGGTGCGCAACCATGCAGACTCTCCCGCTGGTTCAAAACCGGCTGGAACGTTCTTCAGGTTGAGGCGACTTCAAACCGTGGCAAGAGCATTCCGGATTAACCGGAAGTCGCGCGGCGGTTTCGAGCGCGACCCGCGAGGCTGTCATGGAGAGGTTCGGCAAAACGTCCTCCTGCAGCAATTTCTGGCGATTTCGGTCCATGTAATCGTTGAAGCCCGCCGTCACGAACGCCAAAGGCACGAAACACGCGCCGATCTCGCGCGACAAGGTGGCTTCGGGGGCGATCGAATGGTTGAGCACATCCGCCCCCATGCTGCGAAACGCCAGGGCTTCTGCCGGGGTCGTCAGTCGCGGCCCGTAACAGTGGCCAGCGACCAGTTGCTGCTCGATGCCATGAACGCGGCATTCGGCCGGCCAATGACGGCGGGCGGTTTCGACCAGAACCGCCGCGCATCTCGGGCAAACAATCTGCTTGCCCGAGCAGTCGAAGCTCTGTCGGCCGGGAAGCAACGAAAACGGGGTCTGCGTCAGTTCGATGATATCGGCGTTCACCACCATGTCGCCGGGCTTGATCGCCTTGTTGACGGCGCCAATGGTCGAGCAGGACAGGACCTGTCGTACCCCCGCGCGCATCAACACCCAGAACGCGCGGCGATGGCAGGAATGGTCGATATGGTCGCGAGGATTGCCGTGCGAATACATGCACAAGGCGCGTTTCGTTTTGCCTTCGGCGGTAATCGACGCATCGAACTCCAGCAGCTTCCAGTTGTCGGTGCGGCCGAAAGGCGTTTCAAAACTCATGTCGCGCTGCAAGGTGCGCACGCCATCGACCTGGACATCTTCCGGGAAGGCAAGCCCCCAGTTTGCCGACCCGGTGATGATCGCCAACCCCACCTGGGGTATATCCGTCGGTTGATCGGTCAGCTCGGCGGTTGCGTGATGATTGGCGGGCATGTTTCCAGTCTCGGTCAGGATTTTTGGCGAAGGGTCACGATCAGGACGGCGACCACGACGATGGCGGTCCACAATGTCGAGATCGCCGCGATGGTCGGATCGATCTGATCGCGTAGCGACAGGAACATGAGCTTCGGCAGGGTGCTGTTGCGACCACTGGCGACGAAGATCGAAATAACGGACTCGTCGAGCGACGTCAGGAAGGCCATCAGTGTCGCAGACAACAGGCTGATTTGAAGTTGCGGAACGATTATTCCGCCAATGGCCCTCGCCCAGTCCGCGCCAAGGCTGCGCGCCGCCTGGACCTGGTTCCAGTCAAAGCGGGCCACGGYGGGCAACAGCACGATGCACGCGACCGGAATCGCCAGCACCACATGCCCGACCAGCACGCCGAACAGCGTTCCGACCAGGCCTTGCGCCGCCAGCACCAAGAAGAGGCCGATCGCAAGCAGGATTCCCGGCACGATCGAAGGAGCGAGCAGGACGCCTTGGATGGCCGAGGCGGTCTTTCCGCCAAGCCGGTTCATCGAGATGCAGGCCAGCAGCCCTAGGGGCACCGCGATCATCGCCGTCAACGTCCCAAGGATCAGGCTCGTCCTGAGCCCGGCCATCCATGTCGCCGAACCGAAGAAATTCTCGTACCAGCGCAACGAGTATGCGCGCGGCGGAAATTCGAGAAGATCGGACGCCGAAAAGGAGAGCGGCACGACCACCAGCGTCGGCAGCATCAGAAACGTCATTACGAGCGCGCAAAAGCTCCACAGAAGAATGCGGGCCAGCCTGTTGTCTGGATAGGCTTCAAGCATGGGGGGCACCTACTTTGCGCCCGGCAATCAGCCGCCGTGCAGCGAGGAACATCACACCCATCAACGCCATCAAAATGAGTAGGAGAATACCCAGGACGCTCGCCGCCCCCCAATCCTGAAAGGTCGACAGCGTTCGCTCGATGCGTATGGAGAGAGGATTTACCTTGCCGCCGCCCAGCACCGCCGGCGTGATGAAAAAACCTATGGTGTAGATGAAAACGATCATCGAACCCGAGAAGATGCCGCCGGCCGAAAGGGGCAGAATGACGGTGCGGATCACCTGCCCGAGCGTGGCTCCCATGCTCGCCGACGCGCGAACAAGGTTTGCGTCGATATCGCGGATCGCGGCATAAACGGGCAGCAGAAAGAGCGGCAGCATGTAGTGGACCATGCCGATCAGCGTTCCCGTGAAGTTGTAGACCAGCGGCAATGGCTCCGCTGTCAGGCCCGAGCCCGTCAAAGCCGCGTTGATCAGGCCATCGCGCCGCAACAGCACCAGCCAGCCATAGGTGCGCACCAGAATGGAGGTCCACAATGGCAGCATGACGAAGGCCATCAGCAAATTGGCCACCCTTGGCCTGGCGCTGGCCAGGGCGAGCGCCAAGGGGGTGCCGAGAAGGATACAGAACGCCAGCGTCCCCAAGGACAGCTCGACGGTTGTTATGAGTGCCGACCATGTCAGTCCACTCGAAAGCACCTTCTCGTAATTGCCGACGGTGTACTCGCCCCCCGTGGTCAGGAAGGATTGCCGGATGATCCAGAGGATGGGCAGTATCGCCGCCAGTCCGACGATCAGAAGCGCCGGCAGCGAAAGCGCAAGGAAGAACCGCCGCTCGCTTCGCGCATCGGCGGCGAGCGCGGGATCGGCTGCGATGGTCACGCTACCGCTCCCGGTATGGCGTGAACTTTCGCTGCCGATGCATACACGGTCACCCGCTGACCGGTGGCAAGCTCGGCGCAGCCGCCGGCGAGTGCCGACGGAATGCAGACAAGAACCTCCTGCCCACCGTCAGGTGCCAGCGTCAAAAGCCAGTTCTCGCCGCGAAACGCCTTGGCGTGCAGCATTCCTTCGAGCGCCACTGCGTCTGACCCGGCGAGCTTCGCATCCAGGTGGAAGCTTTCCGCGCGGATCATCAGGGTCTCGCGCAATGCATCGCCGCCGCCGATTGTCCGCACCGAGCCAGGGGCCAGAATATTGGCCTCGCCCATGAACTGCGCGACGAAGCGGGTCGATGGACGATCATAAATTCGCTGCGGCGTATCGATCTGCTGGATGCGGCCGGAATTCATCACCGCAACCCGGTCGGACATGGTCAGCGCCTCGCGCTGATCATGCGTCACATAGATCGTGGTGATGCCCAGATCATCGTGCAGACGCCTAATCTCGTACTGCATGGTTTCGCGCAGATTCCTGTCGAGCGCCGACAATGGCTCGTCCATCAACATCACGCGTGGTTCGAAGACGATGGCCCGTGCCAGCGCCACCCGCTGGCGCTGGCCGCCGGACAGCGCGGCAATGTTGCGCTCCGCCAGACCTTCCAGCTTCACGCGGGCCAAGGTGTCAAGCGCCCGCTGCCGGGCCTCAGCCTTCGGCGTCTTGCGCAGCGCCAACGGATACTCGACATTCGCCAGGACGTTCATGTGGGGAAACAAGGCGTAATTCTGGAATACGATGCCGATGTCGCGCTTGTTGGGGGCCAGGCGGGTGATGTCCCGGTCCCCCAACAGGAGCTTGCCGGAATCGGGCCGGACAAACCCGGCCAGAGCCATGAGCAAAGTGGTCTTGCCCGACCCGGAGGGCCCCAGCAAAGTGAGGAATTCGCCAGCTTGAATGTCGAGCGAAACATCGTCCAGCGCGACGTAGGACCCATAGGCCTTGCGCACGCTGTCGATGGTGATCGGGAGCGACTTCATGATGGGCTCGAACTCTTAGAGCTGACGCACAGACTTAGCGGCTCATCATTTCATCGAAGGCTTTTTGAGCCGCTTCGCCGTTCTTGACCCACCAGTCGGCGTTCGAAAACACTGAAGTGCCGGCGTTTTCAGGCGCCGTCGCCAGGGTTTTCAGACGGTCTTCGGGGATAAGACCACCCTGATAGCCGGCAGGGTTCACCGGACCATAGGCGATGAAGTCGGTCAGCTTCGCCACCCGTGCGGGCTGCGACATCGCCGCGATGAGCTTCATGGCCGCTTCCTTGTTCGGCGCTCCCTTCGGCACCCCAAGGCAGTCCGTGCCGATGACGGAACCTTTGAACGTGTAGTCGACAGCGCCGCCATCCGCCTTCACCGTCTGGGCTCGCCCATTCCAGGTAACGACCAGATCCGCCTCGCCGTCTTTCAGCAATTGCGCCGACTGCGCTCCGGAGGTCCACCACACCGAGACATTCGGTTTGATCGCTTCAAGCCGCTTGATGGCGCGCGCCAGGCCCTCGGGCGTGCTGAGCGTGGGGTAGACGTCCGCCGGCGCCACCCCGTCGGAGAGAAGCGCGATCTCGATAAGGTCCTGCGCATTGGCGCGCAGCGCGCGACGGCCCGGGAATTTGGCAACGTCCCAGAACTCCGCCCAGGTCTTTGGCGGAGTCTCGCCGTAGGTCTTGGTGTTCCACGACATGACGGTGCCATAGGAGTCGAACGGATAGCAGTAGTCGGACTTTGCGCCGGCCGGCACGGAGTTGGGATCGATGATCTTGTAGTCAAGCGGCTCCAGCAGCGACTGTGCGGCCGCCTGCGCGCCTTCCGGCGAGCCGAGATGGATGATGTCGGTGGTGACCGCACCCGCGGTGACCTGCATCTTCAGGGCGGCTAGGCCATCGCTCTGCGTCTCTTCGCGGACGTCATAGCCAAGTTCCTTTGCGGCGGGAGCCCACATCGCCTCCTTCATGGCTTTGCCATAGTCGCCGCCCGCGGTCGTGATGGTGACTGATTGGGCATAGACGGGCACGGCAGCCGAGACTGCGATTGCTGTCAGCGAAATGCGTAGTAACCGGGACATGTGTTCTCCTCCAGGATTCGTCGAAATGTCGCCTTATGTGGGCTTTTTTTATAATCGTAACGTTACGATTGCCGTTAAATGCCTCGGAGTCAAGTGGCTTTCAGGCGGACCTGTCCAGTTTCGTGGTGCCTGGATTTGACCCACGGGTCGAATCCGGTAACGTTACGATGCTCAGCAAAATCAGCCGGCGCTTTCGCGAAATCAGTCGGGCGACATGGCCAATCTAAAACAGATCGCGGCGGAACTTTCCCTTTCGGTGACCACGGTATCGCGCGCCCTGAAGGACGGGCCGGAAGTGCATGCCTCGACCGTGGCGCGCGTCAAGGAGGTGGCGAAGCGGGTCGGCTATGTCCCGAACCATCACGGCCGCGCGCTCAAGACCGGACAAACCCTGACGCTGACGGCGGTCCTGCCGATGGAAACACGCGACTACCTGTCCGATCTGGCGAAGCTTCCCTTGATCGAAGGCATGACGCTGGCGGCGCGGCAGGTGGGCTACAGCCTGTCCATCTATTCCACCACGCCCGACGACGATCCCCTCGAAAGCGTGCAGCGCCTGCTCCAGACGCGCAGCGCGGACGGCCTGATCATCACGCGCATGGTCTCGGGCGATCCGCGCGTCAAGCTGCTGCTGGATCAACGCATACCGTTCGTTGCATTTGGAAGAACCGACCTGGACATCGCCTATCCCTATGTCGATATCGACAATGAGCAGATCGCCTACGACGCGACCCGGCGGCTCATGGACAAGGGCTGCCGGCGCATCGCGCTACAGCTTCTCGTGCAGAAGGATCAGGCGAGCGCCATGCGCCTCGCCGGCTATCGAAGGGCGATGGCCGAGGCCGGCATCCCGCTCGACCCGTCGCTGATCGGTGACGGGACGTTCACGATGGAATCGAGCGCGGCCTGGTTCGATCGCCTGCTGGCGTCGGCAGATCCGCCTACGGGCCTGGCATGCGCCAACGAACTGGGCCTTCTGGGAGCGCTGCACACGCTCGGCAGGCGCGGTCTTGAGCTGGGCCGCGACATCCATATCGTCACCCGTGACAATACGCGTCTGGCGCGCTTCCTGCCGGCGAAGATCGGCGTTCATTCCGTCGACATGGCAGATGTCGGGCACAAGCTCATCGAGGTCCTGGAGAGCCGGATCGCCAATCCGCTCAGGGCGGTGGAGTCAGTCTTGTTCGAAGGTGAGTTCCACCCTGGCGAAGATTCGGATCGGAAGAAGTCAGAGTAAGGCAGGTACTCAAAGAGGCCAGCCCGTATTGCCCCGACAACTATCTGGTTTGACCCTGGGCGACCCTCACAGTGCAGTCCGCCAATGATACCGAGTCTTTTCCGTTTCGGAGATACGGCGTTCAGGCGGCTATCTTCGTCTTAAACCGGCTGAATCCGCGCCTTTGCGGCATCCGCTCCCGCCGAGAGGATGCGGTCCGACAACTCCGTCCCTTGCACGACGCGCGCCAGTTGCAGCGCGCCGATGAGCGTTGCAAACACACCCAGCGCCACGCCTTCCGGGTCCTTGCCCTGCGGCAGCGCGGCCGACACTTGGCTGACCAGGGACAGGAAGCGTTCGGTATAGACTTCGCGCGTCTCGGGCGGCTGGCGCGCGATCTCCGGCAGCAGCGCGGCGGAGGCGCAGCCCTTGTCCGGATTGTCCCGGTGCTCGGCCGACAGATACGCCTCTATGGCCATTTCCGGACCGCCCGCGGCCAACAATTCCTGTATCTGCTGCGCCTGGGCATCCAGGGCCGCAGCCACGCTTTCGCGGACAAGCTCCGCCTTTGATTGAAAGTGCGGATAGAAGGCCCCGTTCGTCAGCCCGGCGTCGCTCATGATGGTCGCCAGTCCGGACGCGGCGATGCCGTCGCTTCGAAAACGTTCGGCGGCGACTTCCATGATCCGGCCGCGTGAGGCGTCCTTCCTGCCTTTTTCATAGCGCATGGCTGCACGTCCTTTCGGCTATTGCATTACGATCATAATATGATATTATAGACGTAATTTAATTGGCTGGAAAGAGCCGGCCCTCGTGATTTTGGAGCATGACATGAATGCGAATTCCGGGAAAACCGCTGTCGTGACCGGAGCCTCCTCGGGCATCGGCCGCGCCAGCGCCGAGGCCCTGGTGCGGGCAGGATTTACCGTCTTCGGGACAAGCCGCCGCGCGGCCGGCAACAGCCCGGACGGGGTGACCATGCTGGCTTGCGACGTGACCGATGAGGCCTCTGTGGCAAAACTTGTCGATGAGGTGCTGGCCAAGGCCGGACGGATTGACCTGCTCGTCAACAATGCCGGCATCGGCTTGCTCGGAGGTGCGGAGGAGTCCTCAAGCGCCCAAGCTCATGCGCTGTTCGATGTGAATGTCTTCGGCGTATTGCGGGTGACGAACGCGGTGTTGCCGATCATGCGACGTCAAGGAAAGGGCAGGATCGTCAACATGAGTTCGATTCTGGGTCTGATACCTTCTCCGTTTAACGCGCTGTATGCGTCGACGAAGCATGCCATCGAAGGTTATTCCGAATCGCTTGACCACGAGCTGCGCACGTTCGGCATTCGGGTGGTGCTGGTCGAGCCCGGCGTTACCCGCACATCGTTCGAAGAGAATGTCACGAAACCTGATCGGCTGCTTCCCATCTATGATTCGGTGCGCCCTCGCATGGAAGCGCTGATGCGGAAGTGGGTCGAAGCTGGCGATGCCCCCGACATTGTCGCAAGTGCAGTGGTGAAAGCCGCGACGGATGCGACACCACGCAGGCGCTACACAGCAGGAAAACAGGCGGGCCAGGTTAGGTTCCTGCGCCGTTTCCTCCCCGAATCCATGGTCGACAGAAGCCTGCGGAAGTTCAATGAACTGCCGGCCTGAAGCGGGCTGGATAAGCTAGCGCAAGCAGTTCCGCCTGCCGGTCTGAGCACCGGCGAGGCGAAGGCTCCCGCCATGCGACACACGCAAATCATTTTCGGAAAGTCACTGCCATGAAGGCATTCGTTGTCGACAAGTATAACAAGAAGGGCATCCTGCGGCTGGCCGAGATGCCGGAGCCGAAGCTCGGGGACAACGATGTCCTGGTCGAGATCCATGCCGCAGCGGTGAACCTCCTCGATTCCAAGGTGAGGACCGGAGAGTTCAAGCTGATCTTGCCTTATGGCCGGCCCTTCATCCTGGGCCATGACGTCGCCGGCAAGGTCATCCGCGTCGGATCGAAGGTCCGCAAGTTCAAACCCGGCGACGAGGTCTATGCGCGGCCGCGTGATGGCCGCATCGGGGCCTTCGCCGAATTCATTGCCATGGACGAAGCCGACGTCGCCTTGAAGCCCAACAACCTCAGCATGGAAGAAGCTGCCTCGATTCCCCTGGTCGGCCTTACCGCCTGGCAGTCGCTCGTCGAAAGGGCGAACTTGCGGAAAGGACAGAAGGTCTTCATCCAGGCCGGCTCCGGCGGAGTCGGCACATTCGCCATTCAGTTGGCAAAGCATCTCGGTGCGACCGTTGCGACGACGGCGAGCACGGCAAGCGCCCGTCTGGTCAAAAGTCTCGGCGCCGATGTCGTCGTCGACTACCGGAAGGACGACTTCGAAAAAATCCTGTCGGGCTACGACGTCGTCTTGAACAGCCAGGACGCCAAGACGCTCGAGAAGTCGCTCACTGTGCTGAAACCCGGCGGCAAGCTCATCTCCATCTCCGGCCCGCCGGATCCCGAATTTGCCAGGGAAAAGGGGTTGAACCTGGTGCTGAGGACGCTCCTGCGCCTGCTAAGCCGCCGCATTCGATCCAGGGCCAGGCGCCGTGGCGTCAGCTTCTCGTTCCTGTTCATGTGGGCGCACGGCGATCAACTGGGCAAGATCACCGCCCTCATCGAATGCGGAGCGATCCGCCCGGTTGTCGATCAGGTCTTTCCCTTCGAGGCGGCCAACGAGGCCCTGGCCTATGTCGAGACAGGCCGCGCCAAGGGCAAGGTCGTGATCAAGGTCAGATAACAATTCAAGCGGCTTCGGTCATCACCTGCCAATATAGGCGGCCAGTTCGTCCGGCGTCCCATTCGGGAAAGCCTGTTTTAGAAAACCCAGGAACGCCGACACGCGCGCGCTGAGCAGCCGCCGAGATGGGTAGAGCGTCCATATAGAGATCTCGGGGCCGTCAATATCCCCCCAATTTACAAGTGTGCCGTCAGCCAAGTCGTGAGCCACCAACGAAATGGGAAGACGTCCTGCACCGACGCCGGCCCGCACCGCATCCCGGACCATGATGAGCGTCGACAAAGTGAGGACAGGTTCGATTCTAATTGTTGACCCGCCACCTGGTGTCTTCACGTGCCATGTTTGCCGCTCGCCTGCCCCGCGCGCAACGCCAGGAGCGGCGAGCTGACCGGTCGTGCGAGGAAGGTCGGGGCTCGCGACAACGACCAGGCGATCGCGAAGAAACGCCCGGCCAACCAGGCTTTCGTCGGGATCTGGATTCACCCGGATTACGAGATCGTAGCCTTCCTCGATCATGTCGACATACCTATCCTCAGTCGTCACCTCAAGCCTCACCTCCGGATATTTAAGGGCAAACCCCGCAGCGATCCTCCCCATTGCGGTCTGCGAAAAATGTAAAGGCGCGCTGACCCGTAATCTGCCCTTCGGTCTCTGACCGCCCGACGCAATCGCCGAAGCCGTCTCGTCCAGTTCGGCAAGCAGCGCTCCCGTCCGCTCGAAAAGCGCTCGTCCTTCTTCGGTCAGCTTCAGGTTACGCGCACCCCGTTCAAACAGGCGCAGATCAAGACTGCTTTCCAAGTCTCCAACGCGCCGGGACAGGGTTGCCTTGGGCCGGCCGGTGGCCCTTGCCGCTTTGCCGAAGCCACCATGGCGAGCGACGAGATTAAAATCGGCGAGGGCAAGAAGATCCATGTGTGTTCCATCACTGAGACGGCGCGTCTAAAATTCCCATCTATTGGCCCCTCAGTGAGCCACACATATTGGAGGTGTCAAGCAACCCAAGAGGAGAAATTTCATGACCATTCTCGTTACCGGCGCCACAGGCAATATAGGCCGCCAAGTCGTCGAACACCTCGTCAGGCACGACGCTGATGTGCGTGCTCTCGTTCGCGATCCGTCGAAAGCCAGCTTCCCGGCAGGCGTATCCGTCGTGCAAGGCGACTTTCTCGATGTCGATTCGCTGCGCAAAGCCATGTCAGGCGTTTCAACCCTGTTCCTCTTGAACGCCGTGGTGCCGGACGAATTCACTCAAGCGCTGATTGCGCTGAACGTCGCCCGATCGGCCGGCATCGAGCGCATCGTCTATCTGTCGGTGATCCACGCTGACGTCTATGTGAACGTGCCGCATTTCGCGGGCAAGTTCGGCGTCGAGCGCATGATCGAGCAGATGGACTTCAAGGCTACGATCTTGCGGCCGGCCTACTTCATCCAGAACGATCTGATGATCGAAAACGTCATCACCGGCTATGGCAGTTACCCAATGCCGATCGGCGCCAAGGGTCTCGCCATGATCGACGTCCGTGATATCGCAGAGATCGCCGCCCTAGAGCTGCTGCGCCGCGAACAGTCCGCAGAGCCGCTTGCGCTGGACCGGATCAACCTCGTCGGTCCGCAGACACTGACTGGGACGGAAATCGCTGCCATCTGGTCCGACGTGCTCGCCCGGCCGATCCACTACGGCGGCGACAATACCGAGGGCTTTGAGCAAAATCTGAAGCAGTTCTTGCCCGCCTGGACGGCCTACGACATGCGCCTAATGGGCGAGCGCTTCTTGACCGATGGGATGTTGCCCGAGGCCGGGGACATCGAGCGCCTGACTGCGCTCCTGGGCCGCCCACTGCGCCAGTATCGAGACTTCGCCTCAGCCGTCGCTGCTTCCGCCTGAAGCAACTGCTGTCTCGAAAGCACTTCCGCCATGATCTATTCAACCGCGATTCTTCCGGTAAACCCGGAAAGCGAACCTTGGTTGACGCGCGCTCAGGCGTGGAAGGGTCTTGAACTCAAAGCACGCGACGCGCGCCTGTTCCTCGTTCCAGGTCTCTGCACCCGTTGTGAAGTTGTTGAGGAAAGCGCTACCCACTTCGTGCGTGAAGCCACGATCGGTGGCCACGACCTGCGCGAGATCGTCACGCTCGAGCCGGAAAGCAAGGTCACCTTCTTCCAGGCGGCCGGTCCGCGCGAGTGCATGTCGCATGGCCCATGTGGGACAATAGTGTCCCCTTCTGAGAAACAGGGAAGCCCGTCCCAATGGCGGAGATGAGGCGCAGAGCAGTCACCTCGTGTGGATTGGAAGGATTATTTGAAGACGTTCTCAGAACATGGGATTGCTCCTGTCTTCAGACGCCGAACTTGAATCAGTTGTTGAGCCTCGCTTGGCTCGTATTCTCAGCATCCAAGTCACAACCCCCTGATTAGATTCGCCAATTCAAAGCCCGGAAAATATGCGACCACATCGCGGTGTAGCGGATGGTCAACTATTCAAGTCCTTGGTCAGAACTAGGGGGTTCGAGTCCACGTCGTGGGCAAAATCTGAAAAACTCATAAAAATCAGTCACTCAAGCGGTCGTTTTGGTGGGCCTGGAGGGACTCGAACCCCCAACCAAGCGGTTATGAGCCGCCGGCTCTAACCATTGAGCTACAGGCCCCACGCGGGCTGGATTAATGTTTTTCGCATCGCCGCACAAGGCTTTCCCGTCAGGCTTCCACGGATCGCCCAAATCAACCCATAATCGCGCTCTACGCGACCTCTGCGACTTTGATCGCGGACCAAGGAGATTTTCATGACCAGACGCCTTTTGCCTCTCGCGCTCGCCGCTGCAATCGCTTTTCCGGCGATGGCTGGAGCCACCGATTTGCCGACGCCGCCCCGCATCATTGTGTCGGGCGAAGGCGAAGCAACCGTAGCCCCCGATCTGGCGATCCTGACGCTCAGCGTCATGCGCGAAGCCAAGACCGCGCGCGCGGCACTCGACGCCAACAACGACGCCATGGCCGCCGTGATCGCCGCCATGAAGTCGGCTGGCATCAAGGACCGCGACCTGCAGACCGCCGGCATCCAGATCAACCCGCGCTACAACTACACCAACAAGCCTGATGGCAGCCAGGAAGCCGAACTCGTCGCCTATCAAGTGACCAACACGCTGTCGGTGCGGGTGCGCGATGTCGACAAGACGGGCGAGATTCTGGACAAGGCGGTATCGCTCGGCGTCAACCAGGGTGGCGGCATAACCTTCACCAACGACAACCCGGCAGCGACCGTCACCGAGGCCCGCAAGAAGGCGGTGGCCAACGCCGTGGCCAAGGCCAAGACGCTTGCCGAGGCCGCCGGCGTCAGCCTCGGACGGGTGCTCGAGATCACCGACCAGAACATCGCGCCGACACCAATGCCGATCAACGCCAAGGCCTTCGATGCCGCAGCGGGCGCTGCGGCTCCGGTACAGGCCGGCGAGAATTCCTACAACGTCCAGGTCACCGTCACCTTCGAACTGAAGTAAGCGCCTGACGATCCATGGTGGGGCTTGCTCGGCCATGGATCGAGCCTTCAGCCAACGCCCTATATGAAAAACCCCGCGGGATTGCTCCCGCGGGGTTTTTTCGAGCCACGCCCTTCCAGCAGGAAAGGGGCTCGGCTACTCCCAGCATGATCTTCGCAGAAGATCATGCTGCCCGGCTAACCCTCGATGAGGGGCATGCCGCCAGGCTGATCTTTGAAGGAGATCATGCCCTTGTATTCAAGCCGGACCCGGCTTCAGCGATAGATAACCGGGCAGCCGCGGTCGTTGGCGAACACGACGACGACGCGGTCGCCGTACTGTCGGCCCATCACCTTCACCGTACGACGGCTGACGTCGAGGATGCGGACGCGGTGGAGACCCATGCGTTCGGCCTTGTCGAGCGCGCGGTCCGGCGAACAGCCACGACGCCATTCGCCGCGGCGTTCATCACCCCAGCCGCGACGTTCATCACGGCGGTGGCGATAGCCGTCGTCGCCGGCATAGACGCCGAAGCGCGTGTCGTTGTTGTTGCCGAAGCCGAGATAGAGGCTGTCGGCATGGGCCGGGATGGCGGCCAGCGTGCCGAGACCGACCAGAGCCGAAAGGGCTGCCGTCTTGATCGTGTTGAACATTGTCTTCTCTCCTTGTTGCGGGCTTTCGCCCGTCCTCGTGAACCGATGGGGGGAGAATGCACTTGGCTGTCTGAACTCATTGCGAACCGGCCGTTCATCTCCGGTTCATGTGGCGGAAAAGGATTTCGCCGGCCATCTACCATCGTCCACGGCAGGGGTGAATGCTCCAAAACGCCTCACTCAGTGCCCGGATCCCAATCCAGCAGTTTGGCTGAAGACCAGCTTGTTCGTTCCAACGCGGAGCCCTGCGGCTGGTCGTCTCCATGCGAGCCCTATGGCTCGTCGTCTCCATGCGAGCCCTACGGCTCGTCGTCCAGCAGGTAATCAAAATAGTCTTCCGGCTCGGCGAGATCGGTCTCGCTTGCCTTGACCCGCCCGCGCATCGACATGCCGGCCTCATGCACGGTCTCGGCGCTGCCCGACACGAGCCGGTGCCACCAGTAGAGGTCATGGCCCTCGGCCACCAGCCTGTAGGCGCAGGTGCTGGGCAGCCAGCTGATGGTGCGAACGTTCTGCGGCGTCAGCCCCACGCAGTCGGGAACGCGCGCCAGCCGGTTGGCGTAGTCCGAACAGCGGCAGCTCTGCGCGTCGAACAGCCGGCACCCGACACTGGTCCAGTAGATCTCGCCGGTGTCCTCGTCCTCGAGCTTTGACAGGCAGCATTTGCCGCAACCATCGCACAGCGACTCCCACTCAGCCGGGCTCATCGCCTCCAGCGCCTTGGTTTTCCAGAACGGCGTTTCCATTCCCGGCATGTGGCCCCAGCCGCCGGCAAGGTCAAGCGCGGCAACGGCCGGAATGCGGCGATCGCCGGGTGAATGACACGAAGTTGCCTTCAAAAGGCCGGCCAATCGCCCCGTACGGCGTCTATCGCAACCAAACTGGAACCAATCGGCGCAAGATCGGTTTCGGCAAGGATGGGACCCCATAAGGAGAGTTTTCGATGAAACGCCAACCACGGATTCTGGCAGGCACCGCACTTGGCCTGCTGATGGCATCCGCGCCGTTGGGCGCGTTCCCGCTTCAGGGAAGTGCCGCCTTCGACCCTGCCCAGCACACGTCAGCCGCGTTCATTTTGGCGCAGGCAGCGTGCGCCGAGGGCGAATCGGCCGAAGCTTGTGCGCAGAAGCAGCCGAAACAAAGGGAGCGGAAGAAGGCCGAGCCAGAGCAGCAGGCGGCGCCCGCAGCCCAGGGCGAGCAGCCCGCCGAGCAGGAGCAGCCGCGCAAGAAGCGTGAGAAGCAACAGCAGACCGAGTCCGCCCCTGCCGAGCAGGCCGCTCCGGCTGTCGAAGAGCAGCAACCTCGGAGGAAGAAGCGCGATCAGCAGCAGCAACAGCAGACTGAGCAGGCGCCGGCCGAGCAAGCCGCTCCAGCCGCCGAAGCGCAGCAGCCGCGCAAGAAGAAGCGCGAACAGCAGCAGACCGAGCAGGCGCCGGCCGAAGCGGCACCCGCAGAGCAGGCCGCTCCAGCCGCCGAAGCGCAGCAGCCGCGCAAGAAAAAGCGCGAGCAGCAGCAGACTGAGCAGGCGCCAGCCGAAGCGGCTCCTGCCGGCCAGGCCGAACCGGCCAACGACAACCAGCAGGGCGAGCAAGCCAAGCCGCGCAAGAGGCACAAGCAGGATCAGCAGGCCGAGCCGACCACGATAGCACCGGCCGTCGAGCCCGCACAGAAGCCTGAGAAGCAGAAGAAGCCTGTCGAAACGGCCAAACCGGCCGTCGTGCCGGAAGCCGCCCCGGCACCGACCGAGAAGCAAGCTCCGGCCGAAGTGGCGAAGCCCAAGGTCGAACCGGCTCCCGCCGGCGAACAGCCAGCGGCCCAGGGCGAGCAGCCGCAGGACAAGACCAAGAAGCACGGTAAGAAACCGGTTGGTGAGCAGCCTGTCACCGGCGTGCAGCCTGCCACGGGCGAACAACCGGCCAATGGCGAAAAGCCTGCCATAGCCGAGCAACCGGCCAATGGCGGCAAGGCGGCGCCTGTCCAGGGCGAGGCACCTGCCGATCCGAACACCGCTCCCATACTGGACAGCCAGAAGGATGCCGAGCGCAAGGGTGGCAAGGACCAGGGCCGCAGGAAGCCCGCCAACCAGAACGGCCAGCAGAATGGCGAGCAGCAGAATGGTGGGCAGAACGCCCAGCAAGGTGGCGATCAGGGCCGCAAGCCCGTGGTCGCGCCTGTCGATCAGGGTCCACCGCCCACCGACGACAAGGCCGCCCAGCAGGAGATCAAGCCCGAAAAAATGGTCCCTGTGACGGAGGAAAAAGGCAAGCGCGTCGATCGTGCACCTGACGAGAACATCCGCGACCGCCGCCGTCCCAAGGGCGTCGACGTGCTCAAGGAAATCGGCGACCGCGTCATCATCCAGCTCAACAACCAGACGATCGTCCAGAGCAATGACGGTCCGCGCATGAACCGTGGCGCCAAGGACGTCTACTACGAGGATCTGCCGCAAGGCCGCACACGCGAGACGGTCGAGCGCGGCAATGGCGTCCAGATCGTCACCATCCGCAACCGCTACGGCGATGTCATCCAGCGTTCGCGCATCACCCCTGACGGGCGCGAATACGTGCTGAGCTATGTCGACGAGCAGGACTATCAGGATGAGGGCGACTGGCGCGATCCCGGCGACGACCTGCCGCCGATGCGACTGACCATCCCGCGCCGGCAGTACATCCTCGATTCCGAGGACGTCGAGAGCCCGGACGACTACTACACCTTCCTCGAACAGCCGCCGGTGGAGAAGGTCCAGCGCCTCTATTCGATCGACGAGGTCAAGCGTTCGGCCCGCGTGCGCGACATCGCACGCCGTGTCGACCTCGACACGCTGAACTTCGAATTCGGCTCGGCCTCGATCTCCGACACCGAGGTGCAGAAGCTCGAGGGTGTCGCCAGCGCGATGGACAAGCTGCTGAAGAAGAACCCGGCCGAGACCTTCCTGATCGAAGGCCACACAGATGCCGTCGGCACGCCAGAGGCCAACCTCGCTTTGTCCGATCGTCGCGCCGAAGCGGTGGCGGAGGCCCTCACCAATGCCTTCGGCATTCCGCCGGAGAACCTGACGACGCAGGGCTATGGCGAGGAGTATCTGAAGGTCAACACGGCCGCGCCCAACCGCGAGAACCGACGCGTCGCCATTCGCCGCATCACCTCGCTGGTGGCGCCCGTCGCCAGCAACAATTAGGTCATGATTTCAAAACCATGACCTGGTTTGCGGACTCTGCACGAGAAGCAGCCATCCCCGGTCCTGCCGGGGATGGCTCGACATGTCAGGTTCAACAAGAATTGTACCGGCATTAGCGCCGGCTCATTGAATCGTGGGTTCACCTACCCCAGATTCTTGACAGGGCGTTCCCTGCCCCGTCCCGACTCCAGCGGGACGCATTGAGCCCCGCCGGTCCCTCACCGGCGGGGTTTTTTGTCTTGCAAACAGGGACGACCTGACCGAAATACGAGCCACCACCTCGCGGCCCACTATCCCAAGAGAACCCCGGAACCACTCCATGAAGCGTCTCGAACTGGCCATCGAATCGATCATCCTTGCCTCGCGCTGGCTGCTGGTCGTTTTCTATCTCGGGCTGGGCGTGGCGCTGGCAATCTATGCGCTGTCCTTCGGCAAGAAGCTCTACGAGTTCGTCACCGTGGCGTTGACGCTTGGCGACACCGACACGATCCTGAAGATGCTGGGGCTGATCGATGCCGCACTGGTCGCCTCGCTGGTCGTGATGGTCATCATCTCGGGCTACGAGAACTTCGTCAGCCGCTTCGACGATGAAGACGGTGGCGTGCATTGGCTGGGCACGATCGATGTCGGTTCGCTGAAGGTCAAAGTTGCCTCGACCATCGTTGCCATCTCTTCCATCCACCTCTTGCAGGTGTTCCTCAACTCGTCTTCCTATTCGACCGACCAGTTGATGTGGCTGACCATCATCCACCTCGCCTTCGTCGTCTCGGCCTTCATGCTCGCCTATATCGACCGGCTGATGGGCCTGAGCAAAGGCAAGAAGGACGAGGCGTGAGGTGACGCCTGCTGGCGTTGAATCAATCCAGCAGGATCGGCGCCCTATCGCCTTGCATAAGCAGGATTTTCCGCAGCTCAAGGATTGGCGGCTAGCGGCCTCGAGCCTCTAGTAGATCCGCTTGATCTTCGTGTCCGTCCGCGCAAACACCTCGTCCGGCACGAAGAAGTCGCCAGCCAGCGGCCCGGTCGCGCCCGGCGCATAGATGGACAAATCGCTGACGCCCTCGGCGCGCAGCACCTCCTCGTCGATATAGAAATTGCCGGTCGCCTCGCGCGATGGCCGCATGAAGATCGCATGCGCGGCATCGGCCATGATGTCGGGCGAACGGCTCATCGCCGCCACAGTTGCGCCGCCGAGCAGATTGCGCACCGCCGCCGTGTCGATGGTCGAGATCGGCCACAGCGAATTGACCGCGATGCCGTCCTTTGCGAACTCGGCGCTCATGCCCAGCGTGCACATTGACATGCCGAACTTGGCCATCGTGTAGGCGACATGGTTCTTGAACCATTTGGCCTCCATGTCGAGCGGCGGCGCCAGATTCAGAATGTGAGGATTATTAGCCAACTTCAGGTGCGGAATGCACATTTTGGAGACCAGGAAGGTGCCGCGCGTATTGATCTGGTGCATCAGATCGTAGCGCTTCATGTCGGTTTCCAGCGTGCCGGTGAGTTGGATGGCGCTGGCATTGTTGACGCAGATGTCGATGCCGCCGAACTTTTCGACGGTCCTTGAAATCGCCTCGGCAACCTGTGCTTCCTCGCGGATGTCGCACAGCACAGGCAGCGCCTTGCCGCCGGCCTGCTCGATCTCTTCAGCCGCGGTGTAGATCGTGCCCGGAAGCTTCGGATGCGGCTCGGCGGTCTTGGCGGCGATCGTCACATTGGCGCCGTCACGCGCGGCGCGCAGCGCGATCGCCAGCCCGATGCCGCGCGACCCGCCGGAGATGAACAGCGTCTTTCCCTTGAGCGACATTTCCTTGCGCCTCCCTTGCAACACAGCAGGCGCGAACCTTTGCGCGGCAGGCGACCACAGCGCAAGGTCCGACGCGCTGGACGTCGAGTTACGCTGCGTAGGGTTTGTGACTAAACCAGCACCAGCCCCTGGCGCATCGCGATGGCGATCGCGTCTGTGCGGTTGGCGGCACCCAGCTTGATCAGGATCGCGGCAACATGGAACTTCGCCGTGTGCACGGAAATGTTCAGCCGCCGCGCGATCACCTTGTTGGGTGCGCCCTCGGCCAGCAGCGCCAGCACTTCCGCCTCGCGCGGCGACAGCGAAGGCCGGGCGGCGTGCTCGTCGGAGGCTTCGTCGTCAAACGGCTCGCCATCGCCGGCCTCGCGATCGCTGGCATGGAAATCCTCATGGCGCCCGCGTCCGCCATCGCTCGTTACGCGATAGCCGGCCGCCGCCAGCCGCGCTGCCGCGGCGATCAACAGATCGTCCGCGCCCGCAGGCATTACGGCCAACACCTCGCCGGCAGGCCGCTCGCCGCTGCCCGACAGCAGCACCCGTGGCGTGGAGGCCGGCACGGCATCACCGCTGGTGTCGTCAACGATGGCGACATCGGCCGTGCCGCCGCCGGCCACGACAGGCAGCAGGTCTTCGCTCGCGGCAAACGACGCAGCCAGGCGCTCGGCGCGTGCCGCGTCGCCAAGCGCAATCAGCACCACCAGCCGCCGCGAGGCGGCACCGTCATGCATGATCGGGTCGCTGGTGATCGTGTCCATCACTCCTCTCAGGAAAGCGGCTTTTCGCCGATCGTCAGCGCGACATCGCGCTGTTCGCCGCCGCGCACGACACCGAGTGTCACGGCAACGCCGGCGCTGTCAGGCCCGAGCCTGCGGATCAGGTCGCGCGGGCCATGCACGGCCTCGCCATTCCATGCCACGATGATGTCGCCGAGCGAAAGACCGGCGGCCTTGGCCGGGCCCTCGTCGTCGAGGCTCATCACCATCGCGCCATGCGCGTCGCGGTCGCGCACCGGGTGCAGCCCGGCGCCGAGATAGCCGCGCGCGACGTGACCCTTTTCGCGCAAGGTCGCAACCGCCCGCTCGATCGTCTCGTAAGGCATCACCAGTGCCCGGTGGCGCGGCCCGAACAACAGCATGCCGATCAGCGCGCCCTTGGCGTCGAGCACAGGACCGCCCTCGAAACGGCCGCCGGCGCCGATGGCAAGATTGATGCGCCGGTCGATGGTGCCGCCGCGCATCGAGCGCCAGGCCGGGCCGACCTCGCCGACAGAGCCCGACACGGCCAGTGCCGAACCCTGGCTGTTGCCGATGGCGATGGCGATGTTGCCGGGCCGTACCGCATCGGCCTTGGTAAGTGCAGGCGCTGTGCCCGCATCGGCCGGCTTCAGCAGGGCGACGCCGGTCGATGGATCGCGGCCGATGAGTTCGGCCTTCACCGTCTTGCCAGAGGCCAGCGTCAGCTCGATCTCCTCGCCAGCCTCGACGGCTTCCTCGGCGGTGACGAAATAGCCGTCGCTCCAATGGAAGGCGCTTGCCGTGCGATGATGATGCGTGACGAAACTTGCAATTGCCGGCGCCGCCTTGGCGGCGAGATCGGCGATGGCCTGGGAAAACGCGCTCAGATTGAAATCGCTCATGTTGGTCTCCTGGGTTTCTTCATGCCCCAGATATCGCTCGGCAGCGCGCTTGGAGGTACTCGCCTGACGGCTAGTTGGCGGTTTGACTGGCCATCTGGTCAGGTCGCGACGGTTCCAGCCGCTTCGCACATATAGTGCGTGTCGCGCAAAAGTGCTCAGCGGTTTTGGGATAACGACACGCACAGGAAAAAGCCTGAAAACACGGAGCCCGCCAATGGCCCTCGCCGCCGCCAAACTCCAAACCGACGACACGCTGCTCGACGCCTATTCAACGACGGTTGCCGACGCCGTCGACCGCATCGGCCCCGCCGTCTGCCGCATCGAGCGTGTTGGCGGTCAGGGCGGCCATGGCTCCGGCTTCGTCATCGCGCCGGACGGACTGGTCGTCACCAATTTCCATGTCGTCGGCGACGCCAAGACGGTGCGTGTCTCGATGCCGGACGGCGCCTCCAGCGAGGGGCGCGTGCTTGGCCGCGACCCCGACACCGACATGGCGCTGGTGCGTGCCGACGGCAGCTTTGCCGATGTCGCCCCCCTTGGCGATTCCAAGCGGCTGCGGCGCGGCCAGATCGCCATTGCCATCGGCAATCCGCTCGGCTTCGAATGGACCGTCACCTCAGGCGTCGTCTCGGCGCTCGGCCGCTCGATGCGCGCCTCCACCGGGCGGCTGATCGACGATGTCATCCAGACCGACGCAGCGCTCAACCCCGGCAATTCCGGCGGGCCGCTGGTGTCTTCGGCTGGCGAGGTTATCGGCGTCAACACCGCCATGATCCATGGCGCGCAAGGCATTGCTTTCGCCGTCGCCTCGAACACCGCCAATTTCGTCATCTCTGAGATCATCCGCTTCGGCCGCGTGCGCCGAGCCTTCATCGGCGTCTCAGCCGACACGACGAACCTGCCGCGCCGCGCAGCCCTTTTGTCGCAAGTCTCGACCAGCACGGCGGTGCGGCTGCGCAGCGTCGAGAAGAATGGCCCGGCGGCGAAGGCCGGCCTGAAGGAAGGCGATATCATCGCCGCCATCGACGGCCGCCCGGTCACCGGCGTCGACGATTTGGTGCGCCTGCTCGACGCCGAGCGCATCGGCCGCGAGACGTTGTGCACCGTCGTGCGCCGCACCGGCGTCAGTCAGGTGACGGTGACGCCGGTGGCGCGCAGCTGAGGTCTCGCTGCTCGAGCACCCGCCCAAGCAGCGACACCAGTAGCGCCGCCAGTTCGCCGGTCGGGTCGAGGTCGGGATCGAAGATCGTCATGTCCATGCCGATGCAGGCAGGACCGGCAACCAATGCGGACAGGATAGCGACGAGATCGTCGGGATCGATGCCGGGACTGCCGGGCGAATCCACCGCCGGCATCACCGTCTGGTCGAGCACGTCAATGTCGAGATGCAGCCAGTAGGGAGACCGCGCCAGCGTTGCCCGGGTCTTTTCCAGCACCCTCGCCACGCCAAGCTCGCGCGCGGCAAAGACGTCGATCAGCGTCATGGCGGTGGAGTTGATGTCCGCCCAGGCGAAGTCGGCATCACGGCTCTCCCGTTCGCCGATCTGGATCACCCGTTCGTCGGCCACCAACGGCCCGGCAATGCCAGGCCACTCGGTCAGGAGCGGTTCGCCGCGCCCGGTGGCGAGCGCGAGATCCATGCCGGCGGCCGAGCCGAGCGTGGCATCGGCATCGTAGTTGCCGGGATGACGGAAATCGCTGTGACCGTCGACATGCACCAGGGCCAGTGGACCGGACCGCCGTGCGGCCGCCAGCGCGCCAAGCAGGATCGAACAATCGCCGCCGACGATCAGTGGAAATTCGCCCTGCCCGATCGTGGCGGCGACAAACTCGGCAAGCTCCAGATTAAACCGGCGGATCGCAGGGCCATTGCGCAGTCGGGTGCCAGGCTGCGGTTCGGTGCCGTAGGCGGGCCGTTCGAGATCGACCACCTTGGCGGGAGCAACCACCTTGACCAGGCCGGCCTCGCTCAGCGCCTGCGGCGCCCGCCATGTCCCTGGCACATGGCCGGGCCGGAGCGGGCGAAGACCAAGGTTGGACGGGGCGCGGATAAGGCAGATTTCACGCATGGAAGAGCCTAGGTTTGCCAAGCCCACCATAGGCCGCGAATGCCCGCCAGGTCACGCAGCCGGTGCCGCCGCCCATCTCTGCCGACAGTTCCTGCCAGCGACCCCATTCAGGCACCCTCGGTAAATTGCGCCTGAAACTCCGGGCTCGGCGGGATCGGCTTGATCACGTCGATCAACACGCCATTGGGGTCCTTGGTGATGAAATGGCGCTGGCCGAAGGGTTCGTCGCGCAGGCTGCACAAGATCGGCAGGCCGGCGGCGGTGATCCGTTCGTAGACAGCATCTGGGTTCCTGACCTCGAAATTGATCAGCAGACCAGACGTGCGGCCCCGCCCTTCTTCTGGGATCGTTTCATGATCGCCATGGACGATGCCAAGATTGACGCGGCGATCATCGGCAGATTGCAAATGCACGTACCAGTCGCTCTCGAACAGCGGCTTGAAGCCTAAATGCTTGATATAGAAAGCCTTTGTGGCGGCAACATCGCCTGTCATCAGCACCGGGTAGTAGCTCGTGGTCTTCATCTTTCCTTCTCCCGTCAAACAACATACAGTCTGCATGTAGATTGAATTAACATACAGGCTGCATGTATGCAACGAGAATCCGCGCGCCGTTCCAACCGCGACCGCACCGAGGCGACGCGCGCCGACTTGATCGCCGCGGCGCGCAAATTGTTCACCGAAAAATCCTATGCCGAGACCGGCACCCCCGAGATCGTGGCAGCCGCAGGCGTCACGCGCGGCGCGCTCTACCACCACTTTGCCGACAAGCAAGCGCTGTTCGCCGCCGTGGTTGAACAGGAAGCGGCAGTTGTGGCTGACGAAATCGAGCGCGCCTCGCCGCCCTCGTTGTTTGCCCGCGACGCCCTGATCGCCGGTTCGGACGCCTATCTCGTCGCCATGCGCGCGCCCGGCCGCACGCGGCTGTTGCTGCTTGACGGGCCGGCCGTGCTTGGCCGCGCCGCCATGGACGCGATCGACAACCGGCATGGCAACCGCTCGCTGCGCGAGGGGCTTGTCGCGGCGATGCGGGCGCAGACGATGACGAGATTGCCGGTCGAGGCGCTGACCGCGCTGCTGGCTTCCGCCTTCGACCGTGCGGCCCTGGCCACCGAGGCCGGTGAGTCAGCCGAAGACTACCGCACCGTGCTCATGGCGCTGATTGATGGGCTCTCTCCAGGTCCTCCTCGTCAGGTACCTGGCCCGGCTCGAACTCGTTGAAGCAGCCGAGCTGGCGTTTGAACTGCTCGATTAGCCAGGCCGCCGCCGGCTTCGGGCTGCTGTCGTTGCGATGCATGGCAAACAGTGGCGAGTTCGCCTCCCTGAAAGGCTCGAGGTCGAGTTCCACCAGCCGGCCGCTGGCCAGGTCGTCGGCGATCAGCCAGCGCGGCAGCCCGCCCCAGCCCAGCCCCTCGCGCATCAGCATATGCTTGGTGCGCATATCCGTCAGCCGCCAGGTGCGGTAGGCGAAGACACCGAAGTCGCGCCCCTTGGTGCGTTCGGACTGGTCGGTGACGACAAGCTGGATGTGTTCGCGCGCATCCTCGATTGCGACGGGCTTCGGCAGCAACGCCAGCGGGTGACTTGGCGCGGCAGCCAGCACGATCGACATGAAGCCGATGCGCACAAGATGCACATCGTCGACTTCGCCCAGCAGGCCGCCAATGCCGAGATCGGCCTGCCCGCTGACGACGTGATCCGGGATCAACCCCAGCGAGCCTATGTGCAGGCGCAGCGTCACGGTCGGGAACTGGGCCTCGAATGCCTTCAGCACCCGAACCAATACTGGCGAGGGCAGTGCCGCATCGACCGACAGCGCGACTTCCGCCTCCAGCCCCTGATGGTAGCCGTCGGCTCGCGTGCGGATCCGCTGCAGCACGCCGACCATGCGTCGCGCATCCTCCAGCATCGCCCGGCCGATCTCGGTCAGTTGCGGCTCGCGCGTGCCCTCGCGCTCGAACAGCTTCAGTCCGAGCTGCGCCTCGAGATTGGCGATGCCATAGCTGATGACGGATTGCGCGCGGTTGAGCTTGCGGCCGGCGGCCGAGAAACTGCCGGCCTCGGCGACAGTCAAAAAGACCTGAAGTTGATCGAGCGTCGGGTTGGGCTGCATGACCATATCCACTTCATAGATGGAAAGTATAGAAAATATGCCAGTTTTTCAAATGGGTCGATGGCCCCATATCCAGCGGGACAAATTAATCCAACCCCCTGGAGAGCCCCAAAATGTCTATCCTTCTCGTTACATCGAGCCCCCGCGGCACTGCCTCGCACTCGACCCGCATTGCTACTGAATTCGCTGAAAAGCTCCTCGCTGCCGATCCGTCGAACACGCTTGTCGTGCGCGACCTCGTCGCCAACCCGTTGCCGCATATCGACGCCGACTATTCGACCGGCATCTACACCCCGGCTGAAGCCCGCACCCCGCGCCAGGCTGAAGTCGTCGGCGTCTCCGACGTTGTGCTCGACGAACTGTTCGCCGCCGACACGGTGATCCTCGCCACCGGCTTCATCAACTTCAACATCTCCTCGACGCTGAAGTCTTGGGTGGATCACATCGCTCGCTCCGGCAAGAGCTTTGCCTATGGCGAGAACGGCCCCAAGGGCCTCGTCACCGGCAAGAAGGTCTATATCGTGCTGGCTTCGGGCGGCATTTATTCCGAAGGCGCGGCCGTGCAGCTCGATCACGCCATTCCCTATCTGCGCGGCGTGCTCGGCTTCCTCGGCATGACCGATGTCGACGTCATCCGCATCGAAGGCGTCGGCATGGGCCCTGACGCGGTGACCGCCGCGCTCGCCAAGGCGACCGCCAAGGTCGATGCCGTGGTGGCGGCCAGCCAGCAGGTCTCTGCGGCCGCTTAAGCCATCAATCGTCAAATTTGAAAGGCAGGCGCCTGGCGCCTGCCTTTATTGTGGTCAGGCGTCCTTTGCCTCAGCGACAATATCCGTCGTGTCTTGCGCGATCTCGGGCAAAGGCGGCAACACCACAGCCGGATGCCGGCCTTCGCGCAGCATGAGCCCGAGACTGTAGTCGACGGCCAGCTTCATCGCACCAAGCGCGGTGCCGCCGTCTCCCAGCGAACTGACGGCGATGCGTGTCGGCCACGCAAGGTCTGCCGCGACGCGCTCGACGTTTTCCGTCATCAGCGGGTTTCTGCCAACGCCGCCGCCAAGCACGATCAGGCCGGGGTCGAGCATGCCGATGCAGCCGGCCGCCAGTCTGCCGATATCGGCGGCATGACGCTCGACAGCCGCCAGCGCAGACGCCGAACCCTCCCGGGCGCGCGCGAACAGATCCTTGGCCGAGTCGGGCGGCGCGCCTTCCTGCAAGGGCCAGCCGACACGGCATCGCTCGATCAGCGCCCGCGAGCCGAGATAATGTTCGAGCCCTTCACGATAGGGCGTCTCGTTGACGGACCACGGAAACGGCATGCGGCCGATTTCGCCGGCGGCGCCGCCGGCGCCGCGAAACAACCGTCCCTCGGTGATGAAGCCAAGGCCAACCCGCACGCCAACTTGCAGGAAGGCGAAGGTCTGGTGGCCCTGCGCGGCGCCGTAATGCATTTCGCCAATGGCGGCGCAGTTGACGTTGTTTTCCAGGATGATCGGCACTTCGACATCGCGCCGCAGCAGGCCAAGCACGGCCGACGGTCCGCCCGGCCGGTCGAAGCGGTCGTTGGAAACGATACGCGGCACCGCCACGGCAACGGCGCGGAGCGCACGAAAACTCTTGCCCACCTTGCCCATGGTGGCATGAGTAACCGACAGCACGATGGCGCCGACCTCGTCGGGATGGCTGGATTTGGCCTCCGGTATCGGCTCTTCCGCCGCCGACAACGGCTGCCCGTCCATCGAATAAGCGACAGCGCGCACCTGGGCCGCGCCGACATCGACGCCGATCGCATAGCCCGCGCCCGGACCGATGCCATAGATGGTTGCCGTGCGGCCAATGGCGCCGCGCTCCAGCCCGCGCGAGGCGACAAGCCCCAGTTCGCTCAATTCCGAAACCGCGGCCGACATGGTCGGCTTCGACAGGTCGAGCATCGCTCCGAGCTTCGGCCGCGTCACAGGCCCATGCGCGGCGAGCACACGCAGCACGGCGCGGGCACTGTCGGTCAGATTGGGGATTTCCGCAGCCGCCATCTCTGCCTTTCGAGCTTTGCCCTGTCCGCGAGAGCGAACACCGCCGCGACTCACACCTCTTCAATGCCTCATTGCCGGGCGGTTTGGCAATTTTCTCGATAATTGGCGGGCACGTCAGACTTCGGTCGGCGACCAAGGCTTCAGCTTGATATCGGTCTGGCGGTAGCGGAAAACGATATCTGTGAGGCCAGCGGCATCCTGCATGTCGCCGACGATAAGCTGGATGGCGATGATCTCCAGGATGGCGTCGGCGATGGCGTTGCCAAGGGCGGGAATGGAGATCACCACCAGCCTGTCTGCAGAAGCGACATCCGTCCGCCGCGTCACCAGCACCGAGGGGCAGCCGAACCCGGCGACATCGGTGGCGATCTTGACCTCGCGGCCGTCGCCGATGGCGATCAGTCCGGTCGCCGCATCCTGCGATTCCATCGGCCCATGCAGGTAGTTCAGCGTGTCCCATCCCGATGCCGGTACCCGAACCGCCTCACGGATCAGCATCGCCGCCTCGCCGGCATTGGCGAAACTGACACCTGCGCCGACGATATCGATGGATGTCCTGCCCTGCAGCAGCCGTGCCGCATGGCCGGCCGCCTGCTCGGCACCGGAAAGAACAGTGGCGACCGCGATTGGCAAACGCGCCCAGTCGAAGCTGTTGCCGGCGAGCCTGTCGATCAGCATGCCAAGCGCCAGCAAGGTGCCGGTATAGCCAGTCGAACTCGCACCATTGTCGGCGCCCGAATCCGTGGCAAGCACGGCGCCGGTCAGATCAGCCAGCGGATTGTCGCTGCCACGGCATACAGCCAGCCGCGGTGCCTCCGACGCCTCTTGCATGACATCGGAAATTTCGCGGCTCTGCCCCGAGGCCGAAAGCGCGATGAAGGCATCCGCTGCGGCATCCGTGTGGCCATAGAGATCGGTCGGCGTGTAAGCGAAGGCCCGCATGCCGCACGCGCGCAGATAAAGCGCCCCGGCAAAGGCGGCCTGATAGCTGGCGCCAATGCCGGCAAGCCCGATCGCCTTGCCGGCAAGGACGTCGACATCGAGACCATCGAGCGACCTGGCCACTGAACGCCTGCCGATCTCGAGACTTTCCGTCTGGCGCGCCACCGCCTGGCGGTAGCCGATACGCTTCATCATTCAAACGGCTCCGATTTGTGAGGACACACCTTGGCCGGCAAGTAGCCGCCTGGCCAGCGCGACCCCGCCGAGCACCGGCGGTTCGCGTAGTAACAGCACCTTGCTCCGTGGCGAGACTTTCGCCATGGCATCGACGAATGCCGCCATCAACATCGGCTGCTCAGATATGACGCCACCGCCGGCCACGACAAGGGCCGGATTGGCGCCGCGCTCGATCAGCAGTTCGACCAACGCGGCAAGCCCTGCCCCGCCTTCCCTGATCACACGGACAGCCAGCGCCGAGCCGGCGATCGCCGCGTCGAACACGGCATTGGCATGGCGGCCCCAGACCGCCGCGCCGCGCGTTTCGTTGAGCAGGATGCCAAGCTTGGTCTGGTCGTCAGTACCAAGTTCGCGCATCAGCGCTCCAATCAGCGGGTCGCTGGCATCCTCGCCACGGTCGAGCGCGCGGCGGATTGCCTTGGCCGCCTCACGCACAAGGGCAGGCGCGCTGCCTTCGTCACCGAGGATCCAGCCCCATCCGCCGGCAGCCAGCATCTTGCCTTCAGCCGTGCGTGCGACCGCAATCGAGCCGGTGCCCGAGACGACGCCGATGCCGTCGACATGGCCAGCGGCGGGCACCATCAGTTCGGCATCGTTGACGACCTGCACCGCGCCGCCGGTCCTGGCCGCCAGCAGCGCCTGGAAGCGAAGGCACTGTTCACCCGTGTCGCAGCCATGTGCGCCAACCGCCAGGGCAGCGGGCGCCATGCCGCCACACAGATTGACGACGATGCCGGCCAGCTTCGTGGCATCGGCCTCCATCTCACGGATGCGCCAGGTCTCGGTCACCAGCACCTCGTCGGCGATCGTACGTTCGCCCAGGCACACCATGATGCGCGTCTTGGTGCCGCCGATATCCACGCCTGCAATCATTTTCTGGGTCAACGACATCCACCGCACAAGCCGGACGAAGCGGGTTGCCGCGTCCAATCCATATTAGTTAGGAAACTTTACAAACTATCTTTCCAGACGGCAAGAACTATGATTTGATAATCGTCGTAAAAAGCGCATCAAGCGCATTGGGAGATTGCAACATGAGCAGGAGAAGGATTGGCCTGGCCCTCGCGGCCGCGTCTTTCGCATGGGGACTCGCAGCAAGCGTGGCGCATGCTACCGACATCTCGTTCTGGACGTGGCGCCAGGAAGACAAGGCCGCCTACAACGAACTTTTCGCCGATTTCACCAAGGCCAACCCGGACATCCATGTGAAGTTCGAGTCCTTCCCGGACGAGAACTATCCGACGATCGTCTCGACGGCGCTGGCGGCCGGCAAGGGCGGTGACGTCATCCACACCCACGCTTATGGCTGGCTGGAGCAGTTCGTGAAGGCCGGCTATTTCGAGCCGCAGGACATGACCACCGTGCCCTCGCTCGCCAACCAGCCCGCCGATGCACTGGTGGCCGGCACCTACCGCGCCGACAAGAAGGTCTATTCCCTGCCCTTCGCCTCGCAGACGCTCGGTCTGTTCATCAACAAGGATGTCTTCGCCAAGGCCGGGCTGACCCCGCCGACTACATGGGATGAGTTCATCACCGTCAGCAAGGCGCTCAAGGAAAAGGGCATCTATCCCCTGGCCAACGGCATGGGCACAAGCTGGTTCAACGAGATGTTCGTGGCTATCTTCACCAACCCCTTCCTCGGCCAGGACTTTGTCACCGACCTGACTTCGGGCAAGACTACCTTCAAGGACCCGCGCTATGTCGCTGCACTCGGCAAGCTGCTCGAGCTGCGCGACTACATGCCTCCCGGTTTCGAAGGCATAGACTATGAAACCGCGGGCCAGCTGTTCATCAGCGGCAAGGCGGCGATGCTGGCCGGCGGCAGCTTTGATATCGCCACCTACAGGACCCAGAACCCGGCGATCAACATGGACTTCGTTGCCCCACCAATGGCCAAGGCCGGCGACACGCCACAAGTGACCAAATTCTTCGACGGCGGTTATGCCGTCAATGCCAAGTCGGCCAACAAGGAGGCCGCGCTCAAGCTGGTCAACTGGATGGGCACCAAGGAGTTCGGCGACAAGTTCTCGGCCTTGCTCGGCAACATCTCGCCCATCAAAGGCGTCGTCATCAAGGACGAACTGCTCGCCCACGTCGCCAAGTTGAACGAGACGGCCATGCCGCATATCAATGTCGTCTACTTCCGTTTCGAGAAGCCGACGGGATCGGAGCTGCTGCAGGGCGACATCACCAAGATGATGTCGGGTTCGATCACCCCGGACCAGTTGGCCGCCGACCTGACCAACGGGCTCGCCAAGTGGTACAAGCCTTTCCAGGGCAAGTGAAATGAACAACGGCCGGCGCCACACTGCAAAAGCCTTCCCGTGGCGCCGGTCACTCTGGATCGCATCACTGCTGACGCCGGCTCTGGTGGTCATGGTGCTGTTCGTACTCTGGCCCCTGCTGTCGGCCTTCCGCCTTGCCTTCTATGAGTTCAACGGCTTGCAGCCCACCGGCTTCGTCGGCTTCGAGAACTTCCGCAAGGTATTGTTCGAGACGCCGTACAGCGACTGGACCTACAATGCGCTGAAGCACAACATCATCGCCTTCGTGGCACTGATGGTATTCGAGAATGGCACCGCGTTCCTGCTCGCCTACGCATTGTTGAAGGCGTTGCCCGGCCATCGCATCCATCAGGTTATCGTCTTTCTTCCTGTCGTGCTGTCGGCGGTCATCGTCGGCTTCCTGTGGAAACTGTTCCTGCATCCGCTGTTCGGGCTGGTGAACCAGACGCTGGCGCTTGTCGGCATCGGCGCCATCCCGTGGCTTGGCAATGAATCGACCGCGTTGGGCAGCATCCTGTTCACCAACATCTGGCACTGGCTCGGTTTCCCGACTTTGGTGTTGCTGGCCGGCATGCAGCGCGTCGGCAAGGAAGTGATCGAGGCCGCCCGTCTCGACGGCGCCGGCGACTATGTGCTGATGACCCGGATCATCTGGCCGTTGATTGCGCCGAGCGTCACCATCGTCACCATCCTGACCTTCATCGGCAGCTTCAACTGGTTCGAAATCCCCTATGTCATGGCTGGCCTTACCGGCTCACCCGGCGGCGCCACCGATGTGCTCGGCCTCTATTTCTACCGCACCGCCTTCGGCAGTACGACGACGGGCATCCAGGATTTCGGCCAGGGCAGCGCACTGGCCGTGATGATGTTCATCATCGTTGCCGGCGTCACCGCAATCGCGCTTCGCTACCTGCGCCGTCGCGAGATCGAACTGTGAGCGCAGCAGCCGGCAGCCGGGACCGCGGCGAATTGTTGAAGAACGGCGCCATCCAGCTGATGCTGGCGCTCAATGCCGTCATCATGATCTATCCGCTGTTCGTCATGGTGATCTCGTCCTTCAAGACCAATGCGGAGATATTCAGTTCGCCCTTCGCCATGCCGTCGAGCTTTTCGCTGACCAATGCCGAACGTGTGTGGACCGAGACCAACTTCGTCCGCTACCTCGCCAATTCGGTCGGCATAACCACGGCGGCGGTGGCTCTGATCCTCTTGTTCAGCACCATGGCCGCCTATGCGATCGCCCGCTACCAGTTCAGGCTGAGCGCGCTGGTGCTGATGTTTTTCCTGAGCGGCATGACCGTGCCGTTGAAACTGGCGATCATCCCCCTGTTCATCCAGCTGGACACGCTGGGACTGGTCGACAGCTATGCTGGCCTGGTGCTGGTCTATGTCGCCATGGGCATTCCTTCTGCGGTGTTCATCATGACCGGCTTCCTCAGAACCTTGCCGCGCGAACTGGAAGAATCGGCGCGCATGGACGGCGCCAGCGAATTTCGCATCATGCGCTCGATCATGCTGCCGCTGGCGCGCCCGGCTCTGGTCATCGTCGCGATCCAGAACGCGGTTCCGATCTGGAACGATTTCTTCTTCCCGCTGGTGCTGATCACGTCGGACGATCTCAAGACGCTGCCGCAGGGCCTCACCGTCTTCGTCGGCGAGTTCACCACCGACTGGGGCGTGCTGTTCACCGGACTGACGCTGGCGGCACTGCCCATCACCTTGCTCTACATCGTGCTCTCGAAGCAGTTCATCTCGGGCATCACCCAAGGCGCGGTCAAATAGGGCGCGGTCAAATAGACGAGGATCCTTTCACGTGGCCAACCAGAACAAGATCATCATCACCTGCGCCGTTACCGGCTCGATCCACACGCCATCGATGTCGCCGCACCTGCCGGTAAGCGCCGAGCAGATCGCACAGGCTGCGATCGAAGCCGCCGAGGCAGGTGCAGCCATCGTCCATCTGCATGCGCGCAATCCCGCCGATGGCCGTCCCGACCAGTCGACCGAGGCCTTTGCACCCTTCTTGCAGGTGATCAAGCAGCGCTCGGACTGTGTGATCAACATCACCACCGGCGGTGCCGCGACGATGAGCGTCGAGGAAAGGGTCAAGCCGGCTGCGACCTTTGCGCCGGAAGTCGCCTCGCTCAACATGGGCTCGATGAATTTCGGCCTCTATCCCATGCTGGAGCGTTTCAAGTCCTTCGAGCACGAATGGGAGCGGCCATATCTCGAAGGGTCGCGCGATCGCATCTTCCGCAACACCTTTGGCGACATCGAATACATCCTGCGCACCTGCGCGGAAAACGGCACGCGTTTCGAAATCGAGTGCTACGACATCGGCCATCTCTACACGCTCGCCCATTTCGTCGAGCGCGGCCTGGTCAAGGCGCCGTTCTTCGTCCAGAGCGTGTTCGGCATCCTCGGCGGCATCGGCACCCATCCGGAGGATGTCGCACATATGAAACGCACCGCCGACCGCCTGTTCGGCAACGACTACCACTGGTCGGTGCTGGGCGCCGGGCGCAGCCAGTTGCCCATCGCCACCCAGGCGATCGCCCTGGGCGGCAATGTGCGGGTCGGGCTGGAGGATTCATTGTGGATCGGCAAGGGCCAGCTGGCGAAATCCAGCGCCGAGCAGGTGCGCAAGGTGCACCAGATCATCGAGGGGCTCGGCGCCTCGGTGGCAACCCCTGACGAAGCGCGGCAGATCCTGCAACTCAAGGGCGGCGACAAGGTCTCTTTCTGAGACGATTTTCTTTTCCCGAGGCCAGATCTTTCCCAAGGATGACACGATGAGCGCGCTTTCCATCACCGATGTCGAGAAGGCCTACGGCAAGGCGAAGGTCATCCACGGCGTGTCGGTGGACATTGCTTCGGGCGAATTCGTCACCCTCGTCGGCCCATCCGGTTGCGGCAAGTCGACCTTACTGAGGATGATCGCCGGGCTGGAGGACATCAGCACCGGCGAGATCGCGCTCGAAGGCGAGGTCATCAACGACATCGCGCCGAAATCGCGCGACATCGCCATGGTGTTCCAGAACTATGCGCTCTACCCGCATATGACCGTGCGCGAGAACATGGCTTTCGCCTTGACGCTGAAGAAGGAAAACAAGCGCGAGATCGACGACAAGATTGCGCGCGCCGCGACAATCCTGGGCCTGCAGGATCTGCTTGAGCGTTATCCGCGCCAGCTTTCCGGTGGCCAGCGCCAGCGTGTCGCCATGGGCCGCGCCATCGTGCGCGAGCCGAAGGTCTTCCTGTTCGACGAGCCGCTCTCCAACCTCGACGCCAAGCTGCGTGTGCAGATGCGCACCGAAATCAAGGCGCTGCACCAGCGCCTGGGAACCACCATCGTCTATGTCACTCACGACCAGGTCGAAGCCATGACCATGGCCGACAAGATCGTCGTCATGAATGGCGGTATCGTCGAACAGGTCGGCGCCCCGCTCGACCTCTACGACCGGCCGGCCAACCTGTTCGTAGCCCAGTTCATCGGCTCGCCGGCGATGAACATCCTGCAAGGGCGCAGCACCGCCGACGGCTTCACCACTGGCGACGGCATCGTCTTCCCGCTGCCTGTGCCGGAACAGACCGAAAGCGCCGTCGCCTGGGGCATCCGGCCCGAACATCTCAGGCTTTCCGACAGCGGCGTGCCGGCAGTTGTCGAAGTGGTCGAGCCGACCGGCTCGGAAACCCTTGTCATTGCCAAAGCCGGCAACAACACGCTGAGCGCGCTGCTGCGCGAGCGGATCCGCGTGATGCCGGGTCAGCAGGTTTTCCTGGCCCCGGACCTGACACAGCTCCATCTGTTCAACGCCGAGGGTCGGCGCATCACGTCCACGATCCAATAGATCGCGGCGGCTACATTGCCACCGATGAGAAAAGGCAGGCGCCGGCGCCTGCCCTTTTTGTCCTAGCCGATCAGATGCCTCAGAATGCCCGCCGAGGCGACCCCGATCAGCACGGTCGGCAGCATGGAGAACCGTGTTGCGGCGACAAAAGTGATGGCCAGCGCCAGAAGGTCAGCCGGGTTCCTCGACACGAAGGCCGGTGCGATCACCGAGATCAGAACGCAGCCGGGTGCAGCCTCCATCACCGCCGTGGCACGGACGCTGAGCGTGCGGTTGCGCAGCACGAGATAGCCGCCGATCCGGGTCAGATAGGTGACGCCGGCCATCAGCACGATGGTGAAAAGGGTCGTCGCGTCGATCATGTTTCTCTCCAGAAGAACCAGGCCGAGACCAGCCCCGACACCGCACCCGCCGCGACATACCAGGCGCCGGGAACCATGAGATAGGTCAGCGCCGCGACGACAAGGCTGACCAGCCAGGGCCGCGCGGCGGCCACGCCCTTCCACATGCCACGCATCAACACCAGGAAGACCGCCGGAAACGCCATGTCGAAACCATAGGTCTCGACATGGCCCAGCATCGGGCCGAGCAAGGCACCCAGCGTGGTGAAGGCCACCCAGGTGAGATACATCGCCAGTGCCGCGCCCATATAGTAGCGCGGGCTGAAGGCTGGCGTGATACCAGCCGCGGCGCGCTGCCTGGCGTCGGCAAGCCCGAGCGCCCAGCTCTCGTCGCATAGGAAGAACAGCGCCGGAAACATCTTGCGCGGCGGCAGGTGACGCAGGAACGGCGCCAATGCAGCCCCCATCAGCAGGTGCCGGCTGTTGACCAGGAAGGTGATGGCGACGATGAGCAGGATGTGTGGCGGCGACGTCCACAGCTGGATCGCCGCGAATTCCGAGCCGCCGGCAAAATTCAGCCCTGTCATTGCCGAGAGTTCGACGACGCTCAAGCCTTTCTGGGTGGCCTGGGCGCCGAGCACCAGCGCATAGGGGATGGTGCCGAACAACACCGGCGCGCATGACGCCACGCCACGGCGGAACTCGGACGTCGAACCATCGCCTGCCGCCTCGACTGCCTGTGAAATGCTCATGTTTTGCCATCGGTCGGCCTCGCGGCCGCCGCTTCCAATTGCGTTTGAAATCAGTGATGTCGGCGGCAAATATACCGATACCGTCCAGCAATTTGGTTGCGAAGATTGTTGTATTTCATCTATCTTTGGCATTGAGTGCCGCAAATCACCAGAGAAATGGAATCCGTAGCCATGAAGCTCGATGAGATCGACAAACGCATCCTGCGGGCACTGCAACGCGACGGCCGCATGGCCAACAATGATCTGGCCAACGAGGTCGGGCTGTCGCCATCGCCTTGCCTGCGGCGCGTGAAGCTGCTGGAGGAGGCCGGCGTCATCGACCGCTACGTCGCCGTGCTCAACCCAGCCAGCATCGGCAAGGGGCTGACCTTCTTCACCCGCATCTGGCTGAAGCAGCAGGACGAGGACACGATCGAGCATTTCGCAACCGAAGTGGCCAAGCTGCCGCAGGTGATGGAATGCTATCTGATGCTCGGCGATTGCGATGCCCTGGTGCGCGTGGTGGCGGCCGGCATCGACGACTACCGCCGCTTCCAGTCGGAGCATCTGAGCCGCATCAAGGGTGTGCAGAACGTCAAGACCGACGTCCCCAGCCAGACGATCAAATACACATCCGAACTGCCGCTATGACGCATGTCACCCAAGAGTGTGAAGCGGTTTTGGGACCACGACATGCGTCCAAAAACCATGTCGCCCAAAAGTGTGAAGCGGTTCTGGGAGCGTGACACGCCGCCTGTAGAAAGCGGCCGGGGCGACCGGAAAAGGCGCCAGTTAGACTGGATAAAAAATGCAACCGGATTGTAGGATCGATATCCGTGCCAGCGTCCTTCGGACGCAAGCAGCGCGCTGCGCTGCGCTCTGGCATGGGAGAAAAATATGAGCCTTTCCTATCGTTGGGTCATCGTCGCGGCTGGCGCGCTGATGTCCTGTGTCGCCATCGGCACGATGTTTTCGCTGGCGATCTTCCTCGAGCCGATGGCGATCGACACCGGCTGGTCGCGCGCCGGCATTTCGAGCGCCATGACCCTCAACTTCCTGGTGATGGGCCTTGGCGGCTTCGCCTGGGGCGCCCTGTCCGACCGTTTTGGCGCCCGCATCGTCGTGACAATCGGCGCGGTGCTGCTCGGGCTGGCACTGGTACTGGCCAGCCGCGCCGGCTCGCTGCTGACCTTCCAGATCACCTATGGCGTGTTGGTCGGCCTCGCGGCCAGCGCCTTCTTCGCGCCGATGATCGCGCTGACATCAGGCTGGTTCGACACCAACCGCAGCCTTGCCGTCTCGCTGGTCTCGGCCGGCATGGGCGTGGCACCGATGACGATCTCGCCCTTCGCCCGTTGGCTGATCTCGGCCTATGAATGGCGCACGGCCATGTTCGACATCGGCATCACCGCATGGGTGCTGCTGTTGCCGGTCGTGCTGCTGGTCCGCCAGCCGCCGAAGCCAGCCGTGGCCGATATCGGTTCCGCACCGGTTGCCGAAGGCGCCGGCCTGACGGCCGGCCAGGCGCTGCGCTCACCACAATTCATCGTGCTCGGGCTGACCTTCTTTGCCTGCTGTGCTGCCCATTCCGGGCCGATCTTCCATATGGTCAGCTATGCCATGCTATGCGGCGTGGCGCCCATGGCGGCGGTCTCGATCTACAGCGTTGAGGGCCTGGCTGGGCTTGGCGGGCGGCTTCTCTACGGCGTGCTTGCCGATCGGCTCGGCGTCAAGCCGGTGCTGATCGCGGGCCTGGCAATCCAGGCGATCGTCATTGCCGCCTATCTCAGCATCAGCCAGCTCGAGCAGTTCTACATGCTGGCCGTCATCTTCGGCGCCACCTATGGCGGCGTGATGCCGCTCTATGCGGTGCTGGCGCGCGAGTATTTCGGCCAGCGCATCCTGGGCACCGTGTTCGGCGCCGCGACCATGCTGTCCAGCCTCGGCATGGCGCTCGGTCCGCTGGCCGGCGGCATGGTGTTCGATGCCTATGCCAACTATTCCTGGCTGTTCATCGGCTCGGCCATCATCGGCCTAGGCGCGGTCGGCATCGCGATCGCCTTCCCGCCGCTGCCGCGCCGGGAGTTGCAGACGGCGTGATCTTTGGAGTCTAGCCGAAATGGGCTTGCAGCACGGCTCGAAATTTTTGCATCGTCTTTTCGGTTGTCTGCGCATCGGCAGCCGCAAAACCCATGACAAGCCCGTTTTGTTCCGAGCCGTGACGGTACTGGATCGATAGGGCCGAGACGTTGATCCCCTGATGGAGCAACGCCTCGGCAATCGCCGCGTCGTTACATCTATCGCGGAAAATGCCGACAACCTGGATGCCGGATTCGGTTGAATGAAAATCCAGCCATTCTCCGAGATGCCTTTGAGCGCTCTCTAGGAAGAACTGCCGCCTGTCCGCATAGAGGCGTCGCATGCGCCTCAGATGGCGGGTAAAGTGCCCCTCGTTCATGAAGTCCGCCAGTGCTGCCTGGGCAAGCAATGGGGCGAACTGGCCGGTCACGCTCAGCGCCGAGACGATTGTGTGGTCTATCGCCTTGGGCGCCACCAGAAAGCCGAGGCGCATGGCCGGAAACAGGATTTTCGCGAAGGTACCGACATAGACCACGCGGTTCGACGCGCCGATGCCCTGCAGCGCCGGTATAGGTTGCCCCTGAAAACGGTATTCGCCATCGTAGTCGTCCTCGATGATCCATGACCGCCAGGTCTCGGCCATGTGCAGGAGATTGAGCCGCTGTTCCATCGGCATGGTTATGCCGAGCGGATGGTGGCAGGAGGGCGTCACGAAAATCATGCGCGGAATGACAGGAGGCGGATCGAGGTTCCAGCCTGCATTGCCCACGCGCAGCGGCGCCAGTTTCGCCCCAGCCGAGACGAAAGCCGAACCCGCCCCGTAGTATCCCGGCTCCTCCATCCACACCGTGTCGCCTTCGTCGATCAGCAGCCGGGCCAGGAGATCGAACGCCGACTGCGCGCCATTGGTCACGACGATCTGCTCGGCGGTGCACTGAACGCCCCGCGACGCGGTGAGATAGCGAGCGATAGCCTCGCAAAGAGGTGGATAGCCTTTGACGTGATAGGTCCCGAAAAGGTCGATATGCGCAAATTTTGCGCGGCGGCTGAGCAGTTTCGACCAGGTGTTGAACGGAAAATTATCCGGGTCCGGCATGCCGGGATGAAATGCGAGCATGCCGGGTCGGCCGTGATGATAGGGTTGGGCGAGCATGGCCTGCCCGCGCAATGATATCGGATTCTCACCCTCGACCGATACATGCTCCGCCGCGGTCGAACGGGTCGGCAGATCCATGACCACCGAGGGCCGGCGTGGCCTTATCGCCAGATAACCCTCCAGCGCCAGCTGGTCGCAAGCTGCAATCACCGTGTTGCGGCCCACCTGCAGATCACGCGCCATGACCCGTGTCGAGGGCAGCGCGTGGCCGCTCGGCAGCACACGCCGTTCGATCAGACCGCGCAACTGGACGTAGAGCTGCCTGTGCAGGTTGGCGGAACTGCCGCGATCCAGCGCAATACCGTCGATTGGAAAACTCGTCTTCATCGTGGTTCCGAAAAATCAATGCAAACTGGTTCTAACAATGGAACCAAAGCAGTCCTACGCTCAAGAAAAATGCGTTCAGGTTCAGGTGGGGCTGACCGATGCAGTGCATAAGGGTGGGAGTGATCGGTGCGGGAGGCGTCGCCCAGGTCGAGCACATCCCGAATCTGCTCAAATTGCACCGGCAGTTCAAGATCCTCGGCGTCTATGATCCTTCGCGCAAAACCCGCGCCTTTGTCGGCGAGGAATTCGGCCTCGCTACATTCGCCGATCTCGACGGACTTCTTGCGATGCCGCTTGACGCCGTAGTCATAGCCTCCCCCGATGCCTTGCACTGGGAACAGGCTCTCGCCGCCTTCGCCCGGGGGCTGCACGTCTTCTGCGAAAAGCCGCTTTGCTACAGCGCCGGGGACATCGACGACCTGATCGCCGCCCGGGATCGCGCCGGCAAGGTGCTTCAGGTCGGCTACATGAAGCGTTTCGATCCGAGCTACGAGGCGGCGCTGAAGATGCTGCCGGGCACGGCGCGGACGCTTCGCTACATTTCGGTCGAGGTCAACGATCCCGACGCCTGGCCCTTTGTCCGGCACCATTCCACATGCCGGGGTGACGACGTCGCGGTGGATCTGGTTGCCGTGACCGAAGCCAGGCAGCGCGAGCAGGTGGTTCGAGCGGTGCCTGGACTGGATGATCCCGACGCCTTTCGTGGTTTTGTCGGCGCCTATTGTTCAGCGATCGTGCACGACGTTAACGCCGTCCACGGGCTGCTCGATGCGCTCGGCGTCACGGATGGCGACATTGTCGGCGCCTCGCTTTTTGCCAGGGGTGAAGGCGGCCAGGGTGCCGTGCGGCTGCTCGGTGGCCAGGCGCTGTGGAACATGGTGCATCTGGCCGTACCTGGGCTCGCCGACTACCGAGAGCGCATAACGCTCTACTTCGACCAAGCCTCGCTCGAACTGGAATTCCCTTCGCCCTATCTCAACCACCAACCGACACGGCTGACCCTGCGCACCAGCGACGGCCACACGCTATCCAGCCGCGACATCCGCAGCGGATACGAAGAGGCGTTTGTCGAGGAGTTGAAGGGTTTCTGGTCGGCGATCGTCGAAGGCACGCCGGTGCGTAACACCGCCGAGCAGGCGCGTCGCGACATGACGCTGCTGGCCGGGCTCACCCGGCGCCACCTTGCCCAGCTCAAGCAATCAGGAGCTCGCCCGTGACGGTTCGCATCGGCATAAACCCGATCACCTGGAGCAATGATGACGTGCCGGAACTCGGCGGCGATACGCCACTCGAGGTCTGTCTCGGCGAGACCAAACAGGCCGGCTATTCCGGCACTGAACTTGGCGGCAAGTTCCCGCGCCGGTCGGCCGAGCTGAAGCCGATCATGGAGCGCTATGGCCTTGCCGTGATTTCGGGCTGGTATGATGGCCGCTGCGACGAGAAGGAAGTCAGCGCGGAAATGGATGCGATCATGCCGCATCTCCAGCTGTTGAAGGATATGGGCGCGGCGCATGTCGTTTATGCCGACACCTCGCGTGGACGCCATGACGCCATCTGGGGACCGATCTCGCAACGCCCGGCACTGAGCCCGCAGGAATGGCCGGCCTACGGCCGCAAACTGACCGCGCTGGCCGAGCGGATGGCGGATTTCGGCGTGCGCATGGCCTTTCACCACCATATGGGGACCATCGTCGAGACCGATGCCGAGGTGGCCCTGCTGATGCGCCACACCGGCGAGGCGGTCGGCTTGCTCTACGACACCGGCCATTCGATATTCTCGGGCGGCGATCCGCTGGCTTTGATCAGGGCGCACGTCAAGCGCGTCGTGCACGTGCATTGCAAGGACGCGCGCAAGGCCGTGCTTGATCGGGCCCGCGCGCAAGACATGAGTTTCATGGGGGCGGTCATGGATGGGATATTCACCGTTCCCGGCGACGGGTTCATCGATTACCCGGCCATTTTGCGCGTGCTTGCCGACAACGGCTACAGCGGCTGGCTGGTCGTCGAGGCCGAGCAGGATCCCAGCAAGGCCAACCCGCTGACCTATGCGACGATGGGATTCCGGAATTTGTCGCGCATGGCTGGGGAAGCCGGATTTACTGTCAGGGAATGATCGAGGCCACTATTTGGTCTCCAAGGAACCAGTGCTGATGAATGAAACTGGACAGAGGTGTGCGAAGATTCAGGTCATGGAATAACAACACACCTTGAAGGGGCAACTGGACTGCCGACCGTAACTGCGGCGGCGGAAAACAAACAGGAGGTTGTTATGTTTTCGCTTGCGAAGTTAATAAAGCCTGCGCTCGGCCTGCTGGCCGGCGTCACGATGATGGCGGCGGCCACCAGTCTTGCGGCCGCCGATGATACGCACGTGGTGTTTGTAACCCATGGCCAGAGCGGCGACCCCTACTGGTCGGTCGTGAAGAACGGCATGGACGATGCGGCCAAGACCCTGGGCGTCAAGGCCGAATATCTGGCGCCCGAAACATTCGACATGGCCAAGATGGCGCAAATGATCGACGCCATTACAGCCTCGAAGCCCGATGGGATGGTTGTTTCGATCCCCGACGCCGCGGCCCTTTCAGGTCCGGTCAAGAATGCCGTTGCCGCCGGCATCCCGGTCATCGTCATCGACTCCGGCGGCTCGAAGCTGACTCATGATCTTGGCGGCCTGCTGTTCATGGGACAGGACGAATTTCAGGCGGGCGTCATGGCCGGCGAGCGCATCAAGGCACTCGGCCTCACCAAGGCGGTCTGCGCCAATCACGAGGTGGGCAATTCCAGCCTTGACGATCGCTGCGCGGGCTTTGCCAAGGGGCTGGGCGTCGATGTTCCGGTGATGAACGGCGTCATCGACCCGACCGAAATGAAGAACCGCATGATCGCCTATATGACCGCCCATGCCGATACGCAGTTCATTCTCGCTGTCGGCGCCAGCGGTGCCGAACCAACGCTGGCCGCGCTCGATGAAATGGGCCTCGCGGGCAAGGTGAAAACCGGCACGTTCGATCTGTCTCCCACCATCCTGCAGGCCGTTGTTGCCGGCAAGATGGAGTGGGGCATCGACGCCCAGCAATATGCCATGGGCTATATCCCGGTCGCGATGTTCGACCTTTGGAAGAAGTACAAGATCATGCCGATCGCCGACTATCCGACTGGCCCCGGTTTCGTCACCAAGGATACTGCCGCCTCGGTCATCGATCTGGCAAAACAGGGCAAGCGTTAACCGCTGGCGGCCGGGCTCCGGCCCGGCCGCTTTCACCGATGAAGGTAACGCATCCATGGCTGCAGAGGTTCGCGACGAGCGGATCCGGTCCGTCTCCCGCCTGAGCCGCCTGTTGAGCAGGCCGGAACTTGGCGCGGCGGCCGGGACCGTTCTGGTCTTTGTGTTCTTCGCCATCACGGCGGGAAATACGGGACTTTTCAGTGCCAAGGGGATCATCAATTTCCTCGAGGTCTCGGCCCAGCTTGGCATTCTCGCCGCACCCGTGGCCCTGTTGATGATCGCGGGCGAGTTCGACCTGTCGGTAGGCTCGATGATTGGCTTTGCCGGGATCCTGATCGCGATCCCTTCCGTATTCTGGGGCTGGCCCATCTGGCTTTCGCTGCTGTTTTCCTTCGCTGTTTGCGGCGGTATCGGTGCGCTCAACGGGCTCGCCGTCGTCAAGACCGGGCTGCCCTCCTTCATCGTGACGCTCGGAAGCCTGTTCATGCTGCGCGGCCTGACGCTCGGTCTCACCCGCGGCATATCCGGGCGGACCCAGGTTTCGGGCGTGCATGAACTGGCGTTGAACGATCCTCTCAACAGCCTGTTTTCAGGCCAGGTGTTTTCCGGCCTGATCGCCTGGCTTTCGGACATCGGCCTGGTCGGCAAGCGGGCGGACGGACTGCCGTCGATTTCCGGCATTCCGGTGTCGATCGTCTGGTGGATCGCATTGACCTTGATCTGCACCTGGTTGCTGACGCGCAGCCGCTTCGGCAACTGGATCTTCGCCGCCGGCGGTGAAGCCAACGCCGCGCGCAACCTCGGTGTACCGGTGGCGCGCACCAAGATCACGCTGTTCGTCATGACGGCCATGGCGGCCGCGCTCTTTGCTGCGATCCAGGTCCTGGTCACCGGCTCGGCCGACACGCTGCGCGGCACCCAGAAGGAATTCGAGGCCATCATAGCCGTCGTCATCGGCGGCACGCTGCTCACCGGCGGCTACGGATCGGCCGTCGGCGCCATGTTCGGCGCATTGATCTTCGGCGTGGTGCAGATGGGCATCTTCTACACCGGCATAGACACGGACTGGTTCAAGCTGTTCATGGGCGCCATGATGGTCATCGCCGTGCTGTTCAACAGCTATGTGCGCAACCGCGCCATGAGGAGCCGGTGATGGCCGAGCCCTATGTCGAACTGAAGTCGGTCAGCAAGTATTTCGGATCGGTCGTTGCGCTGAAGGATGTGTCGTTCGACGTATGTCCGGGCGAAGTCCATTGCCTGCTCGGCGACAACGGCGCGGGCAAGTCGACGCTGATCAAGACGCTGTCCGGCGTCTACGCGCCAGACGAGGGTGAAATCCGCGTCCAGGGCAAGCCGACGAGGTTTGCGTCACCGGCCGATACGCGCAACAGCGGCATCGCAACGGTCTATCAGGACTTGGCTTTGGTGCCGCTCATGAGCGTGGCGCGAAACTTTTTTCTCGGGCGCGAGCCAATGCGCAAGTTCGGCCCGATCAGCCAGTTTGACGCCGAGTTCGCCAACCGCACCGCGTATGACGAATTGTCGGCGATGGGCATCCAGCTGCGCGATCCGGAACAGCCTGTCGGCACGCTTTCGGGCGGGGAACGGCAGTGCCTGGCCATCGCCCGCGCCGTTTATTTCGGCGCCAAGGTGCTGATCCTGGATGAGCCGACATCGGCGCTGGGGGTCCATCAGGCATCTGTCGTCCTGAAGCTCATCGTCCAGTCCAAGGCGCGCGGCATCGGCGTCATCTTCATTTCCCACAACGTTCATCACGCCTATGTGGTCGGCGACCGCTTTACCTTGTTGAAGCGCGGCAGATGCACCGGCACCTACGCGAAAAGCGAAATTGATCGCGATCAGTTGCTCAATCTGATGGCCGGCGGCAAGGAACTGGTCGACCTGGAACAGGAACTCAATAGAGCGGTCAAAGGCAGCCCCGCGTAGGGGAAGTAAAGGTCAACCAGCTGGCGCAAAGCCGACGATCGTCGCCTCGACCGGTCCTGCCCTATCGGAAGATCCGCTCGCCCTGCTCGTCCACCAGCTGGATGCCCTTCTTGATCGAGATGTCGACGGCGTCGTCGAGCCCGGCGAAGCGGTCGGCACGGATGAATTTGTGCTCCTTGACGACGCCATCGACCTCCTTGGAGACGACGCCGCAGGTCTGGTACTGGCCCTCGGCCTTGTAGGGCGTGGCGCTGATCAGGAACCCCTTGTGCTCGACCTGCTTGGCCGGCGCTGCACTTTTTGGTTCACCTGCCTCGGCTTCGCCACCGCCACCGAAAAGACGTTTTAGAAAAGACATCGCTCAAATCTCCCTGTTCGCCCTGCAATCGCGGCCTGCCCTGTTCGCGATTCACGACGCTGTCGTTCCAGAATGCGCGAATGTGCCGCCGCATTCCAGCCCCCTGATGAAGACGTCGGCTGGCAGATCGATCTCGTCAGCCTGCCGCAGCCGGTCAATCGAAATGACAAAAAGCCCGGGGGTTCCCGAGCTTTTGTCTGTTCTGGCTTTTGGCGGTACTGGACGGGCGGCCTCAGCCGCGCGACAGCGCTTCCAGCGCCTCGGCGGCACCTTCGAGAATGGCGATCGCCTCGGCCTGCTTGTCGGCCGGGGCATCGACGAAATCGCCGAGAGCCGCACGCAGCCGGTGACGCACGGCGCGGAATTCGTCGCGCGCTTCCGAGCGGCCACCACGACCGCCGCGACGCCCGCCCTCTTCGCGCTCGTCGTTCCAGCCGAACCAGTCGCGCGCCTTGGCCATCTTGCGGCCGAAGCGCTCGAGGTGGTCGAGCACGCCGTCGATCATCTCGCGGTTGTCGTTGAGATGCGCCTGCCCGGCTTCGGTGATCGAAAACACCTTCTTGTTGCCGTCGGCCGCGGAAGCGGCATAGCCGGCTTCTTCCAGGAAGGTCAGCGTTGGGTAGACCACGCCCGGGCTCGGGCTGTAGATGCCGCTGGTGCGCTCTTCAAGCGCCTTGATGATGTCGTAGCCGTGGCGCGGTGCCTCGGCCAGCAGCGACAGCGTGATCAGCTTGAGATCGCCGTCGGCCAGCATGCGCCCGGCGCGGAACATGTCGCCCGGCCCGCCGCGTCCGCCGCCACGACCGCCATGGCCGAACGGGCCAAAGCCGCCGCCACGGCCGCCGAACTTGCCGGCCATGTGCATGAATATGCGCTCGCCGAAATGATTGTGCCCGAATTGCTTGTGCATTGATTGCTCCTTGAGTTCTATCTTACGATATATCTTAACTAGGCGCACCAATCGCTGGAGTCAAGATATATCTTACGATGTATCTGAATGCCGCGCCAGAGGCTTGCTTTTGCCGGAACGCGCCGCTAGAAGGCCCGCGAGCGCCACGGCTGCTCCGTAAGCGTCTGACGTCAGGCAACGCATCCAACCCCGGTCCTTCCGGGCAATTGCGCCGAAAACCGGCGAATGGATGCCAAATGCGACGGACCGGACACTTCAGGGAAACTCCCAAAATGACTGCAAGAAATCGGCGCAGGAAGCTGCCTGCGCGCTATGCTGCCATCCTCAGCCCGCTGGTGCTGTCGCTGTTGATGACCTTCATTGTCTCATTCATCTCGACGCTGAAAAGCCTCGGTTTCCACCCCGGCCTGCCGACGATCTGGATGACGGCCTGGGGTTTGTCCTGGCTGGTGGCGTTTCCAACGCTGCTGCTGGTGCTGCCGATGGTGCGCCGCATCGTCGGCGCACTCTGCGAGCCGGCCGGCCGATAGGGCCTGGCGAAGGGAGGTCCGCAAATGGTTCGGGACCTCCATTCGCCCCGGTCACCGACGAGGAACCGCTACCAGCGGCCGTTGCGCCGGTTCCAGGCGTAGAGCAGGTCGGCGAACTGATCATAGGCAAAGCGCGTCAACGGCAAGGCGACCGGATTGCCTAACACCGTCGCCAGCCAGCCCTCGCCCGGCGTTATCAGCCACACGGCAATCGCGACATCGGCACCGACCAGCAGTCGGCCGTCGGCGTCGGTGGCGTGCAGCCGGCGGCGGACATCCTCAAGCGACGCACCAAATCGAGCAAGTGCTGCCGGTTCAAGATTGATGTCGCGAAACGCGATCCGCCCGGCCTTGACCGCTTCGATCAGCCGCCGCTTTTGCCGGCTGATACCGGCATCGCAAACCGGGCAGCGTGTGTTGTACCAGACGGTCAGCAAAGGCTTGGCCCGTTGCTCGGGCATGATTCCTCCAAAAACCGGTACCTGTTTCCTGGGATCATGCTCAACCGTGGCCATGCCTGTGGTGCAGGTCGGGATAATGCGGATGCCGGTGGCGCATGGGCGCATGCCGGTGCCAGTGCGAATGCGGCTCGCTCACCGGTCCGTCATGACGGTGCTGGTGGTGCTCGTCATGCACATGGCTGTGCTCGTGTTCCAGTTCCTCGTGGTCGTGCTCGTGCTCATGGCGTTCCGACAGATGCAGCCAGAGTCCGAAGGCCATCAGAAGCCCGGCAACCGCAAGCTTGAGCGTGACGGCGTCACCCAGGACGACGATTGCCAGCAGCGCGCCGATAAAGGGGGCGAGCGAGTAATACGCCCCTGTCCGTGCCGTGCCGAGATGACGCAGCGCCACGATGAACATCACCAGGCTGACCCCGATGACAAAGAAGCCGACGGCCGCGGTGACTGCGACGATCGACGCTGGCGGAAACGAAGCCCCGCCGGCGAGCGCCAACCCGACATTGACGACACCAGCCACCAGCCCTTTGAGCATGGCGATCACCACCGGGTCGGTGGCCGAGATCTTGCGTGTGAAATTGTTGTCCAGCCCCCACGCCAGGCACGCCGCGGCGACGAGCACGGCACCAAGGTTGAAGGCAACGCCCTCACCTTGCCACGACAGCAGAACGGCGCCGGCCACGATGGCGAAGGCGCCCAGGAGCAGCCGGCGGTCGACATTCTCGCGGTAGACGAGCCAGGCGATCGCCATCGTCGCCAACCCTTCGAGATTAAGCAGCAGCGCGGAACTGGATGCGGTGTTGAGGCCGAGGCCGAACATCAGCAGCACCGGCGCGACGATGCCGCCGGCGCCGATCGCCAGCAGCAGCCATGGTATGTCCCTGGCGGTCAGTTGCGCCTCGCCGCCGCCGCCGCCGCGAGCCGAGCGATAGAGGGCCAGCCCGGCGCCGGCGCCGAGATAGAGCAGACCGGCCAGCATGAAGGGATTGACGCTGTCGAGCAGCAGCTTGCACAGCGGCGGCGCAGCGCCGAACAGGATGGCGGAGCCAAGAGCGAGCGGCACGCCGGGCCACAGATGCGCATGTGAATTCGGTTCGGACATGGCCCCATCCTAGTGCATGTCGCCCAAAACTGCGCAGCGGATTTGGGCGACATGCATTACACAAGGACCTGAAGCGCTTCAGCCTCGGCGCTGTTCTGAGAGCACTACCCGAGCGAGGTGATGATCTCGCGGTAGGCAAATTCGGGGAAGGCTTTCAGCGTCCGCGTCCTGATGTTGCCGGCCGCCGCCAGCATCAGCGAGAAGCGAGCCAGGACCGCGTCGTCGGGCGCTTCAACCACGGCCACCATGTCGTATTCACCCATGGTCAGGTAGAACGCCTTGAACGATCCGCCCATGTCTCCCAGCTGCTTCCTGGCGGCGTCGAGTCGCTTCGGTGAATCGCGCACATTTCTGGCGCCCTGTTCCGTCCAGTTCATCAGCACGATATAGCTTGTCATGCACACCTCCCTCCGGGCCACGGAGCACGGCGGCTTCGCCGGGGCGGGCATCCGGGTTTGTCGCCCAGAAAATGCATCCGACGTCGAAATTATCCTCCCGCAGCGAACATCCTGCAAGGACTACCGCGCCGACGCCCTGTTGCTGGGTAAAGACGAGCCTCGCGAGGCGGCGGCAAAGCGACGGCCGTAAGACGGTCGGCGCACCGACCGGGGAAAGCCGGTTTTAAAACCCGCCCGATTGCGGCAATCTCGGTCGTGGCCGTCGATCTGGCGGAAATCCCCGGCCGGCAACCGAGACCGATCCAGCCGCCGGAGAGCTTCATGCGCGAAACCATCGACCTGCCGCCGGAATCGATCGAGAGTCCTGCCGCATGGACCGGCGAGGACATGGCGAAACATCCTGAGCGTTGGCTGGTCGAACTGGATGCGCGCGACGTCGCGGAACTGGAGTTGGCGGCAACCGGCTTTCTCGCCCGCTCGCAGGACATCGGCAACCTGACCAAGGCTGACTTCCCCTTGCCCCGGCTTGTCGGCCATCTTGCCGCCCTTCGCGAAAAACTGATCGCCGGCATTGGCTTCGAGGTGCTTCGCGGTCTCCCGGTCGAGAGATATTCAGCGCAAAGGGCGGCAACGATTTTCTGCGGGATTGGCGCGCATCTGGGAAGCGCACGATCCCAGAATGCCCAGGGCCATATCCTCGGCCACGTCCGCGACATAGGCGCCGACGCCAGGGACGCCACGACGCGCATCTACCAGACCTCTGAGCGCCAGACGTTTCACACCGACTCCGCCGATGTCGTCGGTCTGCTCTGCCGGCGCGATGCCATGCAAGGCGGCGAGTCCCTGCTGGTGAGCACAGCGACGATCTACAACGTGATGCGCAGGAAGCGGCCTGATCTCACCCGCCTGCTGTTTGATCCGATCGCCACCGACCGGCGCGGCGAGATACCGGAAGGGGAAAAACCCTACTTCGAAATCCCGGTTCTCAACTGGCATGCGGGATTGCTGACCGGCATCTATCAGCGCCAGTACATCGACAGCGCGCAACGCTTTCCGGATGCCATGCGGCTCAGCACCACACATATCGAAGCGCTGGATCTCTTCGACAGCCTTGCCAATGATCCCAGACTAAACCTGTCGATGCGCCTGCGGCCCGGCGACATGCAGTTCGTCTACAATCATTCGCTGCTTCACGACCGCAGCGGCTTTCGGGATTGGCCAGACCCGGACAAGCGGCGCCATATGCTGCGTTTGTGGTTGTCAGTGCCGGGCGACCGACCGCTGCCCGAGTGCTTCAGGCAGCGTTATGGCTCGATAGAGATCGGCGACCGGGGCGGCATCATCGTCAAGGGGACGCGGCTGAACGTGCCGTTGTGGTAGATCGACAACGGGCGGACGCCCCAGGCCTTCGCGGCGTTGATGCCCTTCGAAGAGCACACCGCAGCAGGCATCGGTATCGGCGTCAATTGAGCTGGCCGGCGACGACGCCGTCCCTGCTCAGCTGTCCAAGAAGCTCCTGAGCTTCCGGCTACGGCTTGGATGCTTCAGTTTCCTGAGCGCCTTGGCTTCGATCTGGCGGATGCGCTCGCGGGTGACCGAGAACTGCTGGCCGACCTCTTCCAGCGTATGGTCGGTGTTCATGCCAATGCCGAAGCGCATGCGCAGCACGCGCTCCTCGCGCGGCGTCAGCGAGGCCAGCACGCGGGTGGTGGTCTCGCGCAGATTGGCCTGGATCGCCGCGTCGATCGGCAGGATCGCCATCTTGTCCTCGATGAAATCGCCTAGGTGCGAATCCTCCTCGTCGCCGACCGGCGTTTCGAGTGAGATCGGCTCCTTGGCGATCTTCAGCACCTTGCGCACTTTTTCGAGCGGCATGGCGAGTTTTTCGGCCAGCTCTTCCGGCGTCGGCTCACGGCCGATCTCGTGCAGCATCTGGCGCGAGGTGCGCACGATCTTGTTGATCGTCTCGATCATGTGCACCGGAATACGGATGGTGCGCGCCTGGTCGGCGATCGAACGCGTGATCGCCTGCCGGATCCACCATGTCGCGTAGGTCGAGAACTTGTAGCCGCGGCGGTATTCGAATTTGTCGACCGCCTTCATCAGGCCGATATTGCCTTCCTGGATCAGGTCGAGGAACTGCAGGCCGCGATTGGTGTATTTCTTGGCGATGGAGATGACGAGACGCAGATTGGCCTCGACCATTTCCTTCTTGGCGATCGCGGCTTCGCGCTCGCCCTTCTGCACCTGATTGACGATCTTGCGGAATTCCAGGATCGAGATCGCCGTTTCGGTGGCCAGATGCTGGATTTCGGCGCGCAGGTCGCGGATGGCGTCCTTCTCGTTCTTGGTGAATTCCTTCCAGCCGCGCGAGGTCAGGTTGCCGATCGCGCGCGTCCAGTTCGGGTCGAGCTCCGAGCCCTGATATTCCTTCAGGAATTCCTCGCGGCGCACGCCGTAGCTTTCGGCGAGCCGCAGCAGCTTGCCCTCGTTCTGCACCAGGCGCTTGTTGATGTCGTAGAGCTGCTCGACCAGCGCCTCGATGCGCGCCGTGTTGAGCGACAGCGACTTCACCGCCTTGATCAGCTGGTCCTTCAGCTCCTTCAGCCGGCGGTCCTGGCTGGGCGACAGCGTGCCGGCCGCGGCCAGCCGGTTCTCGACCTGCTGGTCCTGCAGCTTGCGCAGCTTCTTGTAGGTGTCGGCGATGACGTCGAGCGTCTCCATCACCTGGGGGCGGAGTTCCGCTTCCATCGCCGCCAGCGACAGGCTGGCCTCGTCCTCGTCTTCCTCGTCGTCATCGACCAGCCCGCGCGTGTCGGCGCCGACATTGGTGACGTCGTCTTCCTCGTCGCGCGAACGGCGCGGCTTGTCCTCGACCTTGGCTTCCTCAATGCGCTCCACCACCGGCGCCTGCTTGGCCTCGGGGCCGGCATAGGTGGCTTCGAGATCGATGATCTCGCGCAGCAGGATCTTGGATTCGTTGAGCTCATCGCGCCAGATGATGATGGCCTGGAAGGTCAGCGGGCTTTCGCACAGGCCCGCGATCATCGTCTCGCGGCCGGCCTCGATGCGCTTGGCGATGGCGATTTCGCCCTCGCGCGACAAAAGCTCGACCGAGCCCATCTCGCGCAGATACATGCGCACCGGATCGTCGGTGCGGTCGGTCGGCTCTTTCTTGGTGGTGGTGGCAGCAACGGCGGTGCCGGTCTGCTCGGCCAGCTCGTTGGCGTCTTCCTCGGCATCAGCCGCAGTGTCTGCGGCCTCGGGCTCTTCGCCCTGCTCGTCGTCCTCGACCACGTTGATGCCCATGTCGGACAGCATCGCCATGGTGTCCTCGATCTGCTCTGAGGTCACTTCCTCGGAGGGCAGCACCGAATTCAGCTCGTCCATGGTGACATAGCCGCGCTTCTTGGCGGCCTTGATCATCTTCTTGACAGCATCATCGGAAAGGTCGAGCAGAGGGCCATCGGTGGCACCTTCGCGTTCGGTTTCGACCTCTTCCTTTTCCTTTGTCGCCATAGTCTTTATCTTCTCCTAGCGGCCGAACATCAAAGCCGCGTAAGCTGTCGGACCAGTCAAATCGGATGCACTCGCTTATGAGTCGCGCTTCACCGGGCCAGTAACTGCATCTCTCGTTAAGTCCAGATTAACCCTGATATCTGTGGCAGGCAGCTTGCCTGTCCAGTGACCAGTACCTCACATCGTTTATTTCCCGTCGACGCGGGTGCGGGTTAACGTTTCGAATCGTCCTGATTCCGCCATTCTGCCGGAAGGTCAAGCGCCTCTCGCATGATTCGCATGAAAAAAGCGAATCAATTACCCGACTTAGCCCCGCCAAGCGCCATTTGGACGCGCAACAGCGCTTTCACATTTCACTCTCTTGCCGAGCCCGTCCTGCCCTATCGGCCGGCAAAGGCTCTGTCTTTCTTTTGGTGGAAGCACGATCTCTGGACAAACGGTTTCCGTTTGTCCGAAAAACCGTTCCCACTTTTCGGGATCATGCTTTAAGCCCGCCCGGCCCTGCCCGAGGATACACCGAATCCTTCGATCAGCGCTTCCGTCGCTTGTACATCCTGAAATTGCGCCTGAATTTCGATCAGGTGCCGATAGTTTTCATCTGTGGGATCGGTGGCGAGCGCCGCTTCCGCCTGTTTCAGCTCCTTATGTAAGGTGCGCGCGCTGCGCTGCAAGTGCAGGGCCTGGCTGAAAGCGTCGCGGGCATCCTCGAGGGCTGCGGTTTCCAGCGCCGGCCAATGCCGCATTCGCCGGATCAGCCCGACCGCCCGCTCCCAGATCTCGGCGCAGCCGGCGCGCTCGATCATTGCCACCACGGCCTGACGGTCGTTGGCCATGTCATGCGCCATCGCGTCGAGGATGGCGGCGTGCAGCCGCCTCAGATCGGAGTTGGCGAGATCGAGAAACTCGATATGTGCGAAATTCTCGTCGATCAGCACCGGATGGTTGACCAGCGCGACGATGATCGTCGCCTCGCGCATCGACATCCCCTCGCTGCCGCGCTTGACCAGCGCCGAGCGGCCGAGGCTCTCGGTGATCGGCGTGCGTCCGCCGCCGGCCTTGGCGAATTGTCCGCCCGGCGGCGGCGCCTTGCCTTGGCCCGGGCGCCCATCCTGGCGGCCTTGCCTTGTACCGCGCTGCGCGCCGAAGAAGCTCAGCACGCGCTCGCGCATTTCCTGTTGATAGTGATAGCGAAGGCTTTCGTCGCGGATGCGGCTGGTCAGTTCGCGCAACGTCTTTTCGAGCTCGGCCCGCCGCTCCGGCGTGTCGAAGACGCCGCCGGCCGTTTCGCGCATCCACAGAAGGTCGGCCAGCGGCCGCGCATCGGCCAGCACGGAACGGAAAGCGTCCGGCCCTTCGGCCTTGACCAGGTCGTCGGGATCCTTGCCTTCCGGCAGCAGTGCAAAGCGCGCCGAGCGCCCTGCCTGCACCGCCGGCAGCGCCATGTCGGCGGCCCGCCAGGCAGCCTTCAGGCCGGCCTTGTCACCGTCGAAGCACAACACCGGCTCGCCGGCCATGCGCCACAACAGCTCGAGCTGGTTTTCGGTGAGCGCCGTGCCCAGCGGCGCCACGACATTCTCGAAGCCGGCCTGCGCCAGCGCGATCACGTCCATATAGCCTTCGACGGCAATGACCGTGCCGCCCTTGGCAAGCGCCTTGCGGGCGCGGGCGAAATTGTAGAGCACGTTGCCCTTGTGGAAGAGCTCTGTGTCGGGCGAGTTCATGTATTTGGCCAGCGCATCCGGCGCCAGCGCGCGGCCCCCGAAAGCAATGATCTTGCCACGCGAATCCGGGATCGGGAACATGATGCGGTCGCGGAACCAGTCATAGGAGACCGGAATGTCGTCGCCATGCCGCACCAGCCCGCAGGCCTCGATATCGGCTTTGGGAACACCCCTGGCGGCGAGATGCTCCTTCAGCGCATTGCGGCTGTCGGGCGCGAAGCCGAGCCGGAACGATTGCTGCGTCGCCGGTGTCAGCCCACGATCGCGCAGATAAGCGCGGGCTTTCGCGCCCTCCGGCCCCTGTAGGCGCTCCTGGAAGAAGGCGGTCGCCATCTCCATGACGTCCGTCAGGCTGGCGCGTTCCTTTTCGCGCCGCTCCTCCTGCGCATCGCGAACCGGCATCGGCACGCCGGCCATGTCGGCGACCTTCTCGACCGCTTCGGGAAAGCTCATGCCGTCGAGTTCGGTGAGGAACTTGAAATGATCGCCCGAAACCGAGCAGCCGAAACAATGGTAGCGGCCCTTCTTGTCTTCGCAGTGGAAGGATGGGCTCTTCTCGCCATGGAACGGGCAGCAGGCCCAATAATCGCCGCGCGGCGCGTTGGTCTTCTTCCTGTCCCACGCGACGCGCTGGCCGATCACCGATGAAATCGGCACGCGGTCGCGTATCTCGTCGAGGAAGGCGGGCGGAAAGCGCATCGGGAAACTCGTTTCCCCACCATATAATCATGCCCGCGGAATCCGACGACCCCTAATGCGGACGATGCCCGGTTTCCACAGGGCAAAAAGGCGGCCGTAGCGGGTCGCCTTTCTTTCACCTCCAGCAGGATGCTGGCCCAGACGGGACTTACTGCCCGGCAAGCGCGCCGAAAATGACGCCGGAGAGGACGCCGACAAGCACATAGTCGTTGCCGACGCGGATCCACTCCTGGCCGCGGCCGGGGCGATGCAGGCCATAGCGGCCATAGTCGCGGATCGGCCGGTGCTGCCTCCAACCGGAATACTTCTGGCCATTGCGCCAATGGCTGCGCTTCACGACGATCTTCTTCTTCACGACACGCTTCCTGACGTCGACGTGCTTGCCGGGCTTTTGCCAGTCGACCTGGCTGTAGGTCGACTGCGGGGCGTTCGGCGCATTCATCGGCGCGGCCTGGCCGGCGAGCGACGTGGCGGCCAGCATCGAGAAAGCGAGAGCGGAAAGGACAATGCGTTTCATTGGAAGTCTCCTTGGTTGTCGATGCCCAAGGGATAGTGACCCACCGATGAACCGAAACTGAACACCTGCATTACAATTGCGTAATGAATTCCTTAGCTTATTTAGGAGAGTTGAACATCCTCGCAAAGATCGCAACCAAACGTGCGCGATCCGCAGCGACACAGCAGCCTCGCAATGCAACCATTTGCGCGTCCGTCCATTTTCCGACACCGCCTGTCGCGGCGCAACGGCCCTTGAAATCGACAAGATTTTATTACCCGGCTAATGTAATATCGTCATTCTGGTCACTGCTATGAACATGATTCGCACCCTCGTTTCCCCCACTGATCGCCGCGCTGATCGCATCGCGCACCCCGTTGTCCGCATGCGGAAGGCGACATGAGCGGTTCCGTCGTCCTACTGCATCTGGCCGGCGCCGTGGCGCTGATGCTGTTTGCCACCCGCATGGTGAAAACCGGCGTCGAGCGTGCCTATGGCGACGTGCTGCGCCACCGTCTGCGCGCCACCATGCGCAATCCGATCATGGCGGTGCTGGCCGGCACCGGCCTCGCCATCGCCCTGCAAAGCTCCACCGCCGTCACACTGCTGGTCGGCTCCTTCGCCGGCTCTGGCATCGTCTCGGGCGCCGCAGGGCAGCTTGCCGTGCGCGGTGCGGAAATCGGCTCGGCGCTGGTGGTCAAGCTGCTGACCTTCGATCTCACCCTGCTGGTGCCGCTCTGCCTGATCACCGGCACGGTGATGTTCATGGCCACCGAGCGGCGCGACTGGCGCCAGTCCGGCCGCATTCTGGTCGGTATCGGCCTTTTGATCCTGTCGCTGGAAATGATCGGCCAGGCATCGGAGCCGCTGCGCAACAGCCAGCTCATGCCGGTTATCATCAATTACTTCTCCAGCGATTCCATTACCGCATATCTGCTGGCGGCGCTGATCACCTGGCTGTTCCAGTCGAGTATCGCGGCGGTTCTGTTGATGGCGACGCTGGCCGGCCGTGGCCTGATCACGCCGGAACTCGGCGTCGTCCTCATCCTCGGCGTCAACCTCGGATCCTCGATCATCGCGCCGATGCTGACCCGTTCGGCCGGGCCTGCCGTGCGCGTCGTGCCGATCGGCAATCTCCTGATGCGCGGGCTTGGCTCGTTGGTCGTGCTGATCCTGTTCATGACCTTCAGGCCGCACGTCGCCTTCCTTGGCGCGACGGCGGCGGACCAGATCGTCAACGCTCACATCCTGTTCAATGTGCTGATCCTTCTCGCCGGCCTGCCGCTGGCCGGGTTCGTCTACCGCGCCTCGGAGAAGATCGTGGCACTCGGCACCAAACCGGCGCCGGCTGCCACACTCGATGTCGTCGAGCTTTCCGCGCTCAACGAGAGCGCGCTGGACGTTCCAAGCCAGGCATTGGCCAATGCCACGCGCGAGGTGGTGCGGGTCTGCGAGACCGTCGAGATCATGCTCAAGCGCATCATCGAGCTGTACGAGAGCGCCGATGCCGACAAGATCAAGGCGCTGGCGGCACTCGACGACCGCGTCGACCGCAAGCACGCGGCGATCAAGCTCTATCTGGCCAAGCTTACCAGGAACCCGCTGACCGAGGACGAGGCGCTGCGCTGCCAGGAGTTGATCGGCGCCTGCGTCAAGCTGGAGCAGGTCGGCGACATCATCGTGCGCAACATGCTGGTGCATGTGAAGAAGAAGCTCGAGCGCGGGTTGGAGTTTACTCCCGAGGGCTGGCGCGAACTGTGCGCTTTCCACGCTTCGGTGCTGGCCAATGCTCGGCTCGCCTTCAACGTGCTGGTATCACGCGATCCCGAGACCGCCCGCCAGCTGGTGCTGGAAAAGGACCAGCTGCGCGACCGCGAGAAGGAAACCAGCGCCAGCCATTTCGTGCGGCTGCGCGACGGCACCGCCAAGAGCGTCGAGACCAGCTCGATCCATCTCGACACCATCCGCGACCTGAAGCAGATCAATTCGCTTTTGGCGTCGATGGCCTATCCGGTGCTCGAAGAGCGCGGTCTCCTCACTGGATCGCGGCTTAAGGCGAGCGGAGGTTGACCCTGCCGGTCTCCCCGCGAGGGAGATCGGCCGTTCCACGCCCGCACGTTCCACTCAAGAAAACCTAAAGTGGCGACAAAGATTTCTGGATTGCCCGCAACGCCCATCCGTGGTTTGAGGCCGTTCCAGCTAGGGCCTTCCCATGTCGCTTCCGCTCATCGCCCTGTTCATTGCCGCCTTCGCTTTCGGCACCACCGAATTCGTCATCGCCGGCGTGCTGCCGCAGGTTGCGGAGGGGCTTGGCGTCTCGGTTCCATCGGCCGGCTATCTCGTCTCGGGCTATGCCTGCGGCATCGCCATCGGCGGTCCGCTGCTGGCGCTCGCCACCAAGTCGCTGCCGCGCAAGAGCTTGCTGCTCGGCCTTGCCGTCGCCTTCACCATCGGCCAGGCGGCCTGCGCTCTGGCGCCCGATTTCACCTCAATGCTGTTGCTGCGCATTGCCGTTGCGATAGCGCATGGCGCCTATTTCGGCGTCGCCATGGTCGTGGCGGTCGGTCTCGTGCGCGAGGACCAGCGCGGCATGGCGGTCGCCGTCATTCTGTCGGGGCTTACCGTCTCCAACGTGATCGGCGTGCCGGCCGGCACCGCGATCGGCAACATCTGGGGCTGGCGCGCGACCTTCTGGGTGATGGGTGCGCTGGGTGTCGCGGCAACGCTTGCCATGGCAGCCCTTTTGCCGCGCACCACCGGATATCAGGTCAAGCCCGCCGGCCTGGCGCGCGAAGTTCGCGTACTGGCGCGCCAGCAGGTCTGGACTTCGCTGATCCTAATGCTGATGCTGATGATCGGCCAGTTCGGCCTGTTCACCTACATCACGCCGACATTGCTCGAAATCACCGGCCTAGATGAAAGCCTGGTGCCGTGGGTGCTGCTGCTCAACGGCGTCGGCGCCACGCTCGGCGTCTTCCTCGGCGGCAAGCTCTCCGACTGGAAGCTGATGCCGTCGCTGATCACCATGCTAGCCCTGCAGGCGGTGACGCTGGCTGTGATCTATGCCGTCAGCCCCTACCCCTTGCCGATGGTTGTGGCGATTGTCGTCTGGGGCGGTCTCAACTTCGCCATCGGCACGCCGATCCAGACCCGTATCCTGGCCTGGACCGCCGATGCGTCCAATCTCGCTTCGTCGCTCATTCCATCCGGCTTCAATGTCGGCATCGCGCTTGCGGCATCGCTGGGCTCGGCGATGCTGAATGCTGGCTACGGCTACCGCAGCCTGCCGCTGCTTGGCGCCATCGCCATGCTGGTCGCCATTGCGGTGGCGCTCGCGTCTTATGTCTGGGAAGGACGCAGCAACGCCACGCCGCCGCTCACGGCCCCAGCCGAGTAGAGCACAAGACAAAAGCGCGTCAGCCGCGCCAGCGCAGCAGGCGCATGGCGTTGGCGGTGACCAGCACGGTGGCGCCGGTGTCGGCCAGGATCGCCGGCCACAGGCCGGTGATGCCGGCAATGGTGGTGACCAGGAACACCGCCTTCAGCCCGAGCGCCACGGTGATGTTCTGGCCGATGTTGGCCATCACCGCCCGCGACAGTCGCACCATCCGCACGACATCCATGACCCGGCCATGCAGGATCGCCGCATCGGCCGTTTCCAGCGCCACATCGGTGCCGCCGCCCATGGCGATGCCGATGTCCGCGGCGGCGAGCGCCGGTGCGTCGTTGATGCCGTCGCCAACCTTGGCCACCCTCAGCCCCCCGCGCTGCAATTCGCCGACGATGCGCAGCTTGTCCTGAGGCAAGAGCTCAGCCCGCGCCTCGATGCCGAGCGAAGCGGCGATGGCTTCGGCCGTGCGTCGGTTGTCGCCGGTCAGCATCACAGCGCGGATGCCTTCGGCCTTTAGCGCCGCAATGCCGGCCGCCGCATCCGGCCGCGGCTCGTCGCGCATGGCGATCAGCCCGGCCACCACGCCATCGGCCACCAGCACCGAGACGGTCTTGCCCTGGCCGTTGAGGCTGTCGATAGCAAGCCGCTGCGCCTCGGTCATCGCAGCACGTTCGCCCGCCGCCTGACCGGAGCCGAGGAAGACCGCGACGCCGCCGACGCTGCCCTCGACGCCCTTGCCTGAAATCGCCTTCGCGGCCAGGGCCGGCGGCACCGGCGCCTTGGCGGCCTTGGCCTTGTCCAGTATCGCCACCGCCAGGGGATGGCTGGAGCCCTGCTCAAGTGCTGCCGCCAGCGCCAGCACGGTGCGTTCGTCGAGCCCATAGGCCACGATGTCGGTAACCACCGGTTTGCCCGCGGTCAGCGTACCGGTCTTGTCGAAGGCGACGGCGGTGATCCGGCGAAAGCCTTCCAGCACGGCACCGCCCTTCATCAACAGGCCATGCCGCGCGCCGGTCGCCAGGCCCGCGGCGATCGCCGCCGGCGTCGAGATGACCAGCGCGCAGGGGCAGCCGATCAAAAGGATCGCCAGGCCTTTGTAGATCCATTCGTTCCAGTCGCCGCCGGCAACCAGCGGCGGCAGCAGCGCCACCAGCGCCCCAACCACCAGCACAGCAGGCGTATAGTACCGTGAGAAGCGATCGATGAAGCGCTCGGTCGGCGCCTTGGCTTCCTGCGCTTCCTCCACCAGCCGCACCACCCGAGCGATTGTGTTGTCCGACGCGGCAGCCGTCACCCGAACCTTGAGCACGCCGTCGGTGCTGATCGTGCCGGCGAAGACACCGTCCGAGACACCCTTGCGCTTCGGCGTGCTCTCGCCGGTCACAGGTGCTTCGTCGATAGCGCTCGCTCCCTCGACGATCTCGCCATCGGCCGGGATACGATCACCTGGCCGCACTACGATCACGTCGCCGACGGCAAGGTCTTCGGCGGGGACTTCGACCGTGCCGCCTGCACGCTCGACAATTGCCGTCTTCGGCACCAGGTCGGCAAGGCCCTGGATGCTGGCCCGTGCCCGGCCGGCAGCGACGCCTTCCAGCATTTCGCCGATCAGGAACAGCACAACCACGGCGGCGGCTTCCTCGGTGGCTCCGATCATCACCGCACCGCCGGCGGCGATGGTCATCAGCATCTCGATCGAGAACGGCGTGCCGGCCAGTGCCGCCATCAGCGCACGCCGGGCGATCGGCACCAGGCCGACCAGCAGCGCGGCCAGGAAAACCCCGCGCTCGACCGCCGGGAACAGATGGCCGATGCCGTAGGCGGCAAGAAGCGCTGCAGCACCGGCCAGCGTCAGCGCAGCGCGGCGGCTGCGCCACCACGGTTGCCCCGGCTCGGCATCGCGGTGGAGATGGGCGGAACCGACGGTCCGCTCGCCGACCGGCTCGCCGCCATGGTCGTGGCCTTCATGATCGTGATCAGCATGATCATGTGCCTTGGCCACTGAAGCGCGCCCGTCGATCTTGGCTTCCGCCCTGGCGATGGCGTAGCCAAGCCGCGTCACCTGCTGAAGCACCTTGTCTTCGAGCAGTACGCCGCCGTGGCTGACCGTCATGCTGGCGCCGGTCACCGAAACCGAGACGTCGGCGACGCCATCGAGACGGCGCACCGCCGTATCGATCTTGGCCGCGCAGGAGGCGCAGTCCATGCCGTCGATCTTGAACCGTGTCTGCCTGATACTTGGTTGCTTGAGGGGCGCCGTCATCGCTTCACCTGTCTGCCTTGCCCGCGTGGCGTGCCGCCGCGTGGGTCTTGAACCCTGATGTCGGACACTGTAATTGCTCTAGTCACTAGAGCTTCAAGAGGCAAAATCATGTTTTCGATCGGCGATCTCTCCCGCCGCACCCGGGTTAAGGTGCCGACCATCCGCTACTACGAGCAGATGGGCCTGGTTGCCGCACCCGAGCGTTCGGAAGGCAACCAGCGCCGCTATGGCCGGCAGGAGCTCGAGCGGCTGGCCTTCATCCGTCACGCCCGCGACCTCGGCTTCGCCGTCGAGGATATCCGCTCGCTCATCGAATTGAGCGGCCACCCCGAGCAGCCATGCGGCCATGCCGACCGGATCGCCGGGGAGCAACTGATCTCGGTGCGGGAAAAGATTGCCCAGCTGCAGCGGCTGGAGGCCGAACTCGAACGCATCGCGTCTTGCTGCCACGGCAATACGGTCGGCGACTGCTACGTCATCCGCGCCTTGTCCGACCACGCGCTGTGCGCCGACGAGCACGGGTGAGGAGGGCTCGCGCGCCCGCTACAGCTCGATCCGGAACCGCAGGCTTTCCGCTCCGCCATAGGCGGCATCCTCGAAGAAACGCTCGACCAGCTTGCCGCCATTGGTCAGGATCACCTTGTGCGACGCCGGATTGCCCGGCTTGGTGGTGATCTCGACATAAGGCAAGCCGACCGCCCTCGCCTCGTCCAGCATCAGCCGCAGCGCCTCGGTGGCGTAGCCACGCCGTCGCTTCCACGGCACCACCGCATAGCCGATATGGCCGAGCACATGCGGCGGTAGCGCAGCCGTACCTGGCTGCCAGCGAAAGCCGATCGAACCTGAAGCTTCGCCGTCCCAGATCCAGCGCCGAAAGCCCGGCAGGCGCGGCACCTTTCTGCCGTCGGGCAAGGTTATAGGGCCGCCCTTGGCCAGGGGGTCATCGAGGTCGGCGAGAAAGGCCACCGGATCCTTTTCGATGGCCGCAAGCTGCTCGCGCGTCGCTCGCTCGAGCCGCACATTGTCCGGCGACCAGCCGCGCTCGAGCGCCGCCTTGTAGGATGGCAAATGTTCAAGCGCGGGTTTGACGAGTTCGACCATGGTGCACCGGCGGAAGAGCTGCGCCTGTAAAATAGCAGCATTGCCTGGGAAGGCACGGTCCACCAGGGCGCACCCTCTTGCGACAAGGCCGCATTCCCATCGCTGGAAACGCGGCCCTGGTCTTATCCCTTGGGAGGAACCGACGCTCTGGCGCAACCATTCCCAGGCCGCGCCAGTGCCTTTTGCCGAGCTCAGGCGATATCAAAACGGTCGGCGTTCATCACCTTGGTCCATGCCACCACGAAATCCCTGGCGAATTTCGCCTTGGCGTCTGCGGTCGCATAAACTTCGGCCAGCGCGCGCAGCTGCGAATGCGAGCCGAAGATGAGGTCGGCACGGGTGCCGGTCCACTTGACTTCACCGGTCTTGCGGTCGCGGCCTTCGAACACGTCCTTGGCGTCCGAGGTCGCCTTCCACTCCGTGCCCATGTCGAGCAGGTTGACGAAGAAGTCGTTGCTCAGCGTTTCCGGCAGCTTGGTGAAGACACCGTGCTTCGACTGCCCGGCATTGGCGCCGAGAACGCGCAGGCCGCCGACGAGAACCGTCATCTCCGGCGCCGTCAGCGTCAGCAGTTGCGCGCGGTCGACCAGCGCCTCCTCGACGGTCAGCCGTTGCTTGCCGCTGACATAGTTGCGGAAACCGTCAACGGTCGGTTCCAGCGGTGCGAAGGAGTGGATGTCCGTCTGCTCCTGCGAGGCATCCATGCGGCCCGGCCAGAAGGGAACGTCGACGCTGTGGCCAGCGTCCTTCGCAGCCTTCTCGACGGCGGCACCGCCGCCGAGAACGATCAGGTCGGCAAGCGAGACCTTCTTGCTGCCGGTCTGCGAAGCGTTGAACGCTTTGCGGATCGCTTCGAGCTTGTCGAGCACCTTGGCGAGTTCCGCCGGCTGGTTGACGGCCCAGTCCTTCTGCGGCGCAAGGCGGATGCGCGCGCCATTGGCGCCGCCGCGCTTGTCGGAGCCACGGAAGGTCGAGGCCGACGCCCACGCCGCCGACACCAGCTGCGACACCGACAGGCCGGACGCCAGGATCTCGGCCTTCAGTGCTGCAGCGTCCTCTTCGTCGATCAGCACATGATCGACCGCCGGAATGACGTCCTGCCAGGGCAGTTCCTCTTTTGGAACCAACGGGCCGAGATAACGAACCAGCGGGCCCATGTCGCGGTGGGTCAGCTTGTACCAGGCGCGCGCAAATGCGTCGGCGAACTGAGCCGGGTTCTCATGGAAGCGCCGCGAGATCGCCTCGTAGGAAGGATCGAACCGCAAAGCGAGGTCGGTGGTCAGCATGGAGGGCGCGTGGCGCTTTCCGGCGTTGTGCGCATCCGGCACGCTGCCCGCACCCGCGCCGCCCTTCGGCGTCCACTGGTGCGCCCCGGCGGGGCTCTTGGTCAACTCCCATTCGAAGCCGAACAGATTGTCGAAGAAGTTGTTGCTCCACTTCGTCGGCGTCGTCGTCCAGGTGACTTCCAGGCCGCTGCCGATGGCGTCGCCGCCCTTGCCGGTGCCGAACGTGCTCGCCCAGCCAAGGCCCTGCTGCTCGATGTCGGCACCTTCCGGCTCCACGCCGACCAGCGTCGCATCGCCGGCACCATGGGTCTTGCCGAAGGTGTGGCCGCCGGCGATCAGCGCGACGGTTTCCTCATCGTTCATGGCCATGCGCGCGAAGGTGTCTCTGATATCGCGCGCCGAGGCCAGCGGATCAGGCTTGCCGTTCGGTCCTTCCGGGTTGACGTAGATCAGGCCCATCTGCACGGCACCGAGCGGATCCTGGAGATCGCGGTCGCCGCTGTAGCGCTCGTCGGCCAGCCACTTGCCTTCCGGACCCCAATAGATGTCCTCCTCGGGCTCCCACACGTCGGCGCGGCCGCCGGCGAAGCCGAAGGTCTTGAAGCCCATCGATTCCAGCGCGACGTTGCCGGTCAGGATCAGAAGGTCGGCCCAGGAGATCTTGCGGCCGTACTTCTGCTTGATCGGCCACAACAGCCGGCGGGCCTTGTCGAGGTTGACGTTGTCCGGCCAGCTGTTCAGCGGCGCGAAACGCTGCTGGCCGGCACCGGCGCCGCCGCGACCGTCGGCGATGCGGTAGGTGCCGGCGCTGTGCCACGCCATGCGGATGAACAGCGGCCCGTAATGGCCGAAATCGGCCGGCCACCACTCCTGCGAGTCCGTCATCAGCGCATGCAGGTCCTTGATCACGGCGTCGAGGTCGAGGCTCTTGAATTCCTCGGCATAGTCGAACGCCTCACCCATCGGATCGGACAGCGGCGACTGCTGGTGGAGAATCTGGACATTGAGCTGATTCGGCCACCAGTCGCGGTTGACCCTGCCGACGGCTGTGTGCACGACCGGGCATTTGCCCGTGCTGGGGTCGTCTGTTTGTGCGTCCATGTTTTTCTCCGATCGTGGCTGTGTTGAGCTGTTTCAACTGCTGCGTGAACAAGGACAAAGGATGTCCCTGGAAGCGGTCCGTTTCATGGCTGGCGCATGACCGTATGCCAGATACGCGACCGAATATCTTGGATGTTCCTGTCGCTGCGGGCACGCCCCGGACGAAGCCGTCCCGGCTGCTCCTCATCTCCCTTGCAGCTCCTATAGCAAAGCTGCGCGATTAATTTAAGTTGGATTTCCTGATTACAGCGATAAGGTGACATTATGACAAACCTGACGCTGAAGCAGCTGCGCTATTTCGAGGCGTTGGCGCGGCACAACCACTTCGGGCGCGCGGCCGACGCCTGCGCGATCTCCCAGCCTGCCATTTCGGTGCAAATCAGGGAACTGGAGGAAACGCTGGGCACGGAGCTTTTCGAAAGAGGCGCTAGACAGGTCCGGCTGACCAATTTCGGCGAAGAATTTGCCTTGCGCGTCCGCGACATCCTGCGTTCGGTGGACGAACTCGCCGATCTCGCGCGTTCCTCGCGCGACAGGCTGGTCGGCCGGCTCCGCATCGGCGTCATCCCGACGATCGCGCCCTACCTCCTGCCGACGATCATTGGCAAGCTCTCGAGCATGCATGATGGCCTCGATATCCATGTGCGCGAGACGCAGACGCAGAAGCTGATCCAGGAACTGGCGGACGGTCGGCTCGATGCGGCCATCGTTGCCTTGCCGGTGTCCGAACCGTCGCTGACGGAAATCGTGCTGTTTGCCGAGGCCTTCGTCCTGGTCCGGCCCGGCGAAGACGAGGGAAAGCCGGTGCCCAATCGCGAAATGCTGCGTGAAATGCGGCTGCTTCTGCTGGAAGAAGGCCATTGTTTCCGCGACCAGGCACTCTCCTTCTGCAACATGCATTCAGCACGGCCACGCGAGTTGCTGGACGGCAGCTCGCTGTCGACCCTGGTCCAGATGGTCAGCGCCGGCATCGGCGTCACCTTGATCCCGGAAATGGCCGTGCCGGTGGAGACGCGCTCCGCGTCGGTCTCCATTGCGCGCTTCAGGAGCCCCCAGCCCTCGCGGACGATCGGCATGGTCTGGCGCAAGACCAGCCCGATCGCCAAACAGCTGCTGCGGATTTCGGAAGTCGTTCGGCAGTCGGCCGACGCACTGCGCGCACAGCACAATCCGACACCGATTGCGCACCTGCTGAACCTGACGGCAACCGCCTGACAAACGCGCCTTGGTTTCCGGCTTCGCGTGGTTAGCTTGCGGATTGCCTGACCATTTTCAAAACACCGCTTGGGCGGCCTGCTAAACAAGATGTGTTTCGCCGATTGGCGCGAGGCGATTTATGATCGATTCGCGGCGGCAACACCGCAAGGAATTGCGAACGGGTGGGAGAGTTGATCAGGTGCGGTTGAGATCTGTCCCTCTAGGTGTCGTCGCCAGCCTCCTCCTTGCTGTGATCGCTTTGACAGTGTCGGCGCGGTCGTTGGCCGCGCTTCCCGATGTTCCCGCCTGGTTGCAGGCCCATGTCGGCGACAGCGATGGTCAGATCTCGCAAGTGGTCCTGGAGCGGGCCCGCGCGCTTTACCTGAAAAAGGTGGCGCAAGGTGCGGTCAGAAACCCCTGCTATTTCGCCATGGACGCGACACGACCCGGCGATCTCGGCAATGGCGTGCTCGGGCGCCGGTATTATGTCATCTGCGAAGCCAGCCAGTCGTTTCGCGCAATTCCGTCGGGTCACGGCGGCGGCCGCAACCTCAGAGGCACTGTCGATTTTTCAAATGGCAGGCGATGCTCGAAGAACTTCGGCAATGCCATGGATTCGGAACTGACCGCAGGCGGCGCCTATATGACCCGCGAGGCGAAAACTTCGTTCAAAGGCTTTTATCGCACCGGTGCGAAGCAGGACGCGGCTTTCCTGCGCACCTTCATACAGTTCGACGGCGAAGGCGAAGCTGCCAATGCCAGGCAGCGGGTGATCGGCGGCCATGCGGCGCAGGTGCTGCGCGCCCAGTGCATGCGCAAAAATCCGAACAGCTCATATGCCGATCATGACGGTTTGGTGCCGTTCGGCAAGCTGGTGGACTATCCTGGCGGTCGCAGCAATGGCTGCACCAGCTGGTCGCCGGCGGATGCGCGGCAGATCATCTCGATGGTGAAGGACAACCCGACGACGCTCTACATCTATCCGGAATCACGCGACATTGCCGCGGTAGTGGCACACCGTTCGCAGTCGGGCGGTATGCCCTACTGGAACGCATCCTGCCTGAAGGAAATCGGCGCGCCGAAATTCTGGCCGAGAAAAACCCTCGAGCCGATCATCGCCCAATACAAGACGGATCATCCGGCACCACCGCCCCAGCCACTGCCGATCTGCAAGGGGTCTTGAATTCCGCACCCGGATAGGCTGCCGCCCAGCCAGGCGATGCTTTCGGCGCTCCCGGGAGAGCCTTTCAGGCAAGACGAGATCAGGCACCTGATCCGCATCGTTGTCGAAGGCATTGGTGAACGGTCAGGCCGAATTGGCAACCGCTGACGGTCGCAAGCCCCGGTTAGCGATGGGCGGCAAGCCTACTGCAGCAGGCCCTTGACGATGCCGCTCGCCTTGCCGAAATCCATCTGGCCGGCATATTTCTGCTTCAGCGCGGCGATCACCTTGCCCATGTCCTTCTGGCTGGCCGCACCCGTCGCCGCGATCGCCTCGCGCGCGGCCACGGCCACCGCGGCATCATCCAACTGCGTTGGCAGGAAGGCGCGGATGATCTCCATCTCGCCGCGCTCCTGCGCGGCCAGTTCCGGCCGCTTGCCATCGTCGAAGGCCTTGGCCGATTCCTCGCGCTGCTTCACCATCTTGGCCAGGATCTGCAGGATTTCCTCATCGCCGGCCGGGCCCTTGCCGGCGCCACGATTGGCGATGTCGCGGTCGTGGATGGCCGCCTGGATCAGCCGCAATGTCGGCAGCCGGTGCTTGTCCTGCGCCTTCATCGCGCTCTTCAGGGATTCGGCGATTTTGCCACGCATGGTGCTTTCTCCTTCGATCGGCGCGGACAATAGCGCCGGGGACAGGCCAACGCAAACCCTGATATTGCCAGGCAAGCCACTGATATTGCTAGATGAAATAAATCGGAGCGGGATTGCGCATGATCATTGACCGCTTTGCGCCCTTCCCCTATGTACTGGGCCTTGCATGAACTGAAGCTTGACTGCGTGGAAGCCGCGAAATCGCCGCTTCGCGCTATTTGCCGCGCAGATGGTCCGCCAGGCCGATTGCAGCGTGCAGACTGATAGGAGCGCCGCCATGGCCGAGATGACCCCCGCTTGGGCAACCGAAAGGCCGACCGCCCTTCTGGTGCTGGCCGACGGCACCGTCATCGAGGGTCGCGGCCTGGGCGCCACCGGCTCCGCCGTCGCCGAAGTCTGCTTCAACACGGCGCTGACCGGCTACCAGGAAATCCTCACCGACCCATCCTATGCCGGCCAGATCGTCACTTTCACCTTCCCGCATATCGGCAACATCGGCACCAATGAAGAGGACATCGAGGATCTCAATCCGGTTGCACGCGCCGGCGCTGTCGGTGCCGTGTTCAAGGCCGATGTCACCAACCCGTCCAACTACCGCGCCGGTACCGGTCTCGACCAATGGCTGAAGAAGCGCGGCATCGTCGCCCTGTCGGGCATCGACACCCGCGCGCTCACCGCGCTGATCCGTGAAAAGGGGATGCCCAACGCAGTCATTGCGCATGCGCCCGACGGCGTCTTCGACCTCGACGACCTGAAGCAGCGCGCCGCCGCGTGGTCTGGCCTGATCGGGCTCGATCTCGCCAAGGAAGTCACGTCAGGTCAGTCCTCGGTCTGGCGCGAGACGCCATGGGTCTGGAACGAAGGCTTTGGCGAACAGGCCGAGCCTTCGATGCATATCGTTGCCATCGACTACGGCGTCAAGCGCAACATCTTGCGCCTGCTCGCCGGCCTCGGCGCCAAGGTCACCGTGGTGCCGGCCAAGACCGGCGCTGAAGAAATCCTTGCCATGCAGCCCGACGGCATCTTCCTCTCCAACGGCCCCGGCGATCCCGAAGCCACCGGCGACTATGCCGTACCAGTCATCCGGGACCTGCTGAAGACCGACATCCCGGTGTTCGGCATCTGCCTTGGCCACCAGATGCTGGCGCTGGCGCTGGGCGGCAAGACCGCCAAGATGCATCAGGGCCATCACGGCGCCAACCATCCGGTCAAGGACCACACCACCGGCAAGGTCGAGATCGTCTCCATGAACCACGGCTTTGCCGTCGATGCGGACTCGCTGCCATCAGGCGTCGAGGAAACCCATGTCTCGCTGTTCGACGGCTCGAATTGCGGCATCACGCTGACCGGCCGTCCGGTGTTCTCGGTCCAGCATCATCCCGAGGCCTCGCCCGGCCCGCAGGATTCGCACTATCTGTTCCGCCGCTTCGTCAATCTGATCCGCGAAAAGCGCGGCGAAGAATTGCTGGCGGAGCGGGCTTAACCGGAAGCGGCGCGCGCCTCACGCGCCCGTCGTCGCTCATATCTGCGCTCCATCTTCCGCCACGCTGGTGGTGACGTTTCTGACCGCCACCGGCTTTGCCACCTTGGTGACGAAGACGATGAGTGCCAGCGTCAGGAAAAACGCGCCAACCAGATAGGGCGCGCCGCCGAAGGTCACGGGCGCGCTCGGCCCGGTGAACCAAGAAAAGATCGCCGTATAGAGCAGCGGTGTGATGATCGAGGTGATCGAAAAGATCGAGGTCATCGCGCCTTGCAGTTCGCCTTGCGCCGAAGGCGGCACCTTGGCGGCGGCGAGGCTCCTCAGCGGCGGGTCGGCCAGCGCTTCCAGACAGCCGACGACGATCACCGCATAGATCATCCAGCCTTGCGACGCGAAGGCGTAGCCGAAGGCGCTGAGCGCCGTGAAGGCAAGGCCGATGGCTGCCGTCTTCCACTCGCCAAGCCTGGGGATCACGCGCGGCAGCACCGTCGCCATGACGATCGCCCCGCACAGGCCGAAGGCGCCGAGCGAAAAGCCGATCTGCTGCTCGCTCCAGCCATAGCGGTAGTTGGAGACGAAGGACCATACCGCCGGATACATCATATGCCCGAGCGTCATCAGGAAGAAGACAAGCCCGATCCAGCCGATGCCTTTGTATTGGCGCATCTGCAGGAGCGTCCCAACCGGGTTCGCGCGTTTCCACTCGAAGCGGCGGCGATGCTTGTCGTCGAGCGTTTCCGGCAACAGGAACAGCGCAATCAGGAAGTTCACGAAAGCCAGCCCAGCGGCGAAATAGAACGGTACGCGCGGCCCGAACGTACCGAGCAGGCCGCCCAGAACCGGCCCGATGACGAAGCCGACGCCAAAAGCGATGCCGAGCAGGCCGAAATTCTTCGCCCGGTTCTCATCGTTGGAGATGTCGGCGATGAAGGCGGATGTGGTCGAATAGCTAGCGCCGGAAATGCCGGCCAGCACGCGCCCGATGAACAGCATCGGGAAGGACCAGGCGACGGCGCAGATCAGGTTGTCTATGGAAAAGGTCAGCACCGAGGCGAGCAGGATCGGCCGCCGTCCAAAACGGTCGCTCAAGCCACCCATGATGGGCCCAAAGAAGAACTGCATCGCCGCATAGACGAAGAACAGCCAACCGCCCTCGATCGCCGCTCCGCTGATGCTGACGCCGGTCAACTCCCTGAGATAGGCCGGCAGCACCGGCATGATCATGCCGAAGCCGATGATATCGAGCAGCAGCGTCGTGAAGACGAGCGCAAGGCCCCATCTGGCGGTTTTGGGGTCGATCATAAAGGGTCAAGCTCCTCTGCTCGCCCTGGGGCGCAGGCGGACGCACCTTATAGGCGAGCTTGTCGCCCGGAACAATAAGGGAACAGGCTTGATATTTTCATCCTGACATCCCCTGACGGCGGTTCGCCGTCAGGTCGATCTCGGAAAACGGTCTCTCAGATCGGGCCGCTCAGCGTGTTGCAATCCGAAAGCTTGCCGCTCTTGTAGCCGCGCGCCAGCCAGGTTTGCCGCTGCTGCGAGGTGCCATGGTTGAAGCTTTCCGGCACGACATAGCCTTGCGTCTTCTTCTGCAGCGTGTCGTCGCCGATCTGCTTGGCGGCGTTCAGCGCGCTCTCTATGTCGCCCTGCTCCAATATGCCTTTCTGCGCGGTGTAATGTGCCCACACACCGGCGAAGCAATCGGCCTGAAGCTCGATGCGAACCGACAGTTGGTTGGCATCGGCTTCGCTCATGCCTTGCCGCATCTGGTTGAACTTAGACATGATGCCGGTCAGGTTCTGCACATGGTGGCCAACCTCATGCGCGACAACGTAAGCCCGGGCGAACTCGCCCGAGGCGCCGAACTGCTGGTCGAGCTGCTGGAAGAAGGTCATGTCGAGATAGACCTTGTGGTCGCCGGGGCAATAGAAGGGTCCGGCTGCTGCGGAGGCAAAGCCGCAGGCCGAGCGGACCTGGCCGCTGAACAGCACCAGCTTCGGGTCTTCGTAGGTCAGGCCCTGCGATTTGAAGATGCCGGTCCAGGTGTCTTCGGTCTCGGCCAGCACGGTGGCGACGAACTGCTTCATCTCGTCGTTGGCGGGCGCACCCGCGCCGCTGTCCTGGCCGCCGCTGTCGTCGGTGATCTGCCCGCCGCCGCCCGGCAGCAGGCCGCCGTCGCCGCCACCCAGGATCGTCGACGGATCAAAGCCGAAATACCATCCGGCCAGCACCACCAGGATGACGAGGAAGATGCTGCCGCCGCCCCCGGCGCGACCACCAATCGGAATGCGGAACTGACCGGGGCTGCCGCCGCCGAGCCCGCCGCCGCTGTCGCTGCGGTCGTCCTCGATATTGTCACTCTGACGACGGCCTCTCCAGAGCATGGCAACTCCTCGCGCTGCGAACTTCCCCATTGTTCCGGCATGGCCGGTTCAACCCAACAAACAATTATCCCAATGGTTGCACCAAGTCACAGCATTTTTCGAGACTGCACCCCTGCCGATATGGCCGCCTCGCTGCTCTGGCCCAGACCACGGAAGGCCTGTAGCATCACTGCAAACGGAGGGGGTACGCGAGGCTTGAAGACGATCGGTGAATTCGTGTCGCTGCTCGCGGCCCTGCTCTGCCTTGGTCTCGCCAGTGCCGGCGCGGTGACGCTCGATTCCAGTGTCGCCGTCACCGATCCAGCCACTTTGCAGGCACTGGAGCGTGGCGGCCTGTCGATCAGCCGCCTGCTCGGTCCGGCACTCGGCCTTACCCGCGAGGTCGACAATCGCGGCCTGTTTTCGGTGCCGGCGCTGGCCACCGTCCGCGACACCGTCAAGCTTGAGATCGCCGACGAACCGAAGACCAGTCCCGACCCCTATGTCGCGGCCATGGCCAGGTCGACCGACACCAGCCAGAAATTCAATCCGAAATACATCGACGACGACGGCTCGACGCTCGACCTGACCGGCGTCGTCAACCGCATGGATCGCGGCTATCTCGGCCACACCGAATGCGGCGAGATCCGGCTGATCTATCGCTTCCACTATTCGGTCGCGGAAAAGCCGCTGAAGGGAAAGGCCGGCCAGCGCATTTCCTCGCGCCTGCCGCTGACCATGAGCCTGGTGTTCAACGCCAAGCCCACGCGGGCCCAGGCCCGCGCTTCAAGGGATTTGCCGAGCGCTACCGACGTGTCCTGCGCCGAAATCGCCAAGCGCTGGCTTGCCGCCGGGCAGAAGGATCTGCCGCCCGACCAGTTGGCGGCGTGGCTGCGCTCCGACGAAGGGCCGCTCTCCGGCGCCATGCTGAACTCGTCACAGATCATGCGGCTCGAACTCAACATGCAGGTGCTCAGGCTATCGGCCTCGACGCGTCGCGATTTCGGCGGCCACGCCGAATATCTGCTGAAGATCTTCAAATGGAATCCGGCCACCTCGAGCTTCTACGAATCGAAAATGGAGAACCAGATCGACCGGGCGATCGTGCTGGCCGACAAGCCGTCCTTCGCCAAGTGGCTGCTCACCGACCGCAACATCTACGACCTCGATCATGGGCGGCTGGTCATCGACGAAAAGTTCTTGGCCAAGAGCGCCGTCTCCGTAGCACCCGGCGGCCTGAGCCGGTCGCAGAACAACATCGCCTACGGGCTGGTCGACGACGCCGATATCGACAAGGCGCTGAAGGACTACGTTGCCAGGGGCAACACGCTCTCCTCCGTCAAGTCGGTGGCTGGCTTCGAATTGCGGCTCAATGAGATGACCTGCACCGGCTGCCACCAGACGCATGGCATTGCCGGCTTCCACTACACCGGCGCCGACCCGGCCAGCGAGCCGCGCCGCAACGCCGTCTTCGTGCCGGGCTCCGCCGTGTTCTTTGCCGACCTGCCGCGTCGACTCGCCATCGTCGAGCAGTTCGCCGCCGGCGGCCATCCGGATTTCACGCGTGGCTTTGCCGCCCGTCCGGACCAGAAATACACCGAGGCGCTGAAGGGCACGGACCTCTACAATGGCTGGGGCTCGATCTGCTATCGCGGCGAGGATTTGAGCTTCAAGGACTGGAGCTGCGGCGAAGGCCTGCGCTGCGCCGGCGTCCATGAAAGCGCCATCCATCCAGGGTTCGGCACCTGCGTCAGCGAGGCCGGGACGGCGGTCGGTGACCCCGTCGAGTTCGGCGAGATAAAAATGTCGACATGGGGCAACGACCGGTATTGCCGGCTGTCACCGGCCACCGCCAAGGCATGCGCCATCGATCCGGCGCGGGACAAGAAGCCGACGGTCAAGCTCGCCGGCTATGGCGCCGCACGCCAGCGCTACGACAATCCGCAGCAGAAGACCGGCGGCTTTCCCGGCGGCATGCTGCGCAAGGCGAGCTGCGACAAGCTTCCCGACGAGGCGACGTGCGGCCGGTTGGCCAAAACCGGATTCAACGACTGCATTGCGTCGGGCAAGGACCACAAATTCTGCACCAAGGAATTCACCAAGACCGCCGGCCTGCGTGCATGCGACAAGGCGCACCCCTGCCGCGAGGATTATATCTGCACCGCCGGCTATGACGACCTGACGGAAGCAAAAGCCGGCGAAGGCACCTGCATCCCGCCGTATTTCATCTTCCAGTTCCGCGTCGACGGCCACCCCAGAAGCTGGGTGCAAGATGTCAGGGAGTGAGAGCCCGGTTTTGCCGCAGGCAAATTGATAGACCCAGTGGTCCGTTCAAAGGGCTCGAACGCCCGGGCCATAGCCTAGGGACAAGCGGTGCTGCCACAACGAAGGCGCCGTTGCTACCTCTCAGCAAACGGCTTTCGCCGACAATTGCCGATGTCTGCCCGGCGGGCGCCTAATCCCTCTGCTTGGCGCCGGCGCTCTTGCCATCGGAGCTCTTCGAGCGCTCCTCGAAACGCGCGGCGCCCTTCTTCAGCGGATGACCGGTCTCGGCCTCGGTCTTGCGCTCATCCTTGGCCGCCGCCTGCTTCAGTCCCTTGGCCGCCTGCTTGCCCTTTGCGGTCGGTGCCTGTTCAACGCCCATCGCTTCCTCCCTTTGGCGCGCACGTCAATCGCGCGGTGTGAGGAGCAACGTGCGTAACATCAGGTGGTTCCCGCGCGGCTTCGTCGTTCGGGAAACGCGGCGCTGACGCAGCTCAGCGCGCCGCCGTCATCGCCTTGCGAAACGCTTCGAGCGTCTCGGCGCTGACATGGTGCTCGATGCCCTCGGCATCGATGCGCGCGGTCTCGGCGCTGACGCCGAGCGAGCGCAGGAAGGCTTCCACCGTCTGGTGGCGGATGCGGCTCTCCACCGCGACCTTGCGGCCGGCATCGGTCAGGAACACGCCGCGATAGGGTTTTCTGGACACCAGGCCGTCGGCGCACAGCCTGGTCAGCATCTTGGCCACCGTCGGCTGGGCGACGCCGAGCCGTGCGGCGATATCGACCTGACGCGCCTCGTTGCCGTCTTCGATCAGGTCGGCGATCAGCTCGACATAATCCTCGACCAACGCGCTGCGGCGCGCTTCGCGCGTGTGCCTGAACCCTTCCGAATGGACGTCGGCGTCAGGCAGCGGCTTTTCGCGCGGGACCGGTCTGTTCTTCAGCGCCAATGCGCGCCCCTCCTGGGAGTTTAGCCGTCCATGCATTCATAGCACGGGCTCTGATTCTTCAGGCCGTTTATTTGCATTCCGCCACAGGCGCAACCTGCGTTGTCGGCGACCGTTCCCGCGCCAGGTCACGGCCCGAACAAAAAGCACCGACAATGAAATATAGCATATTGCATAATGTTGAGCCATGGCATAGCCTAGGGCAACATCGACACGTCTCGCGGAAAGCCCCTCATGTCTGAAGTCGAAGCCACAGCCTCCCAATCCACTTGGCGGTTCGCCAGGCCCGAGGAGGACGACCAGCCCAGCCTGCGCGAGGTCAATTCTTCCATCGCGGTTCCGAATTCGGGCGTCTGGTTCCGCCGGCTGTTCGCCTTCATGGGCCCCGGCTACATGGTCTCGGTCGGCTATATGGATCCGGGCAACTGGGCGACCGACCTCGCCGGTGGCGCGCAGTTTGGCTACACGCTGCTCTTCATCATCATGCTCTCTAACCTGATGGCGATCCTGCTGCAGGCGCTGGCTGCCCGCCTCGGCATCGCCACCGGCCGCGACCTCGCCCAGGCCTGCCGCGCCTACTATCCGCGCCCCGTCAATTTCATGCTGTGGATCGCGTGCGAACTGGCCATCATTGCTTGCGACCTGGCCGAAGTCATCGGCACCGCGATCGCGCTGCAGCTTCTGTTCGGCATTCCGCTGATCGGCGGCGCCGTGCTCACGGCGCTCGATGCCTTTCTCGTGCTTCTGTTGATGAACAAGGGTTTTCGCTATCTCGAAGCCTTCGTCATCGCGCTCCTGATCATCATCTTCAGCTGCTTTGCCATCCAGATCTTTGTCGCCGCCCCGCCGGCCGGCTCGATCCTACATGCCATGTTCATTCCGTCGTCCGAGATCGTCACCAATCCGGCAATGCTCTACATCGCCATCGGCATCATCGGCGCCACCGTCATGCCGCACAATCTCTATCTGCACTCCTCGATCGTGCAGACCCGCGCCTATGAGCGCACCGACAAGGGCAAGCGCGACGCCATCAAATGGGCGACGACGGACTCGACCATCGCCCTGATGCTCGCCTTGTTCGTCAACGCCTCGATCCTGATCGTGTCGGCGGTCGCCTTCCACGACACTGGCCACCAGGATGTCGCCGAGATCGGCCAGGCCTTCGAGCTGCTGTCGCCGCTGCTGGGCCTCGGCATCGCCTCGATCCTGTTCGCCGTCGCGCTGCTGGCTTCCGGCCTGAACTCGACTGTGACGGCGACGCTGGCCGGCCAGATCGTCATGGAAGGTTTCCTGCGCCTGCGCATCCCCAACTGGGCACGCCGCCTGTTGACGCGCGGGCTCGCCATCATCCCGGTGGTGATCGTCACCGCGCTCTATGGCGAAAAAGGCACCGGCCAGTTGCTGGTGTTCAGCCAGGTGATCCTGTCGATGCAGCTGCCCTTCGCGGTTGTCCCGCTGGTGCAGTTCGTCTCCGACAGGAAGAAGATGGGCAACCTCGCCATTCCGCGCGGCGTCGCGGCACTGGCCTGGGTGGTCGCCGCGATCATCCTGGTGCTCAACTTCAAGCTGCTCTACGACACCATGTTCGGGGTCGGCTGAGACGCGACATCGACTGCTCTGCTGAGAGATAGTCCGGCGACAAATCGGCAATCCGCGCTATCTTCTCCCGCGTCATGACCGGGATCGAAGACGCCAGGAAGTTCTACGCGAGGCTGATGGCCGCTAATGCCGGCTCGCCCGATCCGCGCCTGGAGGCGGTCTTCGCCGAGGTGCCGCGCGAAGCCTTCCTCGGTCCTGGGCCGTGGACGATCATCGCCGGCAACGGCAAGATCACGACGCCGAGCGCGGATCCGGCTCACATCTACCAGAACGTGCTGGTGGCGCTCGACAGCGACAAGGGCATCAACAATGGCGAGCCGTTCCTGCACGCCATGTGGATCGGCAAACTTGCGCCCAAACCCGGCGAAGCCGTTTGCCACATCGGCGCCGGCACCGGCTACTACACTGCGGCGCTGGCCAAACTGGTTTCGCCCGGCGGCACCGTCACCGCTTTCGAACTCGACAAAAACCTGGCCGAGCTCGCACGACAAAATCTCGAAACCTATGGCAATGTAACCGTCGTCCATGGCGATGCCGTGACGTCGCCCTTGCCGCCATCCGACATCATCTACGTCAATGCCGGCGTCGCCGCGCCACCGGTGGGATGGCTGAAGGCGTTGCGGGCGGGCGGTCGCATGATCTTTCCCTGGCGCCCGGCCGAGCGCGTCCCGCTGGCAGTGATGGTGACCCGCACAGAAAAAGGCTTCGCCTGCGACCCCTTCATGCGCTCATGGTTCATTCCATGTGTCGGCGCCTCGGTTGCAGACCCTGCGGCGAAGATCCCGACGCGCGACCAGGCCGCGCGCAGCCGCTCGATCTGGCTGACGTCGGACAAGCTGCCGGACCGCACCGCCACGGCGATCTTCGGTGAGGTCTGGTTCTCCTCGCGCGTCCTCGATGCCAGGTCTCGCAGGTGACGCATCGATGGCGGACCTGTCAAAATCTTGCCAGCGGTGTCGGACGGGCGGCGATCCGCGCGTCCTTGGGCTGAAGTCCAGCCGCGACGGCGTGGATTGAAGAAACCGGAGCATTGGAATGAGAAAGATCATCGCCGCGACATTCGTCAGCCTCGATGGCGTCATGCAAGCCCCAGGCGGTCCGGAAGAGGATCCGGCCGGCGGCTTCAGATTCGGCGGCTGGACGTTCCATTACTGGGACGACGCCATGGGCGCGTTCATGGGCGAGACCTTCACCAAGCCCTTCGACCTGCTGCTCGGCCGCAAGACCTACGACATCTTCGCAGCACACTGGCCGTACCAGGACAACGATCCGATCGCCGAAAGCTTCAACGCCGTCACCAAATATGTGGCGACGCACCGGCACGACACGCTGACCTGGAACAACAGCCAATCGCTGGGCGACGACGTCGTGGCAACGCTGCGCAAACTGAAGGAGCAAGACGGCTCGGACCTGCTCATCCAGGGTTCGAGCGACCTGATCCAGACCCTGCTCGCCAATGACCTGATCGACGAGATCGGCCTGCTGATCTTCCCGCTGGTGCTGGGCAAGGGCAAGCGGCTGTTCGGCAACGGCACCATGCCTTCCGCCTTGAAGCTGACCCGCTCGCAGGCCTCCAGCACCGGCGTCATCATGGCGACCTATGAGCGTGGCGGCGAGATCAAGACCGGATCGTTCGCGCCGGAAAAGCCGTCCAAGGCAGAGATCGAGCGGCGCAAGAACTGGAAGTAGCTGGATCTGGTTTCAAGCCGCCACCAGCCGCCGCGCCAACCCTTCACGGATATGCCGCGCGAATTCCTGTGCCGCGGGTCCGACACCGTGCCTCGGCAAATGCAGATTGATGGCAAAACTCGGCAGCGGCGGCAGGCCTGAACCGAACGGCAATATGTCGAGATCGGCCGGCACGGTGGAGGCCAGCCATGTGGTGACGGCGAGATCGGAACGCACTGTCGCCGTCGTCGCGTCGATGTTGCCGTTCTCGAACACGGTGCGCCATTCCAGCCCGTGCTCACTGAGCGCCGACAGCACCGCCGGCCGGAAGGCGCAGGTGTCGGCAACGATCGAAACCGGCAGCGGCCGCTTGGCACGGGCAACGCCGCCCTTGGCGCCGACCCAGACCAGCCGGTCTATGGCCAGGCACTCGCCGGCCGACGGGCCGACCCGTTCCTCGATCACCGCAAGGTCGATGGTGCCGGCCGCGAGGGCAGCGGCGATCTCCGGTGATGAGGCACAGATCAGCGATATCTCGACCTGGGGATAGGTCTCGGCATAGCGCTTCAGCACCGGCGCCAGCAGGGTGCCGACAAGATCGTAGGGCACGCCGAGCCGCACCTGGCCGGCCACCGGGGTACCCGCCATGTCGGTCCAGATCTCGTCATTCAAGGCCAGCAGCCGCTTGCCCTTGCCGAACAGCCGCTCACCGGCGCGCGTCAGCCTGAGGCCGCGCCGATCGCGCTCGAACAGGCTGGCGCCGAGCGCCTCCTCCAGCCGCTTGACCTGCTGGCTGACGGCGCCTTGCGTCAGGTGCAGCGCATTGGCAGCCGCCGTCATGCTGGCCTTGTCGGCGACGGTGATGAAGGTGCGGATCAGCGCCATGTCGAGATTTCGGATCATAACCGCATTATGTCTGCTAATGCCAAGCATAGCAAACATTGCATTTACTGAAGTTCATGCGCGGCTAGGATGGCGGTGTCCGACAATGCATGTCGCCCAAAAGTGCGCAGCGGTTTTGGGAGAACGAAATGCAGAAACAAAAACTTGAAGCGTGTCGACACGCTTCAAAGGAAGCCGCATGCTCGAGCCGATCATCCCCCTCGTCCTGTTTGCGATCGTTGCCACGACCACGCCCGGCATCGCCACGACCTTGTCGACGGCGTCCGGCGCGCAATTCGGCTTTCGCCGTTCGGTCCCTTTGCTGGTCGGCAGCGCCGCCGGCCTCGCCACGGTGACGGGAGCGGCCGCTGGCGGGCTCGCCGGCCTGCTGCTTGCGGTGCCCTCATTGCAACTGGCGATGAAGGTCGTCGGCTCGCTCTATCTCGTCTGGCTGGCGATCAAGATCGGTCGCAGCGGACCGCCCAACCTGGACGTCACCATGGCCAGTCCGAACAGCTTTCTCGGCGGTGCCGGCATTCAATGGATGAACCCCAAGGGCTGGGCGATGGGGCTAGGCGCGGCAGCCTCGTTCGCGGCCTTGGCCAGCGGCCCGCTGCAGCTTGCGCTGCTGCTAGGCGCCACCTTCGGCTTGGCAGCAGCTGCCTCGCTGTCGCTTTGGTGCGTGGCCGGGATGCTGCTTGCCCGGCTGCTCAAGACAGAATGGCAATGGCGCGCGCTCAACATCGTGCTGGCGCTGGTGCTTGCCGCCTCGACCATTCCAATGTGGCGGTCGGCCTGAACGCCAACCGCCACACACGGGCTCAAGCCGCGTAGCGTGCCGCCGGCTTGTTGGCATGCAGGCTGCCGTAGAAGGCTTGGCGCGCGCCGAGGAAAGTGTCCAGCTTGGTGGCGTCGGCAAGCCCCGGCACGGTAACCGTTTCGCCCTTGGCCAGGCCGACAAGTGCGGCATCGACCAGATCGTCCGCCGTCATGACGATCTCCTGCGGAAGGCTATCGATATCGCTGCCGGCGATCTCCCAGAAATCGGTCCGGGTCGCGCCTGGCAGCACCACCTGCGCTTTCACCTGCGTACCCGCAACTTCGCGCTGCAGGGCTTCGGTGAAGTTGACGACATAAGCCTTGGTGCCGCTGTAGATGCCGCCGAACGAGGTGTCGAAGGCAAGCACCGAGGCGATGTTGACGATGGCGCCACGGTTGCGCGCCACCAGACCTGGCAGCACGGCACGGGTCAGCCGCGTCAAGGCGATGACATTGACCTTGATCATGCGCTCGACGGCGTCGGCATCGGCTGTCGCCACCACCTGCTGGCCGCCAATGCCGGCATTGTTGACCAGCACCGTCACGCTGTCGTCGGCGGCGATCGCCTGCTCGACGCGGCGGACATCATTGTCGTCGGCGAGATCGGCGCTGATCACGCTGACCTTGCGGCCGTAGGCATAGCGCAGCTTCTCCGCCAGTTCCTCGAGCCGGTCGGCGCGCCGCGCCACCAGCAGCAGGTCATAGCCCTGCCCTGCCAGCCGATCCGCATAGACCGCACCGATGCCCGCCGAAGCTCCGGTGACCACCGCCGTGCCCTTGTTGCTCTGTCCACTCATTGTCCTGTTCCTTCTTCGACTGATTGCTTCGCTTCGACTTTTGCCGCCGGCACCGTGGGCAACTGCCCTTGCCTTGCCGCCAAAGCCATCTGATTTCATTTAGTGGCATATACCACTATCCTTGAAATAGGCATATGCCACTATCTTGTCAATGATCGGGACTGAGATTATTTAGGGGTAAGCGGTCGGGCGTGATGCAGCCGTCGCCGAGAGAAAGAGCCGAGAGAAAAACATGTCAAAAGATGCCCTACCCGGCCTGACGCTGTGCAACAACGCCATGCTGCGTCGCGCGGCACGCAAGCTCGGCCAGTATTATGATGATGTGCTTGCGCCTTCGGGCCTCAAGGCCACGCAGCAGGGCCTGCTTTACCAGATCCATATCGGCAACGAGCCGGCGATGGGTGCCATTGCCGCGTCCCTGATCATGGACCTGTCGGCGCTTGGCCACACGCTGAAGCCACTGATCCGCGACGGCTATGTCGAGACTTTCGCCGATCCGGACGACCGCCGCATCAAGCGCGTGCGGCTGACGCCGCAGGGTCTGGTCAAACTCGATGAGGCGATGAAGCTGTGGCACGTCGCCCAGCAGCGTTTCGAGGACGTGGTCGGCAAGGATCAGGCGGCAAAACTGCGCGCTGCGCTGGATGACATCGCCGCGCTGGATTTCGAGCTGCCGCCGGCCAGCTAAGGCAGCCGACGGGCTTCCGAGAAGACTACTCAGCCGGCATGGCAACCGGCCGCGCCGCCCAGCGACCGGCCAGCACGATGCCGAGCCCGATGATCGGGAAGGCTGCGGCGACCAGGCCGAGATCGGCCGGCGCGCCGTAGCGCAGCACGGCGCCCCCGACCACGGCGCCCAGCGCCACGCCGAGATAGAGCGCCGAGCCGTTGAGCGACAGCACGATCGGCGCGGCGTCGGGCGCCAGCTTGATGATACGGCTGGCCTGCGCCGGCGGGAACGCCCAGCCGACGATGCCCCACGGCACCATCATCGCCATCAGCGCCGGCCCGGCAATGTGGGGCGGCAGGAAGGTCGGGATGACCGACAGCATCACCAGCATGGCCGCACTCAGCGTCAGCGACCAGCCGACGGTGCGCGTAGCGCCAAAACGGTCGGCTGCCTGGCCGCCGGCGATGTTGCCGATGACGGCGCCGACACCGAAGGCGAGCAGCATGCCGGGCAGCGCGATCTGGCTGAGCCCGCCGCCCTCGATGGCGAGCGGCGCGACATAGGCAAAGACGGTGAAGGCGCCGGTCAGCGCCAGAAGCGTCGTCAGGAGGATCGGCATCACGCCGGGCCGCAGCGCCGCTGCCAGCCTGCGCTTCAGGGGCAGCCTGGTGCCGACGATGCCGCGCGGCAGCCGGTACCAAAGGATCGCGCCGGCAAGCGCGCCAAGGCCGGCAATGGCGTAGAACGTGCCGCGCCAGCCGGCGAAGGCAGCGACCAGAGCGCCAAGCGGCGCGCCGACCGCGACGGCCACCGTGGTGCCACCGACGACGACGGCAATGGCGCGGGCCCGGTGATGGTCATCAACCAGCGCCACCGCCGTGCCTTGCGCGGTCGCGGCGAACAGGCCCGACGACAGCGCCATGACGATGCGTGCGATCAGCAGAAGTTCGAAGGAGGAGCTCAACGCGGCGGCAATGTTGCCGATGACGAAGAACACCAGCGTCCACAGGATGACACGGCGCCGGTCCCATTCGCCGGTCAGCGTCGCCAGGATCGGCGTGCCCACCGCATAGGCGAGCGCAAAGGCGGTGATCAGCGTGCCGGCCAACGGAATGGAGATGCCCGCGTCCGCCGCGATGTCCGGCAAAAGGCTGGAGATGACGAAGCCTTCGGTCGAGATCGTGAACGATCCGAGCGCAAGCCAAAAGAGGCGTTTGTCCATGGGGCGTGTCCTTAGTTCAAAAGTTATTGAACAATTGGACATGACAGGGCATGATGTCAATGAAGCCAGGGAAAAATAGCAGCACCCTCCTGACAGCCCTGTGTCAGCACAGTCGGTCAGCACGGATCGCAACGGAAGAACGGCGCGTATGCGCAGAGCAGGATGGATGCGTTGAAATCGGCCCGAACTGTGCTTAGTTTCCAGCCATGACCTTGCCACACCCCAATACCGACCAGATCAGCCTGCCGATCGTGCTCGGCGTGCTCGGTGACCCGACGCGGCTCGCCATCGTGCGCTATCTCGCCAGCAAGGAGGGCGTGGCGCTGAACTGCAGCCAGTTCCTCGACCTCGGCTCCAAGACCAATCTGAGCTATCATCTGGCCAAACTGCGCGAGGCCGGGGTCACCCGCGCCGAAGTCGTTGGCACCAACCGCATGATCACGCTGCGTCGCGCCGACCTCGACGCCCGCTTCCCCGGCCTGCTCGACAGTGTCATCGCCGCCGCCGGAGACGATCCCGCGCTGCCCGCGGTCGGTGGCCACGATCTTGAAGTTTCCGCCTGACCCTTGCAGGAATTGGGTTCCTCGCCCCGCATAGCGGGGAAAGAGAAAACGCTGCCCCACGTTCGGAGCCACCCAAGATGCGCATCGCCGTCCTCGCAGATATCCATGGCAATGTGCTGGCGCTGGACGCCGTGCTTGACGATCTGAAGCAGCGCGGCGGCGCCGACCTGACCGTCAATCTCGGCGACAGCGTTTCCGGCCCGCTGTGGCCGCGCGAGACGTTTGCGCGGCTGGAGGCGCTCAACCTGCCGACGGTGCGCGGCAACCACGACCGCCGCGTCGCCGCCGATCCGGCCAGTGACGAGATGTGGCCTTCCGACGCCTATGCGCAGCAGCGGCTGACGCAGGCGCAGCGCGAGGCGTTGTTCGCGCAGCCGCTGACGCTGGAGATCGCGCCCGGCATCATAGCCTTCCACGCCCGTCCCGACCATGACGAGAAATATCTGCTCGATGCGATCACCGATGGCCAGCTGGTGCGCGCGCCATTGGCGGCGATCCGACGGCGGCTGAAGGCGCTCGACCCCGCCTGCCGCATCGCTCTGTGCGGCCACAGCCACCGGCCTGAGCTGATCCGCATTCCCGGTGGTCCGGTCGTCTTCAATCCCGGCAGCATCGGCTGCCCCGCCTATGACGATGCGACGCCACCGGCGCATGTCTCGGAGCAGGGCTCGCCGCATGCGCGCTACGGCATCGTTACCTTAGGCAGCGCCGGCAAGCCCGACCGCTTCGAGGCCATCGCCGTCGATTACAACCGCGAGGCGGCGGCCAGACAGGCCGAACAGGCGGGACGCCCGGAATGGGCCCACGCGCTCAGGACGGGGTTCATGCCGGGCTGAGCGTAGCTCATGCCGGGCTGAACTCGTTGATGCCGCCAGCCTCCCTGACCCGTAAACTTGCAACGCCAAGCCGCCGCGGCTAGACACGAAATGCCCTCAGCCAGGCCGGGAGGATTGACCTGGCGAGGGGATCAGCTGGGGCTTCGCAAGGAGCAGCAGGGTTTCTCCCGTCCGCCCAGCACCATGGTTCGCTCGAATTTTCGGGCTTACATGGCGGCGCGTCGTCGCTTATAAAACCGGCCGGGCATGCGACGGGCTCGATCCGTCGCGTGCACGGTGTCTTTGAGTATCAGCGCACGGCCAAATGATGAGGCGCACCGTTACGCTCCGAACAACCCTGCATGCGCTGATTGCGGCTCCGCTTCTGATGGCGGCCTGGCCGGCTGTTGGCCCCGCCATGGCCGAAGAATCGCCGGATCTCGTCATCTCCATCGTCACCGGCCTGGCGCCGGATGACCTTCTCAATATCCGCACAGCAGCATCGCCGGTCGCCACGGTCGAAGCGCGTCTGGCTGGAGGCGCAAGCGTCACCAATCTCGGCTGCAACGACGTCAACGGCAACAAATGGTGCAAGGTCGAGAGCATGGGCAAGGACAAGCTGAGCGGATGGGCGCCGGCGCGCTACCTCATCCCCCTCAATCCGGCTCCCTATGTCGAAGGCCAGGCAAGACCGGCCGACGCACCGATGGTCGCCTCCACTGGCAATGAGGCCGATCAGGCATCGGCGCTGGACAAACCACAAACCGGCGACCCCGCCAAGCCCCAGCCGCCGATCGCACCGCCGCCCGACCTGGCGGCGCGTCTGGGTGGCGCGGGTCCGGAGGCTGGCGCCGAAAGCACGCAGAAATCAGCCGTCGAAATCGGCCAAACGGCCATGCGGGATGCCTACGGCCTGGCCTTCGCGGTGCAGGAAAACCCGACGACCGGCGAGATCGAAAAGCCGCCGGCCGCGGCATCCATTGCCCCGCCGCCTGACTCACAAGCCGTCGCGCGGCTGGAGCCGCCATCTGAGCATGCCACCCCATCTGACCACGCCACCAATGAAATTCCCTGCGCCCGCTATGTCGGCGAGCCGATGACCCGCTGCGCGGTCAGCGTCATGCGCGCCGGCACGGACAATGCCGACGTCACCGTCACCTGGCCCGACGGCGGCACCCGCGTCATCTCCTTCGTCGCCGGCAAGCCGGCCGGGTCCGACGGGCAGAGCGACTTCCGCTTCACCCGTGAAGGCAGCCTGAACATGATCCGCATCGGCGTGTCCGAACGCTTCGAGATCACGGATCAGCTGGCGCTGGGGGATTAGTCTTAGGGGAGTAAGGGAGTAGGGCAGTAAGGCAGTATGTTTGCAGCGCGCTCCAAACTCTACCTACTCCCCTACTCCCCTCATTTTCGGGGTTACATCGGGCAAAACTCTTCCCTATAAGGCCCTCCTAGCCTGATACCAGAATCGCGAGCACAACCGGCCGGGTCTTCCCGTCCCGGTTTTTTGTGCAAGCCGCCCGCCGAACGGAACTTATCGCCCATGCCAAGACGCACTGACATCAAGTCGATCCTGATCATCGGGGCCGGCCCCATCGTCATCGGCCAGGCCTGCGAGTTCGATTATTCCGGTACCCAGGCCTGCAAGGCGCTGAAGGAAGAGGGCTTTCGCGTCATCCTGGTCAATTCCAACCCGGCCACCATCATGACCGACCCGGAACTGGCCGACGCCACCTATATCGAGCCGATCACGCCGGAAGTCGTGGCCAAGATCATCGCCAAGGAGCGGCCCGACGCGCTGCTGCCGACCATGGGCGGCCAGACCGCGCTCAACACCGCTCTGTCGCTGCGCCGCATGGGCGTGCTCGACCGTTACAATGTCGAGATGATCGGCGCTGACGCCACAGCGATCGACAAGGCCGAGGACCGCGCGCTGTTTCGCGAGGCGATGAAGAAGATCGGGCTGGAAACGCCGAAGTCGATGCTGGCCAACGCCACCGACGTCAAGAACACCGACCGCAAGACGCACGAGGCCGAGCGCGCCGCGGTCAAGGCCGAAGCCCCGGCCGATCTCGACGCCGCGCTCGACGCGTTGGAAACCCGCTGGAACCTCGGCGAAGGCGACCGCAAGCAGCGCTACATCAGCCACGGCATGGCGATCGCCGCCCAGGCGCTCGACCATGTCGGCCTGCCGGCCATCATCCGTCCGTCCTTCACCATGGGCGGCACCGGCGGCGGCATCGCCTACAACCGCGCCGAATTCTACGAGATCGTCCAGTCCGGCCTCGATGCCTCGCCGACCACCGAAGTGCTGATCGAGGAAAGCGTGCTCGGCTGGAAGGAGTATGAGATGGAGGTCGTCCGCGACAAGGCGGACAATTGCATCATCGTCTGCTCGATCGAGAACATCGACCCGATGGGCGTGCACACCGGCGATTCGATCACCGTCGCCCCTGCCCTGACCTTGACCGACAAAGAATATCAGATGATGCGCAACGCCTCGATCGCGGTGCTGCGCGAGATCGGCGTCGAGACCGGCGGCTCCAACGTGCAGTTCGCCGTCAACCCGGCCGATGGCCGCCTGGTGGTGATCGAGATGAACCCGCGCGTCTCGCGCAGCTCCGCCCTGGCTTCCAAGGCGACCGGTTTCCCGATCGCCAAGATCGCGGCGAAACTCGCCGTCGGCTACACGCTGGACGAGCTGGAGAACGACATCACCGGCGGCGCCACGCCGGCCTCGTTCGAGCCGTCGATCGATTACGTCGTGACAAAAATCCCGCGCTTTGCCTTCGAGAAATTCCCCGGCGCCGAGCCGGTGCTGACCACCGCCATGAAGTCGGTCGGCGAAGTCATGGCCATCGGCCGCACGTTCCAGGAATCGCTGCAGAAGGCGCTGCGTGGTCTCGAAACCGGCCTGACAGGTTTGGACGAGATCGAGATCCCCGGCCTCGGCCATGGGACCGCGATCGCCAACCATGCCGACGACCGCAACGCCATCCGCGCCGCACTGGGCACGCCGACGCCCGACCGGCTGCGCATGGTGGCGCAGGCGATCCGCATGGGCACCTCGCTGGAAGACGTGCACGCCATGTGCAAGATCGACCCGTGGTTCCTCGAGCAGATCGCCGGCATCGTCGCCATGGAAGCCCGCATCCGCGAGCACGGCATCCCCGGGGATGCCGTCAATCTGCGCATGCTGAAGGCGATGGGTTTTTCCGACGCCCGCCTGGCATCGCTGACCAGGACCGACATCGAAGTGATCGCGAAGGTCCGCGAAAAGCTCGACGTTCACCCGGTCTACAAGCGCATCGACACCTGCGCCGCCGAGTTCGCCTCGCCCACCGCCTACATGTACTCGACCTACGAAGTGCCGTTCGCCGGCCACCTCGCCAACGAGGCGCAGGTCTCGTCGCGCAAAAAGGTCGTCATCCTCGGCGGCGGGCCGAACCGCATCGGCCAGGGCATCGAGTTCGACTATTGCTGCTGCCACGCCGCCTTTGCGCTGCGCGACGCCGGCTATGAGGCGATCATGATCAACTGCAACCCCGAGACCGTGTCGACCGACTACGACACCTCGGACCGGCTCTATTTCGAGCCGCTGACGGCGGAAGACGTGCTGGAGATCCTGCGCGCCGAACAAGCCTCGGGCGAACTGGTCGGCGTCATCGTCCAGTTCGGCGGCCAGACGCCGCTGAAGCTGGCGGATGCGCTGGAGAAGGCCGGCATCCCAATCCTCGGCACCTCGCCCGACATGATCGACCTCGCCGAAGACCGCGACCGCTTCCAGAAGCTGCTGCACAAGCTCGGCCTCAGCCAGCCGAAGAACGGCATCGCCTATTCGGTCGAGCAGGCCCGCCTCGTCGCAGGCGAGCTCGGCTTCCCGCTGGTCGTGCGCCCGTCCTATGTGCTCGGCGGCCGCGCCATGCAGATCATCCATGACGAGGGCATGCTGCAATCCTACCTGCTCGACACCGTGCCCGGCCTGGTGCCGGAGGACATCAAGCAGAAATACCCCAACGACAAGACCGGCCAGATCAACACGCTCCTGGGCAAGAACCCGCTGCTGTTCGATACCTATCTCTCGGGCGCCATCGAGGTCGATGTCGATTGCCTCTGCGACGGCAAGGCAACCTTCGTCTCCGGCATATTGGAGCACATCGAGGAGGCCGGCATCCATTCGGGCGACAGTGCCTGCTCGCTGCCGGTGCACTCGCTGCCTTCGGAGCTGGTGGATGAGCTGGAGCGCCAGACGGCGGCACTCGCCCGCGCGCTCAATGTCGGCGGCCTGATGAACGTGCAATATGCGATCAAGGACGGCACGGTCTATGTGCTGGAGGTCAACCCGCGCGCATCACGCACCGTGCCCTTCGTCGCCAAGACCATCGGGCGGCCGATTGCCAAGATCGCCGCCCGCATCATGGCCGGCGAGACGCTGGAAGACGCCTTCGCCCATTACGGCGCCATGCCCGACCCCAGGAACCCCGGCCACATCGCGGTCAAGGAAGCCGTGTTCCCCTTCGCCCGCTTCCCCGGCGTCGACATCTTGCTCGGCCCGGAAATGCGCTCGACCGGCGAGGTCATGGGCCTCGACCGCGATTTCGCGCTGGCCTTCGCCAAGAGCCAGCTGGGCGCCGGCGTCGACCTGCCACGCTCCGGCACGCTGTTCGTCTCGGTGCGCGACGAGGACAAGAAGGGCATATTGCCGGCGGTGAAGCGCCTCGCAGGTCTCGGCTTCAAGGTGATGGCAACCTCAGGCACGGCCCGCTTCCTCGCCGAAAACGGCGTCGTCGCCGAGAAGATCAACAAGGTGCTGGAAGGCCGCCCCCACATCGAGGACGCCATCCGCAACCGCCAGGTCCAGATCGTCTTCAACACGACTGATGGCCAGAAGGCGGTGTCGGACTCAAAATCGCTCCGCCGCGCGACGCTGATGCAGAAGGTGCCGTATTACACGACGCTGTCGGGCGCTGCCGCGGTAGCGGAGGCGATTGCCGCGCTGAAGGCGGGGAGCCTCGAGGTCAGGCCGCTGCAGGAGTACTTTGCCTAGAGCGAAGCCGCGGCTGCCATGGCTTCGGCATCGGCGTCGTAATTCCAGACCCAGGCGCGTTCCTGCGGCTGAGCGTCAAGCTTGCGGTCGCGGGCATGCAAGTCGCCGCTGGATGCGTCATAGCGAGCACCGTTCATGCGCGCCATGCGCTGGACGCCGGCAGTCCGCTCGCGCCGCAGCTGCTCGTAAATCAGCAGCGCCCGTGGGGCTGACTTGCGGTCTGCGTGGCTCAGCACCGTCGCCAAGGCAACCGCGTCTTCGATGGCCTGATTGGCTCCTTGTCCCAAATGCGGCAGCATTGGGTGGGCGGCGTCGCCCAGCAGGGTCAGGCGTCCGCGAGTCCAGGTTGCGAGCGGCTCACGATCGAACAGGCCCCACCTAAACGTCGTTTTCAGTTGGGCAATGACCGTCTCGACCATGGGGTCCCAACCGGCGAACTCCCGGGCAAGGGCGGCGGGATCGCCCCGTGCCGACCATGACTCCTTCATCGGCTCGTCAGTCGTCACAAAGCCGACGTAGTTGATGAGCAGGCCGGCGCGCACCGGATAGACGAGAAAATGCTTGCCTGCACCAAGCCAGTTGCGCATCGCTCCCGGCGGCCACGAGACACCAGCCGCCGGGATCACCCCTCGATAGGCGACCGATCCCGAATAGAGCGGGGCGGACGGGGCAACTACGAACTGCTGAAGGGTAGAATGGATACCGTCAGCCGCGATCACGACGTCGGCCGTGGTGCGCAAACCATTGGCGAAAGTGATGACGGCCTGCTCATCGTCCTGTTCGAAGCCGATACATCTGTGGCCGGTCTTCACACTATCGGCAGGTAGCCGATCGACGAACATTGCCAGCAAATCGGCGCGGTGCATGCCGTAGAACTCGATTTGGCTGGCAAGCTCGGGGGGCCACATCGCAGCCGCATAGGATCCATCGGCGCGACGAAACTGTGGGTCGATCCATCTGGCGCCCGAGCGGATCAGCTCGTCACCGAGGCCGAGCCGCCGAAGCATCCGGACACCGTTCGGTTGGATCACGACGCCGACGCCGACCTCGGCCAGGGCCGTAGCCTGCTCGTAGAGACGGACGTCCATGCCACGTTGAAGCAGGGCGGCAGCAGCGGCGGCGCCGCCGATGCCGCCGCCAATGACTGCCACACGTAGCGGGCTCGTGCTCATTGCTCCGGCTCGTCAAGCATGGTCAGCCCTTGGCGCGTGCCGCCACCCGCGGCCGCCCGTGAATATTGGCAGCCTAGCGCCGGCGCACAGCGCAGGCAAACGGCGATCATGTTGTAAGGGGTGCGTCGTCGCCGAGAACAAGGTGCTGGAAAGCCGCCCCAACATCGAAGACGCCATCCGCAACCGTCAGGTGCTGATCATCTTCAACACCATGGGCGGACAGAAGGCGGTGTCGGACTCCAAATCGCTGCGCCGCTCACGCCACCGCCACGCACTCGATCTCGATATCAAACTCCATCGGCCATGACGCCACCGGCACGAAGCTGCGCGCCGGCGGGTTGATCGAAAAATACTTCGCATAGACCCGATTGATGGCGTTGTAGAAGCCGGAATTGACGGCGTAGATGCGCACCATCACCACATTGTCGAGCGAGGTGCCGGCCGCTTCCAGGCAATGTTTCAGCGCCTTCAGCGACGCCTCGGTCTGCGTTTCGATGTCGCCGCGCACCATCTCGCCGGTCACCATGTCCACCGGCGGCGTCGCCGAGATGAACACGAAGCCGTTGGCCTTCACCGCTGTCGAACAGGGAAGGCCGAGCGCCCGCACCTTGGCCGACATGACAGGCACTTCGATGACTTCCTTCTTCACGGCAAATCTCCCTGGGTTTTCAGGGACCTTATCGCGCCACCAGCCGAACGCCAGCGCGGAGCGATGGTCCAGGACTGACGCCGCTCACCCCTGCCCAGATGCGGCGCCGGGAACGCCCTTACCTTCTCCCCCTGGGGGAGAAGGTGGATCGGCGCGATAGCGCCGAGACGGATGAGGGGTGCTCCAGCGGAGTGAGACGTTGGCGTTCCCTGGAACACCCCTCATCCGTCGCCTTCGGCGACACCGCCCGGGGCGAGTCACGGGCCTCGCCCGCCCTTCGGGCCCCACAAGGGGAGAAGGGGAGCTCGGCTCAGCCCACCGCCACACATTCGATCTCGATATCGAACTCCATCGGCCATGACGCCACCGGCACGAAGGTCCGCGATGGTGGGTTCTCGGGAAAATGCCTGGCATAGACGCGGTTGATGGCGTTGTAGAAGCCGGAATTGACGGCGTAGATGCGCACCATCACCACGTTGTCCAGCGAGGTGCCGGCCGCTTCCAGGCAATGCTTCAGCGCCTTCAGCGATGCCTCGGTCTGCGTTTCGATGTCGCCCTTGACCAGCCTGCCGGTCGAGATATCGAGCGGCGGCGTGCCGGACACGAAGACCAGCCCGGCGGCTTTGGTCACCAGCGACAGCGGCACGCCCAAGAAAGGGGCCTGCCGCGACGTCGGCTCTCTTCCTGCAGCGCTGGCGATTGGCGAAAGCGTCGATCACAGCTCCCCTCTCCCCGTTCTACGGGGAGAGGATGCCGGCWGGCAGGTGAGGGGCGGCGCCAGCGTCCGGAAGGTGCGAACCAACCTGAAGCGATCGCCCGCCGTACAGAACGAGCCCCTGCCCTCCTAGTGACAGCACGCCTCGCCATATTGCAGTTGCTCGTTCCAGTTCGGCCGGCCCTCGGGCGTGAAATCCATCAGGTTCCACAGCGGCTCGCAGGTGCCGACGCCACGCGGATCCTGGCCTGGGTCCGTTGGCGCGAAATCCAGTTCGGAACTCCAGAAATGGCGGATGCCGTCGGCGTCGCGATGGAACACCGACAGCAGCGGCGACTGTGCGCCGTCGGCCGCCTCCGCATTGTAGTCGCGCTTGAAGCCGTTGTTGGCCGAAGACACCAGCCGCATGTTGCGCCAGCCTCGGTCGCGACCGAGCGTGACCAGGTTTTCGAGCGCGGTTTTCGCCACCACGGCGAAGTTGAAGCCGGCGGCTTCGAGATGGCCGACCGCGCCGTAGATTTGGTCGAGCAGCGCTGTGCAGGACGGGCATGGCTGGTCCAGCCGTGCGAGCTTCGCCGTGCCGCCGCTGGTCGCCACGTCGCGCGTCTCGCGTGGGTGGCGGGGAAACATCATGTTGTAGAGGATGAGCGAATCCTTGCCGGGCGCAAACAGCTCCGACAGTTTTACCTTCCCGGGCTTGCCGTCCGGTCCCAGTGCGTCGAACACATAATCTTGCGGCACTAGCCCACCGGGCGGCAGCGCGCGCCGCGCGACCGCAACCTCTTCCATGGCGCGGCGCAGCCCGATTTCCTTCTGCAGCAGTTTTTCGCGGGCGGTGCGGTATTTGGCGGATTCGTTGGGAAAGGTGATCATGATCGGCTCCTTCGGTCGCGGCGCCGGCGTCCCGGCGCGGTTGCTCTGCGACCCAAGGACGTTTGGCGGCGATCGGTGCCGACATTTTTTTGCGCAGCGCTCGGGCGATTCCTCGTGGCGGAACCTCGCTCTCTTCCCAGCATTCTCCCCACAGGATAAGCCAGCAGTCCGGGAACAAAATGCACAACGACGATGACGACGAGATCGACCTGCGCTGCCCGCAAGTGGTGGCCGACAATGCCGCCAAGGGGCTGCGCCTGCGCGGCGAATTCGGCCGTGGCGGCACCGAGATCGGCGTGGCCCGCGCCACCGAACTGAAGAACCGGGAAAAGCTCGCGCCCTCCACCATCCGCCGCATGGTCAGCTATTTCGCCCGCCACGAGGTCGACAAGCGCGGCAGGAACTACGGCAATGAGCAAAACCCGTCGGCCGGCTACATCGCCTGGCTGCTGTGGGGCGGCGACGAGGGCCGCGCCTGGGCGCTGGACCTCAAGCGGAAGATCGGCAACGCGCCGGACATTTGAGCGCCCCGCTCAGCTGTACCAATCGACCTCGAACATGCCGAGCCGATCGTAGAGCCGCACTGCGACGGCGTTTTCTTCGGTGTTGGTCTTCAGGTCGACATAGTCAGCGCCGCGTGCGCGAAAGGTGGCGAAGGCGTGCCACATCAGCGCTTCGGCAATGCCCTTGCCGCGCGCCTCGGGATGGACGGCGAGGTCCTTGACGAAGGCGCGCGTCCAACACAGCGCGGCCGCCGCCAGCCGGCCCTTGGCGTCGATGACGAGGAAACACAGCGCCGGGTCGAATTCGGGATCGCCTGATATGCGCGGCCACCACTCGTCAAACGGGCCGTCGGCACCGTCGTCGAACACTTCGGTCAGGAGCGCATGCAGGGCCGGCGCATCACCGGGCTCGAAGCAGCGCATCACAAAGCCTTCCGGCCAGTGCGCGGGAACCAGCGTCTCGTCGAGGATCTTGCGCAGCCGGATATCGTTCAGAGCCGGCGGCCGCGGTTCAGGCATCGCGCTCAGGCGTCGGGCTGCAGGCGGCTGCGCTGGCGGTCGCGGCCAAGCCCGGTCGCCTCGAGCAGGCCCTTGCGCTTGGCGTCGAAATAGTAGCCGGTCTGGTAGAGCCAGTCGGCCCGCTTGGCGTTGCCGCCGGACACCAGCCAGGCGCCACGCAGATATTTGACCGCGTATTTCAAATTGGTGTCGGCGTCGAACAGGCCCTTGGCCGGTCCGTCATAGCCCATGCCGCGCGCCGTCGCGTGCTTGATCTGCATCAGCCCCCAATGGCCATTGTTGTAGGCTTTCGGGTTGAAGGTGCTCTCGCGGTTGACGACATGGCGAACCAGATCGACCGGCACCTGGTAGAGGGCGGCGTATTTCTCGATCAGCCGCTCGACGTCGCCACGCACGCCCGGCGCGTGCTCTTCTTCCGCGGGTGCCATCGGGAACTGGACGAGGGCAGCCGGGTTCTGCGGCACCATATAGGCGACCTGCTGGACGCCTGGCACGACCTTCCGGTCGCCCTTGGCGGTCGCGGGCATGACGAGCCCGGCGGTCGTATAGGTCTCGGCCGTCTTGACGGTCTCGCCTGCGGTCGCCGGCGGCGGCGCTTGCCAGGCATTGGCGGTCATGATGGCGGGTACCGCCGGCGCTGCCGGGGTCGATCCGGCGAAGGCGGCGGTCGCGGCAGCCGGCTGGACGGCGGCATCGGGTGCCGGCGTGGCCGGTCCGGGCGTCAATTCAGCCGTCTGAACGGGTGCGATTCCCGATGATTCCGGCAGCACGGAAACCGTCTCCGGCAGCGGTATCGTGAAGCCGGCGTCAGCACCGGCGGCAGTCGCGGTTTCGGTCAGGGCAGGCGCGGGTTTCATCTGCGAGGTCGACGTGCAACCGCTGATGCCGGCGGCAGCCAGGAACACGCCGATCGCGATAAGAGTGTGTTTTGCTGGCAAGCCGCGCTCGGGTCCGATTTGTCGGGTTATTAAGAAATTCCTTACACCAGCGATTCACGACCGGCAATCGGGGCCATCGGGTGGTTTTCGGGTGGCGAGACTCTGGCCGGGATGCCATATTGTTCTGGATATGTACCGGGACGAATGCCGGATTTCGCCACTTTGCGGAAAGGAACGCATCATGGAAACGACATCTTCGATCACAGCCGGCCACGCAGTGTTAGAAACAGTGATCGGCTTCATGGGCATCGCCTGGAGCAAAAAGGGCCTGATCCGGCTTTGCCTGCCCGAACGCAGCCGCGAGTCGGTGGAACGGCGGCTGATGCGCCATGCCGGCGTTTCCGCCTCCACCGCGCAGCCGCAATGGATCGTCGACCTGATCGCCTCGATCAAGGCCTATGCGGCCGGTGAGGATGTCGACTTCACAGGCGTACCCGTCGATCTCGACGGCATCGACGACTTCCGCCTTGCCATCTACGACGCGGCGCGAAAGCTCGGCTATGGCGAAACCACCACCTACGGAGAACTGGCCAAACGCGCCGGCCATGGCGGGCTGCCGCGCGAAACCGGTGCAGCCCTTGGCGCCAATCCGGTGCCGCTGGTCATTCCCTGCCATCGCATCCTTGCCGCCGGCGGCAAGATCGGCGGCTTCTCAGCACCCGGCGGCTCGAACACCAAGGAGAAGATGCTGGCCATGGAAGGCGTGCGCGTCGGCCCGCCGCCACCAGCGCAGGTTTCCTTCGGCTTTTGAACGATCTCTCTGTTTTGACGCAATTCCCTGGGGGAAAGCGCTACGCGCTTTTCCTGGAGTTGCTCTAGTCGTTATGGAAGAAGCGCCGGCGGAAATGCCGATCATAATCCGGCCGCTTGCAGGTATAGACCGGACAGGACCTGGTGTCGGCGCTCGGCACGTAGGCGCGTGCTCTCACATCGCCCATGGTGCAGAACTGCTCGCTCTGCACATAGCGGTCATAGAGCGGCAGGCCCGGCACCCGCGTCGACTGGTAACGCAGGATGACGGCGCCCTGCCGCGCGATCGTCGACTGCACACGCCCGCAGCTCATACGCGTTGGGTCATAGCGTGAGATCGCCTGCGCCTCGGCGGCCACCAGCGTCAGGCAGGCGGCAAGCAGAATGGTTTTCATGGTCCTCTCCCCCAAGCTCCTCCCGGATTGAACACCGCCGGGGCCCGATCCTGTTGCGACGCTCTCACGCGATTGGGGCGGCCATTGGGCGGCATCCTGATCACGGCCTTCTCACGCAGTCTTGTTTTTCGTGCGAAAGCAGCCTATATGCGTTCCATTGATATTTCGGCCGATCGATCCGGGCCTCGCGATAATCGCGTTTGCTGACGTCTATCTCCAAAATCTCGATGCACACCGGCTGGACTTCGGTCCGGTCAATCTAAAGCAAATGTGAAGGACTATCTAAATGGCAACTGGAACGGTCAAGTGGTTCAACGCCACCAAGGGCTTCGGCTTCATCCAGCCTGACGCGGGCGGCGCGGACGTATTCGTCCACATCTCCGCTGTCGAGCGTGCTGGACTGTCGACCCTGGTCGAAGGCCAGAAGATCAACTTCGAGATCGAGCAGGACCGCCGCACTGGCAAGTCGTCCGCCGGATCTCTGAGCAAGGCAGCCTGATTTTGCGAATGGCGCGCGCCGGGCGAGAGCCCGGGGCGCGCGGCAAGTCACGGATGTACTGACAGTCGCGCGAGAAGCGCGCCGGAGCGGAAAGACCCGAAAAGCTGGATCAGCAGATAGCTGCCAGCCCGGACCGGACGCTCCCGATCAGGCTACCGAAAATGGGAAGGCGGGATTTATCCCGCCTTTTTGTTTGTCTGGGGTTGAGACGCCGACAATTGGCTAAACCGGCGATACAGCGTCCTTCTCCCCGTCCCTACACGGGGAGAAGTGTCCGGCAGGGCGATGAGGGGCAGCGCGACGCCTCAAGATTGCCTATCGCCAAACCAAGCCCAACCCTCATCTGGCTGCCGCCATCTTCTCCCCGTATAGAGACGGGGAGAAGGACGCTCCGGCCGAAGCTTTCGCCAATCTCCAAAGTTGCTCACCCCACCCAGTCCATCGGCACATGCCCTGGATCCGCTTCCACTCGCCCAAGCCAGTCTGCCACCGCTGGATAGGCATCAAGCTGGAAGCCGCCCTGCTCTGCCGTATGCGTATAGGCATAGAGCGCGATGTCGGCGACGCTGTAGGCACCGCCAGCGAAGAACGCATTGGTTTCCAGATGTTTGTTCATCACACCGAGCGCCTTGTTGCCACGCTCCAGCGTCACCGCCAGCCGCTCCGGCGTCGCATCCCGGGCGCGTTCGGGAAAGGTCAGCAGCGCCCTGCGCACGGCAATATAGGGCTCGTGGCTGTATTGCTCGAAGAACAGCCATTGATAGGCCAGTCCCCGTTCGTACCTGTCCGCCGGCAGGAAGCGCGTGCCTTCGGCGAGATAGAGCAGGATGGCGTTGGATTCGGCCAGCCGCCGGCCGTCATCGAGCTCGAGCAGCGGCACCATGGCGTTCGGGTTCTTGGCGATATAGTCCGCTTTTCGCGTCTCACCCGTATGCGAACTCACCTCGACATTGGTGAAGGCGAGGCCAAGCTTGGCCATCAGCAGCCGCGGCTTGTAGCAATTGCCGCTGTCGATCATGCTGTAGAGTATCATTGCCGTGCCCCGTGCGCTGCCTCTGCCGGCGCGATTATCGCTGCGGCGACGTCCTCAACCAATGATTTGTTTTGGCATGACCATCAGCGCCGCTGATGTGTGAACGCATGAGGGCGTTCAAGGGCGTGACGAGATTCAGGTCAGGCCGAGTCGAAAACGGTGGGTTCCGAGAACCGGAACGGAGCGTACATTTGGGTACGTGAGTACCGGAAGCGCAGGAAGCTGCCGTTTGCAGGCCGGCCTCACCTGAATATCGACGCGCCCTAGCCGAACAGCGGCACAACCTTGCTATCCCTGCCAAGCAGCGTGTCGACGGAGAGCGGCTCTTCGTTGAAGATTGTGCCGGCCAGCGCCGGGCGGGCGAGAAGAAATCCCTGCAGCAGGTCGACGCCGCCTTCGAGCGCGACGCGCAGATGGGTGGGCTGCTCGATGCCTTCGACCAGCACCTTGGCGCCGCGGTCGTGCAAGGTCGAAACCAGCGGGCGGAAGAACCGTTCGGCGGCGGCATGGCGGCAGAACTCGGCGAACCAGGTGCCGTCGATCTTGACGATGTCGGGATGGAGCAGGCTGACCCGCTCCTCCGTCGAGTGGCCGGTGCCGAAATCGTCGATGGCGATGCGGATCCCGTCGCGCCGCATTTCGCGCACCAGTCGGATCAGAAGCGCGTCGTCGGCCGCCTGTTCGGTGATTTCGCAGACCAGCATGGCCGGCGCGAGGCCGAAATCGCCGAGATACCTGGTCATCAGCCGGATCTCGGCCAGCGCCCGCCCGGGATGGTCGTTGATCAACGGATTGTAGTTGAAAAACAGATCGAGCCCGTCGACGCCGATGTTGTGAAAATTCCTGAGGTGAAGCACCCGGCACATGGTCTCGACAAACAAGCGGTCGGAAGCGGCGATGCTTTCGAAAAACACCTTCGGCGCACCGGGACGGCCGGCACGGTGCGGCTCGATCAGGGCTTCGACCGCGACGGCGTGAAGGAAGCGGCCGCGCGGCGCGAAAATCGGCTGATAGGCGCTGCGCAGCCGAAACTCGCCATGGATACCGTATTCGATACCGACTTCGTCGACCTGGATCGCGTTGCCGACATCGCGCCGCCGCTCGCGCCTCATGGCGCCACCTTGCGCCCGAAGGCTTTTGCTGGCCGTGTCGAATGCGGTGGTGCCGGTTGGACAGGCGCGGCTTCAACGGCCGCGGAGGCGGCCTGCTGCGTGGATTTGCCGAAGACGCGAAAGCTTGTCGGCGCAAGCTCGGGCCGCGCCAGCACGAAACCCTGCACCATCGACGCTCCCGACTTCTCGGCCAGTTCCAGTTGCCAGCCCTCCTCGATGCCCTCGAACACCGTTCGGATGCCTTGCTGCTCGAAACTTTTCACCATGGTGGTCAGCAACGCGAAGCCGGCCCCGGACTCCATCAGCTGCGTGATCCAGAAGGCGTCGAATTTGACGATGTCGGGCTTCAGTTCCTTGATGCGGTTGATGTCGGAATCATCGGCGCCATAGTCGTCGACGGCGATGCGAAAGCCGTTGGCCCGCAGCGCGGTGACGAAACTGTGCAGGGTCTCCTGCGACGCCGAGCGCTGCTCGGTCACTTCGCAGACCACACGGCGCGGATCGATGCCAGCCTCGTGCAGCACCAGCCGCATTTCGCGCAAGGCATTGTCGGCAACGGTGCGCTCGGTGAACACCGACGGGTCGAAATTGACGAAGATCGAGGCCTCCTCCGGCAAGCAGGCGCCGGCGTTCAGAAGATGCAGCGTCCTGGTCAGCGCCTCGACATGCAGGCGGTCGGCGGCCGGACAGGTGCTGAAAAAGCTCATCGGCGATTGCGGCTCGCCGTCGCGGAACGGCCGGATCAGCCCTTCGAACGCGGCCACCGACAGCTTGCCTTCGTTGAAGGCGAAGATCGGCTGGAAGGCGCTTTGCAGCGTGTAGATGCCCCAGACACCGGTGGAGGTGCCATCGTCCTGACGGATGATGTGGGCAAGCCCGATGCTGCGCGACACGGTTCCTCGCTCCGCAAACTGGCGGTCAAACTGTGATCCTGTCACGCAAGCCTCTACCGCCCGTTAATGAATTTATCGTTGCCGATCACGGCTCCTTGAGGCCTGGATCAGCCGACAATGCTTGCACTGCGCGAAATCATGCGACATGAGAAGCGCCGCGGCCGCTCCCGGCCCGCGCCGACCTTGTTTGGAGATATCCGGTCATGGCCTTTCTCGCCGACGCCCTTTCCCGCGTAAAGCCTTCCGCGACCATTGCGGTGACGCAGAAAGCGCGCGAGCTGAAAAATGCCGGCCGTGACATTATCGGCCTCGGCGCCGGCGAACCGGATTTCGATACGCCCGACAACATCAAGAATGCGGCGATCGAGGCAATCCGCCGCGGCGAAACCAAATATCCGCCGGTTTCAGGCATCGTGCCGCTGCGCGAGGCGATCGCGAAGAAGTTCAAGCGCGAGAACAATCTCGACTACAAGCCCGAGCAGACCATTGTCGGCACCGGCGGCAAGCAGATCCTGTTCAACGCCTTCATGGCGACACTGAACCCCGGTGACGAGGTCATCATACCGCGCCCCTACTGGGTCAGTTATCCTGAGATGGTGGCGATCTGCGGCGGCACCTCCGTGTTTGCCGACACCTCGATCGACAACGGCTTCAAGCTGACCGCCGCGGTACTGGAAAAGGCGATCACGCCACGCACCAAATGGCTGCTGATGAACTCGCCGTCGAACCCGTCGGGCGCCGCCTATACCGAGGCGGAACTGCGCGCGCTGGCCGACGTGCTGTTGAAGCATCCGCATGTCTGGACGCTGACCGATGACATGTACGAGCACCTGACCTATGGCGACTTCGTCTTCAAGACCATCGCCGAAGTCGAGCCGAAGCTCTACGAGCGCACGCTGACCATGAACGGCGTGTCGAAAGCCTATGCCATGACCGGCTGGCGCATCGGCTATGCCGCAGGTCCTGTGGCGCTGATCAAGGCGATGGACATGATCCAGGGCCAGCAGACCTCGGGCGCCTGCACCATCGCGCAATGGGCATCGGTCGAGGCGCTCAACGGCCCGCAGGACTTCATCGCCAGGAACAAGGCGATCTTCCAGGGCCGGCGCGATCTCGTCGTGTCGATGCTCAACCAGGCGCGCGGCATAAGCTGCCCGTCGCCGGAAGGCGCCTTCTACGTCTATCCGTCCTGCGCCCAGCTGATCGGCAAGAAGACCAAAGCCGGCAAGGTGATCGACACCGACGAAACTTTCTGCTCGGAACTGCTCGAGGCCGAGGGGGTCGCGGTCGTGTTCGGCTCGGCCTTCGGCCTCGGCCCCAACTTCCGCATCTCCTACGCCACTTCGGAGACGCTGCTTGAGGAAGCCTGCACGCGCATCCAGCGTTTCACGGCATCGCTGACCTGATCAGGCCAGTCTTGAAACTGAAAACCCGGCTTCACCGCCGGGTTTTTTGTTGGCAACGACGCCTCCTCACCGGCTCGGCACTCAGCCGCCATATTGCGCTGACGTCACCTCTTCCAACCAGTCGGCGTGGACACCGTCCAGCGCCTCCTGCATGGCGATATGCGTCATCGCCGACTTCGGCGCCGCACCGTGCCAGTGCTTTTCGCCAGGCGCGAACGAGATGACGTCGCCGGCCCTGATCTCCTGGACCGGTTCGCCCCATGTCTGGGCAAGGCCGGCGCCTGAGGTGACGTAGAGTGTCTGGCCGAGCGGATGCGTGTGCCAGTGGGTGCGCGCGCCCGGCTCGAAGCTGACCAGCGTGGCCCGCAGCCGCGCCGGCGCCTCCTTCTCGATGATCGGCGTCTGCAACACGCGGCCGGTGAAGTACTTCTCCGGCGCTATGATGGTCGGCACGCTGCCGCAAGCAATGATCTTCATCGGGGTGATCCTGGAACTGGTGAAGCGATCGGCATCAAATGCCGCCAGACATTCGAGGCAAAACCGCATTTGACGCAAAATCCATTGTCGGCCGATATCGTCCCAGGCGCAACCGGCCGTTTCGCGCACCACCGCAAGTCCGGGTTTTCTCCTTAACCATGAACGCTCCTCGCGTCATGTCGCTGGACGGAACGATGGCGAATTCAATGTCTTCTTAACAGCTGCGCACTAGCCCTGAGCCCGCATTTCAAGGGGCGATGAGATGAGCATACTGGCGACGATCAAGGACCACAGCGGCCGAATCTACCGCGGCATCCAGTTGCTGCTTCTGATCAGCATCGGCGCCGCGGTGCTTGGCGCGGTCGACCTGTCGCAAGACCAGCCCTCCAGCAACGCCTTCGCGGTCTCGATCCTCGCCACCAGCCTGGCCCTGCTGGCCCTGATGTATATGCGCAGCAGCGTCGTCCATCGCTTGCGGTCGGCCGCCGCCGCAGAGGCGGAAAAGCATCATTTCCTGACCAGGGACGCGATGACCGGGGCGATGACCCGCCGCTATTTCCTCGAAGCGCTGCACGACAGTCTCGGCAGCATGCGCGACCGGCGCGATGCGACCTTGCTGTTGATCGACGTCGATCACTTCAAGCAGCTCAACGACACGTTCGGACATCAGTTCGGCGACCTCGCTCTGGCGCATCTGGTCAAGACGGCCGAGCGCATCTTTGCCGGTGGCATGGTCGGACGGCTCGGCGGCGACGAATTCGGCGTCATCGTCCCGCACAACGATCTCGCCATCATCAACAAGAAAGTCAGGCGCTTGCTGGATGCCATGCGAGCCGGGAAATCGCATGAGGGCAAGACCATCCCGCTGTCCATTTCCGTCGGCGTGGCGCTGGCGCCGGCACATGCCTCGAACACGACGGAACTGATGCTGGTCGCCGACCTGGCGCTCTATGAAAGCAAGGCGGCGGGTCGTGGCCGCGTCACCGTGTTCGACGAGGAGATGCTGTCCGACAAGCGCTATCGTCGCCTGGTCGAGCGGGAGTTGCGCGCGGCGGTCTATCTCGGCGAACTTGAGCTGCACTACCAGCCGATCGTCAATCCGGACAGTTCCACCTGTGGCTTCGAAGGGCTGATCCGCTGGCGCCACCCGGTTCGTGGTCTGATCTCGCCGGCCGAGTTCATTCCGATCGCCGAACGCTCGACCCTAATCGACATGCTCGGCGAGTGGGTGTTCAAGCGGGCCTGCGCCGATATCAACCATTTCCCGGGACGCCGCATCTCGATCAACGTCTCCGGCGAACAGCTGAAGCGCGACGAGATCGTCACCATGTGCGATCGCGTGCTGAAGGAAACCGGCCGTTGCGCCGCGCAATTCGTCATCGAGATCACCGAGACGGTGGCGACCGCCGCCACGCCCGAAATCCTGCGACGCCTCGAAGCGTTGCGCGGCCTCGGCTTCCACATCGCGCTCGACGACTTCGGCACCGGCCATTGCGGCTTCAACTATCTGAAGACCTTGCCCGTCGACAGCATCAAGATCGACCGCTCCTACATCCGCAGCCTCGCCCATGACCAGGTGGCGCAGATTTTCGTTTCGGCGCTCGCCCAGATCGCACGCATCCAGGAAGTCACCATCGTCGCCGAGGGCGTCGAGACGCAAGAGGAATTCGCCCTGGCCAATGCCGCCGGCTGCAATCGTTTCCAGGGCTATTTCTTCGGCCGGCCGGCGCCGCGCGACAAGCTTGGTCCGTTGCATGCCGTCCATGCCGAGCCGCTGGCGCTGAGCGCCTGAGGCCACACCGAAGAATTTCTATTTTTCTTGCCCTGCCGGCAAACAAGTGGGACGATGGCTTCGGGCAGGTGGCCAAACCAAAAGAACCCCGCCCGCGACGGTCGAACAGGCCGGCCGCCGCTCAGGACCGATTGACCAAGCCTGAACCATGCATGCCAGTCGGTCCTACGGGAAACGCCTGAGTGGAGGTCAGTCATGGGTACTCGCGCCGGAGGACGACGCACGGGACCGAAATGCATTGCCATAATCGGTCCCTTCGCCAGCGGTAAGACGACACTTCTCGAAGCCATATTGGCCCGCACGGGCTCAATCCCCCGACAAAACCCCGTCTCATCGGGCAACACCGTTTCAGATCATTCGCCAGAGGCGCGGGCCCACGCGATGAGCGTCGAGGCGACCTTCGCCACCACTGAATTCATGGGCGAGCAGCTTACTTTCGTCGATTGTCCCGGCTCCATCGAATTCTCTTTCGAGGCCGAGCCGGTGCTGGCCGCCTGCGACCTCGCTGTGGTCGTTGCCGAGGCCGACGAAAAGAAGATCCCTGCCCTGCAGCTGATCATGCGCAGGCTCGACGATCTCGGCGTGCCGCGCATCCTGTTCCTCAACAAGGTCGACAAGGCAATCGCCGGCGTGCGCAACACGCTGAAGATGCTGCAGCCGGCCAGCGCCGTGCCGCTGCTGCTGCGCCAGATTCCGCTGCGCAAGGATGGCGTCGTCATCGGCTCGATCGATCTGGCGCTGGAGCGCGCTTACATCTATCGCGAATATGCCGAAAGCGAAGTGGCCGAAATACCTGGCGATGACAAGGCGCGCGAACTGGAGGCGCGCTTCTCCATGCTGGAGACGCTGGCCGATCATGACGACCAACTGATGGAACAACTGCTCGAGGAGATCGAGCCGCCCAAGGACGCCATCTTCGACGATCTCGCCGCCGATCTGCGCGATGGCGCGGTGACGCCGGTGCTGATCGGCACCGCCGAGAAAGGCAACGGCGTGCTGCGCCTCTTGAAGGCGATCCGCCACGACGCGCCGGACATCGAAGCGACCCGCAAGCGGCTGGGCGCGCCCGACGGCGCGGCCACCGTGGCTCAGGTGATGAAGACCATCCACACGCCGCATGGCGGCAAGCTGTCGGTGTCGCGCATCCTGTCCGGCCAGGTCGTCGACGGCTCCGAACTCTGGCTGCCCGGCGGCAACACGGCGAAGGTTTCCGGCATCTACCGAATGCTCGGCAAGGATCAGTTCAAGCTCACCATCGCCAAGGCCGGCGACACGGTGGCGCTGGGCAAGCTGGATGAGGTCAAGACCGGCCAGACGCTGAGTTCGGCCAAGGGCGGCATCAAGCCGCTGCTTGAGTTCGAGCCGCCGCAGCCGGTCTTCGCTTTCGCGCTGCGCCCCAAGGAGCGCAAGGACGAAGTGAAGATGTCGGCCGCCATCCAGCGCCTGGCGGAGGAAGACCCCTCGCTCAGCCTGCGCCACAACCAGGACTCGGCCGAGACCGTGCTGTCGGGCCATGGCGAGATGCATCTGCGTGTCGTGCGCGAGCGGCTGGAAGGCAAGAACCAGATCCCGGTCGAAGGTCATGCGCCGGCGGTGCCCTATCGCGAGACGATCCGCAAATCGGCGCAGCAGCGCGGCCGTCACAAGAAACAGTCTGGCGGCCATGGCCAGTTTGGCGACGTGGTGATCGAGATCAAGCCGCTGCCGCGCGGCTCCGGCTTCCAGTTCACCGACACCATCACCGGCGGCGTCGTGCCGAAGACCTATATCCAGTCGGTCGAAACAGGCGTGCGCGACTATCTGAAGTCGGGCCCGCTCGGCTTTCCCGTCGTCGATGTAGCCGTCAACCTGTCGGACGGCTCCTACCACGCGGTTGATTCCTCCGACATGGCCTTCCAGATGGCGGCCAGACTGGCGATGAAGGAAGGTATGGCCGCCTGCTCGCCCGTGCTTCTGGAACCGGTGATGAAGGTCGAGATCGTCACGCCCTCCGACGCGACCTCGAAGATCATCGCGCTCATCCCGCAGCGGCGCGGCCAGATCCTTGGCTATGATGCGCGGCCTGACTGGCCGGGATGGGATGTTGTCGAGGCAACCATGCCGCAGGCCGAGATCGGCGACCTGATCATCGAGTTGCGCTCGGCGACCGCTGGCGTCGCCAGCTACCGCGCCGTCTTCGACCACATGGCCGAACTCACCGGGCGTCTCGCCGACGAGGCAATGAATGCCAACGGCAAGGCTGCCTGATTCGGTCTTCCCCTCGAACCCCGGTTCGAGGGGGGCCCAAATGAAAACGACGCCCGGCGGGGACCGGACGTCGTCTTGTTCGCGAACCGTTTCCCGGTAGGTAAAACGGAGGTCCGCCGCATCTGGCGCCGCCGAGCTTCGGCGGCGGAAATGGTTCGGACGCGGTAGCCGCCTGAGCCCAGGCCGTTCGAGTGATGCCCCCATCTCCCGCACGACCACACCGCGTCCTATGGTGTGGATAGCACGTGTCGGGCGTCCATGTCATGTTACCTCAGGTTACATGTCACTGTTACGTGGCAATTCTGATGACTTTTCGAGTTGCTCCGGCAGGGCCCAGGCAACAAAAAAGCCGGATCAACGAAGATCCGGCTGAGTTTGATTGGAAGTGCCTGTTAAGGCTAACCTCCAGAGGGGAACACTCTAGGGCGCTAATGGGAGGAGAACGCGCCCAGGAGATGATCTATATATGTGCTCATCATGCCCAAGAAACAAGCATCTATTTTGCAACACACGCATGCAAAAAGACGCAGGCTGTGGTCTAACCCATATCCGAGACCAATAGGACCAGCAAAATCAGCAAAACGGAGCGTACGGAGGCGCGATTCTCACTACAGAATCGCCAATTGCGATCGATTTCTGTGCCCAAATGCCAAAACCGCGCAATGATGTGGAAGCAGGCAGCAGCCGTTCATTTATCAGGCAGTCAGGGAGGAAGCACCCAATGCGGACGTTTTCGGCGATCGCCGGCAGCGCGGCGTTCTTCATCGCCGCACCCGGCGTGGTTGCCGGGCTGGTGCCCTGGCTGTTGACCGATCGCTGGGGCTTGCCATGGTCGAGCCTGCCGGGCTTTGTGCCTGTTGGCGGGCTCCTGATCGTCGCTGCGATCGCTGCACTGCTGCATGCCTTCGGCCGCTTTGCGCTCGAGGGGCTCGGCACGCCCGCTCCGGTTGCACCGACCGAGAGACTGGTGGTCGGCGGCATCTACCGCCATGTCCGTAACCCGATGTATGTCGCGGTGCTGTCGATCATCCTAGGCCAGGCGCTGCTGTTCTCGAGCTGGACGCTTACCGCCTACGCGATCATCGGCGCGATCGCCATGGTGTCGTTCGTCCGGCTCTACGAGGAGCCGACATTGGCCCGCCGCTATGGCGCGCAATACGAGGCCTATCGCCGCGCCGTGCCCGGCTGGCTGCCGCGGCTGACGCCCTGGCGGGGGTGATTCTAGAACTGGATGAAGACCAGAAAGTCGAACGCCAGGGGTGGATCAGAAAGACCAGCTACGCGCCTTGGCGATGATGAAATCGCGAAAGACATGCAGCTTGGCCTGGTTCTTCATCGCGTCCGGATAAGCGAAATAGGTGTCGAAGGACGGCACCTCGGTCTCCGGCAGCAATTGCACCAGGTCGGAGTCCTTGCTGATCACATAGTCCGGCAGCATGGCGATGCCAGCGCCACCCTGCACCGCGCGCTTGATCGACAAAATGTCGTTGATCTGCAGCGTCGGCACCCTTTGTCCGCCTTCGAAATCGCCAATCGTTTCCAGCCAGTTCAGCTCCGACAGATGCGATGGCACCGGCACGCCGAAGGTGACGATGCGATGGCTCTTAAGCTCGGCCACCGAAGCCGGCTTGCCGTGCTTGGCGACATAGGTGGGCGAAGCATAGAGGTGGAAGTGCACGGTGAAGAGGCGGCGCTGGATCAGGTCAGGCTGCTGCGGCTGGCGCAGCCGGATGGCGCAATCTGCCTGGCGCATGGTGAGGTCGAGTTCCTCGTTGGCGAGGATCAGCTGCAGGCTGATTTCGGGATAGAGCTCGATGAACTCCTGCACCCGCTCGGTCAGCCAGCCGGCGCCCAGCCCGACGGTGGTCGTCACCCTGAGCACGCCGGACGGGCGATCCTTGGTCTCGGTCAGCCGCGACTTGATGGTTTCTAGCTTCATCAGCACGTCATGCGCCGTGCGGAACAGCATTTCGCCCTGCTCAGTCAGCACCAGCCCGCGGGCGTGGCGGTTGAACAGCGGCACGCCGACATCATGTTCGAGCGCGCTGACCTGCCGCGAAATCGCCGATTGCGACAGATGCAATGTCTCGGCCGCATGGGTAAACGACCCTGCCTCCGCCGCAGCGTGAAACACGCGTAGCTTGTCCCAGTCCAACGCCATGCTACCCCTCGTTCTGTTTTGGCGTCTGAATGAAAAATCAGGCTTTTACACGGCGTTTCTAAGTCGCCTTCTGAACTCTTTATTCCGCCGCTTCGCGGTGCACTTCGATGCCGGCCAGATACTTCTCCGCCTCGAGAGCAGCCATGCAGCCGAGCCCCGCCGCAGTCACCGCCTGGCGGTAGATGTCGTCGGTCACGTCACCCGCCGCGAACACGCCGGGAACGTCGGTGCGGGTCGAATCCGGCGCTGTCCACAGATAGCCGTTCGGCTTCTGCTTCAGCTTGCCCGCAAACAGTTCGACCGCCGGCGCGTGGCCGATGGCCACGAACACGCCGTCGACCTTGAGATGCGTTTCCTGGCCGGTCACCGCATGCTTGAGCTTCAGCCCTTCGACCGAAGGCGGCAAGGGCGCCTTGCCGGGACGGCCGGTGATCTCGTCGACGACCGTGTCCCAGATGACGCGGACATTGTCCTTCTTCAGGAGCCGCTCGCGCAGGATGCGCTCGGCGCGGAAATCGCTGCGCCTGTGGATGACCGTCACACTCTTGGCGAGGTTCGACAGGTAGAGTGCCTCTTCCACCGCCGAATTGCCACCGCCGACCACCGCGACATCCTTGCCGCGGTAGAAGAAGCCGTCGCAGGTGGCGCAGGCCGAGACGCCAAACCCCATGAAGGTCTGTTCGGTCGGAATGCCCAGCCATTTGGCCTGCGCACCTGTGGCAATGATCAGCGCGTCAGCGGTGTATGTGGTGCCGGAATCGCCCTTGGCGCGGAACGGCCGCACATTGAGGTCGACCTCGGTGATGATGTCGTTGATGATGTCAGTGCCGACATGTTCGGCCTGCTTCAGCATCTGCTCCATCAGCCACGGCCCCTGGATGGGGTCGGCGAAGCCGGGATAGTTCTCGACATCGGTGGTGATCATCAGCTGGCCGCCCTGTTGCAGGCCGGCGACCAGCATCGGCTTCAGCATGGCGCGGGCGGCGTAGACCGCTGCCGTATAGCCGGCGGGGCCGGAACCGATAATGAGAACGGGCGCGTGCTTGGTGGTCATCTGGAAGCCTCTGCGGAGGGCTGCCGGCAATTGCGGCATGGAAAACTCGTCGATATCGCGCGTAATGTAAGTGTTGCCCACGGCGCCAGCAAGGCAGGTTGGCATTCGTCCCCGGAAAGCTTTGTCGCACCCCTGTCGCCACTTTGATCGGCCGAAATATTCCGAGCGAGGGATGGAATGGACAGCGAAGTCGTTTAATTACAAGATCACGCAAGATTCTTGCGTATTGCCCTGACTTATCGAGAGCCCTCATGCCGCTCAAGGCCGATCTCGACGCCATCGACTGGAAGATCCTGCGCGAGCTTCAGGCCGATGGGCGCATGACCAATGTCGAACTGTCGAACCGCGTTGGCATTTCGGCGCCGCCGTGCCTGCGCCGCGTCAAGCGGCTGGAGGAAGCCGGCATCATCCGCGGCTACCGCGCCTTGCTCAACGCGCCGGCGCTCGGCCTCGATGTCGTTGCCTTCTGCCTGATCGGCCTGCATCACCAGGCCGACGCCGAACTGCGCACCTTTGCAGAGCGCACCCGCGGCTGGCCGATCGTGCGCGACGCCTGGATGGTATCGGGGGAATCCGATTTCCTGCTGCACTGCGTGGCGAGCGACCTGGGGGCCTTCCAAACCTTCGTCATCGAGGAGCTGACTTCGACCCCGAATGTCGACACGGTGCGCACCGCGCTCACCATCCGCCGGGTAAAGGACGAGGGGCTGGTCTCGTTTGCACAGCCTTGAGGCTGGTCGACGGCAGCACCACATCGTCCCCGCTCGATGCGAATTCCCGGCTTCGCCATACCAGGGCCGCTTTCGCATTCGACAGGCTCTGGTGTAGAAAGCCGGAGCGTTCTGCCGGACGTGGCCGCTTTGTTGGTTTCCTAAGGCAATTTCAGGAAAGTGTGACGGGTTTTTCGACAGCGATTGCGTAACAACTGATGGCGCAAGCAGCGTAATTTCACAGAACAGTGTGCTGTAGAGTGGGATCATGACTCGATTTTCTAGCCCGGTTTCGGCGCTCATCATCTGCATGAACGAAGCCGACATGATCGGCCCCTGCCTGGAGAGCGTCGACTTTTGCGCCGACATCGTCGTCGTCGATTCAGGTTCGACGGATAACACCCTGGTCGTCATTCAGGAGTTTATCGCCAAGGGCTACCCGATAAGGCTGTTTCACAACGATTGGCCGGGTTTCCCACGTCAGCGGCAATTCGCGCTTGATCAAGCCACGCAGCCATGGTGCCTTTCGATTGAAGCCGATGAGGCCGTCGACGACCTGCTCAGGCGGTCGATCGTGACCGTGACGCAGCCTCAGAACGAGGCCATCGACGGATGGTTCGTAAGACGCCGCGACAAGCTGAAAGGCTATGGCTATGCGCACCGCTGGGTGCTGCACAACAGGCTGCTGCGTCTGTTCCGCCGCGACAAGGCCACCATGGACATTGACCTGCGGGTCCATGAATCGTTCGAGGTGCCGGGCGAAACCGGTACGATTGAAAATGGCGTGTTGCTGCATCGCCGCGAAATGACTGTCGCGGAGGATCTGGCAAGGGCCAACACCTACTCCAGCCTCAAGGTTGCCACGCTGGTCGAGAGAGGCAAGAAGCCAGGCTTGATAAGGCTGGTCCTGTCGCCGCTCGGCAACTTCCTGAAATTCTACCTGGCCAAGCGCTATTTCCTTTGCGGCCGGCATGGCTTCGTCTATTCGATGATGGTGATGGTGTATTCGTTCGCCACCGAGGCCAAGCTTTACGAAGCTTCGCGAGACAACGATCGGACTTGAGGCCAAATTCCACTTTCGGAATTATGCCCACCTTGCTTTGATGCAATTCCGGACGGAAAGCCGTTTCACACTTTTCCCGGAGTTGCTCTAGCCCGACATAGCGCCGAGTGCCGCTATTGCGGCGAGCAGGCCACCCAGATCCTCGTGGTCGCGCCAGGGCTGGACTGTAAAGCCCGATTGAACGGCCGCTTCGCCGTCGACCAGCCAGCCCTGCAAAAGTCCGGCGCGTTGTCCCGCCTCCATGTCCGCCGGCTTGTCGCCGACGATCAGCGATCGCTGCAGATCGAGCCCGAGACATTTGGCCGCCTCCAGCAACATGCCCGGATTGGGCTTGCGCATCGGATGATCGGCGATCGCAAGCGGCCCCTCGCCCGCCTCGTGATAGGCGCAGGCAAGGACCATATCCACGAACGCGTTGTCGGCGCGCAGCAGGTCGAGCACGCGGCCATTGACGGCGGCGAAATCGCTCCAGCCGTAGTAGCCGCGCGCGATGCCCGACTGGTTGGTGACGATGATGACGGGAATGCCGGCCCGATTGGCGGCACCGATCGCAGCGGCGATATCCTCGCGCAGCACCATTTCGGCCGGGTCATCGGGATAGCCGGTGTCGAAATTGATGGTGCCGTCGCGGTCGAGAAACAGCGCAGGCGTACCGGTCGGAAAAAACCTGCTATCGATCCGCTCGACCCATAGTCCGGGCTCCTGGAGCGGATAGGGTTCGGGCTTCACGATCAGGTCCCGTCAGCCATTGCTGAGACGCGCTTCGACCACTTCGCACAGATGATGATAGAGGCACAGATGCCCCTGCTGGATGATCGGGGTCGAGGTCGAGGGCACGTTGAGCAGGATGTCCGATAGCGGCTTGAGCTTGCCACCGGTGTCGCCGGTCAGGCTGATCACCGTCATGTCCATCATCCGCGCCTGCTCGGCAGCGGCGAGAATGCTCGGCGAATTGCCGCTGGTCGAGATTGCCAGCAGCACGCCGCCCGCCGAGCCATGCGCCTCGACCTGGCGCGAAAACACCGTGTCGAAGCCATAGTCATTGCCCCAGGCGGTCAGCACAGCGGCATTGGCCGGGAGTGCGATGACATTGTAGGCCTTGCGCTCCTTGAGGAAGCGGCCGACCAGTTCGCCGGCGATGTGGATGGCATCGCTGGCCGAGCCGCCATTGCCGCAGATCAGCAAGGCTTTGCTCTGTGAAAGAGCCGTCACGATGGCGCTCACCGCCCGCTCCATCTCGCTCGTCAGGTCGCGCTCGACCATGGCGGAAATCGCGGCCGCCGAGCGGACCAGGTAGTCGTTCAGGTCAGACATGAATTCCTCAGCTTGTGGTGCCACCGGCACGCAATTTGCCGATGGTGTTGGTGGTGCTTTTGCCGGCGAGGAGATCGATCAGCACGACGCGGCCGCCCGACTTCTGCACCACTTCGGCACCGACCACGGTGTCGATCGTGTAATCGGCGCCCTTGACCAGTATGTCGGGCAGCAGCGCTTCGATCAGCGCCAAGGGCGTGTCCTCCTCGAACACCACGACCGCATCGACCGAGGCAAGGGCGGCGAGCACGCAGGCGCGGTCATGCTGGTCGTTGACCGGCCGCCCGACGCCCTTTAGCCGTCGCACCGAAGCATCGCTGTTGAGGCCAAGCACCAGCCGGTCGCACTGGCTGCGCGCCGCGTGCAAGAGACTGACGTGGCCGGCATGCAGGATGTCGAAGCAGCCATTGGTGAAGCCGACGCTCAAGCCCTCCTCCTTCCACGCCGCGACCATGCGCGCGGCCGACGTAGCGTCGAGGATGGCATCCTTGTGGGCGGTCGGCCCGTGCGAACGGAACAGCGCACCGGTGAGTTCCTCGACCGTCAGCCGCGCGGTGCCGCGCTTGCCCACCACGACGCCGCCGGCAGCATTGGCGATCGATGCCGCCGAGACAGGGTCGGCACCGGCCGCCAGCGCCAATGCAAAGCTCGCGATCACCGTGTCGCCGGCGCCCGAAACGTCGAACACTTCGCGCGCCTGGGTGGCGATATGGCGCGCCTCGGTCGGGTCGACCACGCTCATGCCCTTTTCGCTGCGCGTCGCCACGACGAAATCGAAGCCATGCGCTGAAATCAGCTGGCGTGCCGCCGCCACGATCTCGTCATCGGCGAACACCGCATGGCCGACAGCTTCCCCAAGCTCCTTGCGGTTGGGGGTGATGGCGGTCGCTCCGGCATAGCGCGCATAGTCGCGGCCCTTCGGATCGACAAGCACCGGCTTTCCCGCCTCACGGCAGATGGCGATCAAGTCGCCGGCGACGCCGTCGAGCAATATGCCCTTGCCATAGTCGGACAGGACGACGATGTCGGCGCGCGTCAGCGCCGCGCGGAAATGCCGGATCAGACCGTCGCGCTCCGCAACATCGAGCGGCTTGATCTCCTCTTCGTCGAAGCGCAGCACCTGCTGGTTGAGCGCGCTGAAGCGGCTCTTCGACGAGGTCATGCGGCCACGCGCCTGCGCGAGGCCCGCTGTGTCAGCGCCGAGTTCGCGCAGCATGCGCACGAGATTGTCACCGGCAGCATCAGTGCCGATCACCGACACGGGAACAGCGGATGCGCCGAGCGAGACGATGTTGGCGACGACATTGCCGGCGCCGCCCATAGTCGAGGTTTCGCCGCGCCGGTGCAGCACCGGGATCGGCGCTTCCGGCGAGATCCGCTCGATGACGCCGTTGACGAACCGGTCGAGGATGAAGTCGCCGACCACCAGCACGGTGGCCTGGCCAAACCGTGCGATGGCGCGGTGCAGGGGTTCGGGAGAAGGCGGATTGTGCTTGATCATGTCACTGGCAACGCGTGGAAATGGCCGATTTCAACCTTGCGGGTAATCATCAATTGAAGGGCCGGTTCGTTCATGGCGAAGCCGATATACCGCAAATCCACGCAGCGCAACGGCTGGCCATGACCACGATGGCCGGGCGGTCAGGTCTTCTGCAGGGCGACATGGACACCCAGCCCGACCAGCACCGCCCCGCCGGCCCGCTGCATCAGGCGCTGTGCACGGCTCGAACGCCGCAAGCAGCCGATCACGGCACCGGCCAAGAACACGCAGACGATATCGGCCGAAGAGAACATCAGATTGACGATGGTGCCCAACACGACGAACTGCAGCCAGACCGGTAGCGCCGCCGAGGTATCGATGAACTGCGGCAGGAAGGCCATGAAGAAGATCGCCGTCTTGGGATTGAGCACCTCGACGGTGACGCTCTCGAAAAAGGCGCGCCGCGCCGATTTCCGCTCGATCGCGGGCAGCGCCATGTCGCCCTCGACGCGCTTGCGGAACAGCGAAACGCCGAGCCAGATCAGGTAGAGCGCGCCGACCAGCTTGACCGCCAGATAGAGCGGCGGCACGGCGTGAAACAGCACCGACAGGCCCGCGGCAGCGGCAAAGACATGCACATAGCCGCCCAGATGAATGCCAAGTGCTGCCGTCAGGCCGGACCAGCGGCCGCGCGCCATCGTCTGCGCGGCGGCGTAGAGCATGGCCGGGCCGGGAATGTAGGCGAAGATCGCCGTGGTGGCGAAAAACGCGATGAGCAGTTCGGTCGACGGCATTCTTCTGTCCCTCACGATCGTCCCGGGTGGCACAAACCGACTGAAGCGGAAGCTTTGCGGCGCCACTGTGACATCCGCTTCGCTGCCTGCTTTATCGACAGCCCACCCTGCCTCCCTTATAAGGGCCGGAATCGGCAAGTGAAACGCGTATCAGGGCCAACAACATGATCATCGTCACGGGCGGCGCCGGCATGATCGGCTCCAACATCGTCGCGGCGCTGAATGCCGAAGGCCATGACGACATCCTCGTCGTCGACGACCTCACCGATGGCCACAAGATCGCCAATCTCGCCGATCTGCGCATCGCCGACTATCTCGACAAGGACGATTTCCTGGGCCGTATGGAGGCTGGCTCGTTCGGCCGCATCGAGGCCGTGTTCCACCAGGGCGCCTGCTCGACCACCACCGAGTGGAACGGCAAGTTCATGATGGAGGTGAACTACGCCTTCTCGAAACGGTTGCTGCATGCCTGCCAGGCGCTGCGCGTGCCCTTCCTCTACGCCTCCTCGGCTTCCGTCTATGGCGGCGGCGCCGAATTTCGCGAAGACCCGGCGCTCGAGCGACCGCTCAATGTGTATGCCTATTCCAAGAAGCTGTTCGACGACTATGTCAGGCGCACCGTCTTCGACACCGATCATGCGCAGGTTGTGGGCTTGCGCTACTTCAACGTCTACGGTCCGCGCGAGGCGCACAAGGGCGCCATGGCCTCGGTCGCCTTCCACCTATTCAACCAGGTCGAGCGGGGCGAGAACCCGAAACTGTTCGGCGCCTATGATGGCTTCGGACCGGGCGAGCAAAGCCGCGATTTCATCCATGTCGGCGACGTCGCCGACGTCAATCTGTGGCTGTGGAAGCGCGGATCGAGCGGCATCTTCAACTGCGGCACCGGTCGCGCCCAGCCCTTCCGTGCCATTGCCGAAACCGTCATCGACACGCTGGGCAAGGGCGAGATCGAATTCATCGAATTCCCCGACCATCTCAAGGGCAGCTACCAGAGCTTTACGCAAGCTGATATGTCCCGTTTGCGCGCGGTCGGTTACAATGGCCAATTCCGGACAGTGGAAACCGGTGTCAGAGACTATGTCGAATGGCTGAAAGCCCAACGATCCTCGTGATCGGCCCACGCTGGGTGGGCGACATGGTGATGGCGCAGTGCCTGTTTTCGGCGCTGAAAGAGCTTCATCCCAACGCCGCGATCGATGTGCTGGCGCCGGCCTGGGCCGCGCCGCTGGTCAAGCGCATGCCCGAAATCCGCCAGCAGATCGACTTTCCGCTGAAGCCCGGCGCGCTGGAATTCACCATTCGCCGGCGTTTTGGCCGACTGCTGCGCGGCCGCTACGACATGGCCTATGTCCTGCCGGGCAGCTGGAAATCGGCGCTGATCCCGTTCTTTGCCCGCATTCCGCGGCGTTTCGGCTATTTGCGCGAAATGCGCTACGGCCTGCTGACCGACATCGTGCCGCTGCCCGACAGCGTCAAACGACGCACGGCGCAGGCTTATTTCGGCCTCGCCCAGGGCGGCCATTTCCGGCCGCCACGCCTGACCGTTGACGCGAAGAACCAAGCCGCTCTGCTCGACCGCTTCGGGCTCGCGCCCCAGAGATTCGCAGCGCTGATGCCCGGCGCCGAGTTCGGCCCGGCCAAGCGCTGGCCGAGCGAAAGCTATGCCGGGCTTGCCCGTGATCTCATGGCGAAGGGTTTGAAGGTCGCGCTGTTCGGTTCGAAGAACGACCGCGACGTGGCGGCGGAGATCGCCGCCCTCGCCCCCGGCGTTGTCGACCTCGCTGGCCAGACCCGGCTGGAGGACGCCATCGACCTGATCTCGGCGGCAAGGCTGGCGGTGTCCAACGACAGCGGGCTGATGCATGTCGCGGCGGGAGTCGGCACGCCGATCGTTGCCGTCTTCGGCTCGACCTCGCCACAGAATACGCCGCCGCTGGCGGAACGGTGCGAACTGGTCTGGCTCGGCCTGCCCTGTTCGCCTTGCCACCAGAAGGTCTGTCCGCTCGGCCACCTCAACTGCCTGAAGACGCTTGAAGTCGAGCAGGTCGTGGCGGCGGCGAAACGCCTGCTGGAAATCCCGGCAGCCGCATGAAGGTCCTCATCGTCAAGACGTCGTCGATGGGCGACGTCATCCACACCTTTCCGGCCGTCGAGGATGCCCGCCTTGTCAGGCCCGACATATCCTTCGACTGGTGCGTGGAAGAGGCATTCGCCGGCATCGTGGCGCTGCATCCGGCGATCGACAGGATCCACACGGTGGCGATCCGGCGCTGGCGCAAGACATTGCTCGACGGCGGCACATGGCGCGAAGCGGCCGCCTTGCGCCGCACCTTGCGCGATTGCCGCTACGACCTCGTCATCGATGCGCAGGGACTGCTGAAATCAGCCCTGGTGGCCAGGCAGGCCGGTGCGCCGATCGCCGGCTTCGACCGGTCGAGCGCGCGCGAACCTTCTGCGTCGCTGGTCTACGACGTCACCTACGCCGTGCCGCGCGACCTGCACGCCATCGAACGCACGCGGCGGCTGTTCGGGCTGGCGCTAGGCTACCAGCCCGATCTTTCGAGGCTGGCCTCCGGCATCGTCCCGCCACCCGGCAATCTGGCCGGCATCAGTGGCAGAATCGCCTTCCTGCTGCACGGCACGAGCCGCGAAGACAAGAAATGGCCGGTTCAAGACTGGATCGAAACCGCCCGTCTGCTGGTTGAAAGGGAAACGACGCCGGTCACGACATGGTCGAACGAGCGCGAGAAGGCCGTCGCCGAAGCGATCGCTGGAGCCATTCCGTCAACGGTCGTGGTGCCCAAATCGCCGCTCTCCGACATCGCCGCGATCATCGGCCGCTCGACGCTCGTCATTGGCGCCGACACCGGGCTAACCCATCTCGCCAGCGCCTTCGGCCTGCCGACGGTTGCGGTTTTTCTTGCCACCGAGCCGGGTTTGACCGGGCCGCGCGGGCCATACGCGTCAACGCTTTTGGCCGCACCCGGGGAACATGTAACGCCGGGGCAAGCGGTAGCGGAGGCAGAGAGGCTGCTGGAGCGCCAGGCGCTTGGTCAAGTTAACGCAGATTGATTTTATTCAATCAATTCAATCGGAAACGCTGACGCTGCCCCTCATTGCCCTGCCGGGCGTTTCTCCCCGTATAGTGACGGGGAGAAAGAAGCCGGCCGCAACGCCCGACGCCTTCCTTGCAACGTTAGAAATTGGCGAAATCATTGATGAAGGCGTCCTTCTCCCCGTTCACGGGGAGAAGATGGCGGCGGCCAGATGAGGGGCAGCGGGGCGTTTGGGATTGATACAAAGGCCCTCGCTTCGGACCCCTAGATAAACTGCACCTGGACGATCTCGTAACCCCTTGCGCCGCCTGGCGCGTTGACCTCGATGGCGTCGCCGACTTCCTTGCCGATGAGCGCGCGCGCGATCGGCGAGGAGATCGAGATGCGGCCAGACTTCACGTCGGCTTCCTGGTCGCCGACGATCCGGTAGGTCTTCTTTTCCTCGGTGTCCTCGTCGACCAGCACCACGGTGGCGCCGAACTTGACCTTGTCGCCGCTGAGCTTGCTGACATCGATCACTTCGGCGCGCGCGATATAATCCTCAAGCTCGTTGACCCGGCCCTCATTGAGGCTCTGCGCCTCTTTTGCGGCATGGTATTCGGCATTTTCGGAAAGGTCGCCGTGCGAGCGCGCCTCGGAGATCGCCTCGATGATGCGCGGCCGCTCTTCCTGCTGACGCCAGCGCAGCTCTTCCTTCAATGACGCGAACCCCTCGCCTGTCATCGGGACCTTGTTCATGATGCCTGACCTTTCCTGCTGCCACCCCCGCGTTTCGGGGAAAGCCTTGTCGATGGGTACAAAAAGAAAACGGTCCGAGAGCCTCGGGCTAACGGAACCGTTTCACCGCAATTTCCCTGAATATAGCAATCTTCGCGGGTTTTTCACGCCCAAAAATCGGTTTTGCGAAAATGTTCTCCGGCTTTCACAAATGCCGTCGCTGCTTTCGCAAATGCTGTCGCGGCAGATGCGAACCGGCGATGGCCGGCAACAAAAAATCCGGCCGCGATCGCTCGCGGCCGGATTGAGAAATATTGGGCGCCGAAATCAGCTCCGCATGAAATGGTCGATCTGCTCGGACAGCATACCGTATTCGCGCGAACCCTTGCCGGTCCGCTTCTCGATTTCCATCAACTGCTGCTGGGCACCGGCCAGATCGCCGATCTGCAGATGCGCTTCGCCGAGATATTCGCGCACCAGCGTGTAGTTGGGGTCGATGCGCAGCGCTTCCTCATAATAGCCGAGGCCGACGGTGACGCGGCCGGAATGGCGGTGCGAATAGCCGAGATAATTGAGGATGCGCGGATCCTGCTTGTTGGCAGCGAGGCTGAGCACGGCGATCGCCTCGTCATAGCGCCCGGCCAGCGCCAGCGAATGCCCGGCATCATAGATGCTGTCGTCATCCAGCATGCCTTCCTGGGGTGCGACGCACTTTTTCTTCTTCTTGTCCCAGACCTGGCCCTTCTTGCACTGGGTCACGGTCTGGTCGCTGCCGCCGCTACTGCCGGCGGCGTACACCGGAACGGCAAGGAACTGCAGTGCGACAAGGGCAGTCGCCGCCTGGATCAGCATTCTTTTATGCATCGAAGCCTCCTTGAGGGGTGAGAATGCAACACTAACGCCGGACGCCCTCGGTTTCATCCCGGAAAAAAAGCATATCGGAGAACATCAGGTGACGGATGCTGCAAATCCGCTATCATTCAAGCAAACGACCTGACGGAGACGGAATGTGCAGCGGCGCCTTGAAAAGGATTGGGAGCTTTCGATCGGCCCCGACACCGTGCGCCTGTTCATCCTCAAGGCCAAGGCATTGAGTGCGGCCGTCAATGAAGACTATGCCGGTGGCGCCGAGCATGAGGTCGAACTCGACGGCGAGGCCCATGCCAACCACCATCATGACGGCCTCGCCGAGGAAAGTTCCGAAAACCTCACCGAGGAAGAACTGCGTGAGTTGATCAACGACCTCAATGTCGATGAGGCAGCCGAACTCATCGCCTTGGCCTGGATCGGTCGCGGCGACTACGATGGCACCGAATGGGCGGATGCGCTTGCCGCGGCGCGCGAACGCGCCAACAAACGCACGGCGAAGTATCTGCTTGGCATGCCGCTGCTTGCCGACTGGCTGGAGGAAGGGCTGGAAGCGATCGGCGCGTAACATCGCGGTTACCGTTCGTGATGGGGCCAAGGCAACCTCCTTGCGTCCGCGCCGTTGACGGCCATGGGGTCGATTGTCTTTTCCCAAACCTGCAGGATTGCACTGGTCGTAGCCATCGCGGCTGTGCTTGTTACGCCCGCCGACGCGAGACATCGGCACCGGCACCACAAGCCCCAGGTGGAGCAGTCGATGTCGCTGCGTGCCGACCAGCCGCTGGAACCGCGGGGCAAGCATCGGCTGAAACGCCGGGGCTCTCAGCACGTCACGCCGGGCCCGACAAAGATACAGCAGAAAACGCAGGATCCGTTGACATCACCAGCTGACGTTCCGGTGCCGGAGCCACGTCCCCTAGACGCGCAGAAGGCCGACGTTTCAAAGAAGGACGAGCTGAAGACGCAAGCTCCAAAGACCGGCGGAGCGGCTGACCGGCTCAATGAAGAAAAGTCGCATCAAAAAAAGCCGGCGCGCCCCGAACCATCGGCCGATACGGAAAACGAACCGGAGCCGCCTTCCGTGGCGCCGACGCCACCACCAAAGGCTGGGACCGTGGAGCCCGAGGTTGAGCCGCCGGCCGTCACCCCGCAGCCGCCGCAAAAGCCGGCGGATGCAAGCGACGAGAAAATGCTGCCCGACCCGCGCTCGGCCGATTTCCCCGACGAGAAGATGCCCGACGAGGAAGTCGCTTGCCGCGAGCGGCTGAAGACGCTCGGTGTCGAATTCGAGGAACACAAGGCAGAAAGCAATCCCGACATCGGCTGCTCGATCCCCTATCCGATCGTGCTGAAGACACTCGGCAAGTCGATCGCCATTGGCCCCGGCACCGAGCTCAATTGCCCGATGGCCGAAGCGGCGGCGCGTTTCGCCGCTAGCGTCATCCAGCCGGCGGCGAAAGCCGAATTCGGCGCGGATCTGCAATCGATCGGCCAGGCATCGGCCTTTGTCTGCCGGCCGCGCCACGGCACGAGAAAACTGTCGGAACACGCCTTCGGCAACGCGCTCGACATCGCCAGCTTCACGCTGTCGGACGGCAAGAAGATCGAAGTCGGCCCGGCGCCGCCGGAAAAGGACGCGAAATTCCTCAACGCCGTGCGCAAGGCCGCGTGCGGACCGTTCAAGACCGTGCTCGGACCAGGCGCCGACCCCGACCATGCCTTGCATTTCCATCTCGATCTCGAACCGCGCCGGCATGGCGGCACCTTCTGCCAGTGAGCCTGGTGGGCCGACACTGCATGCCGCAATTCGGCCGCAGGCATGAACACGGGCGCTGAGTTTTCCTTTACCCTTGATCGTTAAAATGCCGGATATCCGTGAATGGGATTTCCGCCAATGGTCGGCAAATTTCGCGTCGTGTTTTCCACCGCCGCGCGCCAATCGAAAAGTGCTGCGATGGTCGCCGCCGGCCTTGCCCTCGCGGCGGTTTCGGCCTGCAACACCGGCAGCGTGCTGTCACTTGAACCGGCCGTCGATGTCGGCTCGCAGACCGCTGCCGTGCCGCAATACACGGGCATGCAGAAGCTTGTTCCGTCCAATCCCTATATGACGAGCGCCGCCTATCCGCGCATGGATGAGCCGATGTCGCCTGTCGAGCAGATGCCGGCCAGCGAAACCGACTGCCGCCAGCAGTTGAAGCGCCTCGATGTCGCCTACACCGACCTGGCGCCGATCCATGAAGGTCAGTGCGGCATCGATTATCCGGTCAAGGTCTCGGCCATCGGCAGCATCCAGATGAAGCCCGCCGCCACGCTGACCTGCGACATGGCAGCGACCTTCGCCGGCTGGACGAAGAACGAACTCGTTCCCTCCGCCCGCTGGCGCTATTTCTCCGGCGTCAAGACCATCCACCAGGGTTCCAGCTATTCCTGCCGCAACATTGCCGGCGAAGGTGTGCTGTCGGAGCACGGTAAGGGCAACGCGCTCGATGTGATGAGCATCGAGCTCAACAATGGCGACGACATCGACGTGCGCAAGCCCGGCCTGTTCGCCTTCCGCACTCGCGGTTTCCTCAACAATGTGCGCGCCGACGGCTGCCAGTATTTCACCACCGTGCTCGGCCCCGGCTACAATTACGACCACCGCAACCACTTCCACTTCGACATCAAGAACCGCAGGAACGGTTATCGCGCCTGCCGCTAGAGCGTCGGACAACAGCATGTCGACGCCCTTTGCCGGCGAAACACGACATCGCATAGAGTGATGCCGGAACGTTCGGGCGACGGTGATGAGCCAGCGAAGTTTTCGGCGACGCATTGCAATCTGGGTGGCGGCCTTCCTGGCCGCCTATCTGGCGCTCGCCTATTTCGCCGCGCCGGAATTCTGGACATTCCGGGATCGCGGCTTTCGCACCCAGCGCTTCGAGATGGTGACGCACACGCCGCAGGGCATTCCGGGTGATCCGATCAATGTCGGCCTTGTCGGCACCAAGAAGGAAGTGGTCCATGCCTTCGCCGTCGCCGGCTGGGACACTGCCGACGCGGTGACCTTGACGACCGCGATCGAGATCGGTGAAAGCGTGCTCTTCGACCATCCCTATCCCGATGCGCCGGTCAGCCGGCTGCTGTTCGACGGCCGAGCCCAGGATCTTGCGTTCGAAAAGCCGGTGGGAGCCAGCGCCGACCGGCGTCATCATGTCCGCCTCTGGCAGACAGGCGCGAGCGGCGACGACGGCCGGCCGCTGTGGCTCGGTTCGGCCAGCTTCGATCGCGGCGTGGGGCTGAGCCACGATACCGGCGCCATCACCCATCACATTGGCCGCGACATCGATGCCGAACGCAATTTCCTGATGCGCGATCTGGCCACCGCCGGCACACTGATCTCGACCAGGGACATGGCCGGCATCGGCGCCACCAGCAGCGGGCGCAATGGCGGCGGCGATCCCTATTTCACCGACGGCGAGGCCGTTGTCGGCGTGTTGAAGCAACTGCCGTGAGATCATGTGTTCTGAGACCAGATGGTCCGGGATCGACCTGAAAATTGGCTGTGAGCCCGATGCCGCAGACGACATCGGTTGAGAGCTGTCACTGTCATCTTCTAAAAATCTTGGCGGACTATTTTCGAAAGCCGCGCCGCAATGCTATTGACCGCTCATGCTATACGTCGAAATCGCTATCGTGGTCGTCCTCATCTGTGTGAACGGCCTTTTGTCTATGTCCGAACTCGCCATCGTCTCGTCGCGCCCGGCCAGGCTCAAGGCGATGATCGACCGCGGCGTCAACGGCGCCGGCCGGGCCCTTGAGCTTGGCTCCAATCCCGGCAAGTTCCTGTCCTCGGTGCAGATCGGCATCACTTTGGTCGGCGTTCTCTCCGGCGCGTTTTCCGGCGCCACGCTAGGCGACCGGCTGGCCACCTTCCTGGCCTCGACCGGCATGCGCGAAAACGTCGCCGATCCGGTCGGCGTCGGCATCGTCGTCGCCGTCATCACCTATTTCTCGCTGATCGTCGGCGAGCTGGTGCCCAAGCAGATCGCCTTGCGCGATCCCGAGCGCGTGGCCGCGCGGGCGGCCCCGGCAATGACCATCTTGGCCACCGTCTCGGCTCCTCTGGTCTTCCTGCTCGACATTTCCGGCCGTGCCATATTGTGGCTGCTCGGCCAGCGCGGCGAAAGCGAGGAGAAGGTTACCGACGAGGAGATCAAGATGCTGGTCGCCGAGGCCGAGCACCACGGCACCATCGAATCCGACGAGCGGCGCATGATCGCCGGTGTCATGCGGCTTGGCGACCGCGCCGTACGCGCTGTGATGACGCCGCGCACCGAGGTCGACTGGATCAATCTGCAGTCCGACGAGAGTACCATCCGCAAGCTTTTGATGGAGACCCAGCATTCGCGCCTGCCTGCGGGCGACGGTGGCGTCGACGTCATGGTCGGCGTCGTCCAGACGCGCGACGTGCTCGCCGCGCTGCTTGCCGGCCATGTGCTCGACCCGCGCAGGCATGCGCGCGCCGCCCCCATCGTCTATGACCAGGCCGACGCGCTGGACGTGTTGCAGAAGCTCAAGGAATCCGACGTGCCGATGGCGCTGGTGCATGACGAGTACGGCCACTTCGAAGGCATCGTCACCCCGGCCGATATTCTCGAAGCCATCACCGGCGTCTTCAGGGCGGACATCGATGCCGGCGACGAGGAAAACGCCGTCAAGCGCGAGGACGGCTCATGGCTGCTCGCCGGCTACATGCAGGCCGACGAAATGGCCGAGATTCTGGGCTTCGACCTGCCGGAAAACCGCGACTACGAGACCGTCGCCGGCTACGTGCTGGCGCACATGCACCATCTGCCGGCGACCGGCGAATGCGTCGACGCGCAGGGCTGGCGCTTCGAGGTGGTCGATCTCGACGGCCGCCGCATCGACAAGCTGATCGCAACCCGCCTGCCCGGCTCGCACCGAGAAGCCGTGCGCTGACCGTCAGGCACTGCTGGCTCCTGTCAGATTCGTTCTCGCTTCGATCCGCCTCAATGTGCGTCCGGAGGCGGCGCCTTAGGTGTGACGTTGCGCAGGAACGGTACGAGAGCCGTCGCGATGACGAACGCGCTCATGATCACCAGGAACGCATCCGCGTAAGCCATCGTGGATGCCTCGCGATAAGCCAGCTGCCACAGCTGTTTCAGCGAAGCAGTGTGACCGTCGGCCACTGCGCCCGGGATCTGGCCATAGCGCAGCGCGACGCCGTCGACGAGGCGCATGGCGGCCTCATTCTGTGGCGTCAGGTGCGATGCGATCATCAGGAAATGGAAGTTGGTGCGGTCGTTCAGGATGGCGCCGCAAACGGCGATGCCGACCGCGCCGCCGAGATTGCGCATCGTGTTGAACAGGCCACTGGCATATTTCAGCCGTTCGGGCGGCAGGCTGCCGAGGCCGAGATTGACGCTCGGCGCGACCGCGAAGACCTGCGGGAAGCCACGAAAGATTTGCGGCAGAAGCAGCTGCGCGGCGCCCCATTCGCTGGTGATCGCGCTGAAGCTCCACATCGACGCGCCGAAGGAGGCAAGCCCGAACATCATCAGCCAGCGCGTGTCGAAGCGCTTGGCGAGAAAGATGTAGACGGGGACGCCGACCATCGAAGCGACACCTGTGGAAAAGACCGCCAGCCCGGTCTGCAGGGCGTCGTAGCCGCGCACGTAACCGAGAAACAGCGGCGTCAGGAAGATCGTGGCAAAGATGCCGACGCCGGTGATGAACGAGAGAAAACAGCCGATCGCGAAATTGCGGTTGCCGAAGGCGCGGAAATCGACCACCGGCTGCGAATAGGTGAGGCTACGGACGACGAACAGAACCCCGGTGATCCCGGCGAGGATGGCGCCATTGCGGATTGTCGCATCATCGAACCAGTTCCAGCGCGAACCCTCCTCGAGAACATATTCAAGTGTGCCCAGACTGACCGCCATCAGGACGATGCCGATGTAGTCGGCGCCCTTCAAAAGGGACGGATCGGGTTCGTCGATCTTGACCAGGACGGCAACGAGGATCGTGATGATGGTGCCGGGAATGACGTTGACATAGAAAAGCCAATGCCAGCTCAGCGTATCGGTGATCCAGCCGCCGATGACGGGGCCGAGCGTCGGCGCGATCGAAGCGATGCTGCCAACCACCGCGGCCGCATAGACACGCCTCGGACCCTGGAAATAGTGGAACGACGAGGTGAAGACCGTCGGGATCATCGACGCGCCGAGCAGCCCCTGCAGCGCGCGGAAAGCGATCATGCTTTCGATGTTCCAGGCCAATCCGCAAAGCATGCTTGCCAGGGTGAAGCCGGCCGCCGAGATGGTGAAAAGCCATCGGGTCGAGAACACGCGCGTCAGCCAGCCCGACAGCGGGATCACGATGATTTCCGCCACCAGGTAGGATGTCTGCACCCAGCCGATCTGATCCTGGGCAGCCGACAGGCCGCCACCGATATCCTGGAGCGAGGACGCGACGATCTGGATGTCGAGAAGCGCGATGAACATCCCCACGCACATCACCATGAACGGCAGGATGCTCGCGAAGAAGGACTGCGGGACGGCACGCTCTGACATGGCGTTCTCAGTCCGACGCGGTGTCGACCGTCACGGCGGTCGACAGACCCGGCCTGAGCGCAACTTTCTGCGCCTGGTCCTGGTCGATCGTGATCCTGACGGGAACACGCTGGACGATCTTGGTGAAATTGCCGGTCGCGTTCTGCGGCGGGATCACACTGAAGATGGCCCCGGTTGCCGGCCCCAGGCTGGTGACGTGACCTTTGAGCGGCTCGTCGGGTGCAATGTCGGTATAGACCGTCGCCGCTTGCCCGTCGGCCATGTGGCGCAACTGGTCTTCCTTGAAATTGGCGTCGACCCACAACCCCGATGCCGGAACGATCGTCAGGAGATAGCTGCCGGGTGAAACATAGGTGCCGACCTGCGCCAGCCTGTTGCCGATGATCCCATCGATGGGCGAGCGGATTTCGGCAAAGCCGAGATCGAGCTGCGCGGTGTCGACATCGGCCTTGGCTGCCGCGACCGCGGCGGTTGCTTCCGAGATCTGGGTGTTGAGGACGTCGAGCTGTTGCTTCGCCGCCGCAAGTCCCGCACGGGAAGCGGCGACCGACGCCTTGGCCTGGCCATCGGCGGCAAAGCTTCTCTCGGCGTCCTGCTGGGAACCGGCCCTGGTGCTGGCCAGCACCTCATAGCGCTTCGCGTCCTGAGCGGTGAAAACGGCGGCCGCGCTCTTGGCCTCGAGATCGGCCTCGGCCTGCTCGATCACCGAATTCTGCAGCGAGATTTGGGCATGAAGGTTGTCGAGACCCGATTGCTGCTGCTGGACAGATGCCTGCGCATGCTCCAGCGCGGCCTTGAAGGACCGGTCGTCGATGCGGATCACGAGCTGACCCGCCGCGACATGCTGGTTGTCCTCGACAAGGATCTGGTCGATATAACCGGCGACCCGTGGCGCCAGCGGCGTGACGTTGCCGCCGACATAGGCGTCATCGGTCGAGACGAGAAAGCGGCCGGCCTGCCACCACTGGACGCCGTACCAGCCGGCGACGCCAATCACGACAAGGCCCGCCAACATCAGCAGCGGCCTGCGACGCTTCCTGGCGGGCATGGGAGTGGCGACAACGGAAATGGCAGGCGTGAGATTTTGGGCGACCGATGGCTGCAATTCGGCCGGCGAGAGAACCTTGTTCATCTGCCGCGCCCCTCGTCCTGGCTGTGCTGAAGCAATGCGTTGTCGACCAGCGGAAGGCCTGAGCCTTCGCTGCTGAAGCGATATCGCCGCCGCATGCGATCGGTGGCCTTGGGTGCCGTTGCCATCGCGAAGTCCTCGCTGTCGAGTTCCTTGCCGGTCTGGCGATCGACCAGCACCGGCTCGGCCCAGCGCCCGTCAGCCTTGTCCACAACGACGAGGCTGGGGCCCTCCGGCGCCAGATGCTTGTTGCCCCAAGCGAGCAAGGAAAGCAGGACCGGGCGGAAATCGCGCGCCTTGGAGGTCAGCACATATTCATGGCGAAGCGGCCGTTCGCAGTAGACGCGCTTCTCGAACAGGCCGCGCTCGACCAGGCTGTTCAGCCGCCGCGTCAGAATGTTGGGCGCAATCTCCAGGCTCTTCTGAAACTGGTCGAAGCGCGTCAGGCCCTGGAACGCATCCCGCAGCAGAAGAATGCTCCACCACTCACCCACATCGTCGAGGCTGCGCGCGATGGGGCATGGGCGGGTTTCGAAGCTTGTTTTGGCAACCATTGTCGCTGGTCTCTTTCAAAATGAAAGTGACTCATAGCCTAGTGGATTGCATTATGCAAGTGACTTGTGAGGATCGAGGGCTGGAACCCGGTTTTCAACGGAGATCGGCTAAAACACCAAGACGTCGATTCCGCCCATCGGATGGACGGCGGCGCCGTGCGCTACGCTGTGGATATGGATCGCGACGACGTCACGTCAAAATGATATGGGTCATGTGCTCGACCAAAGGCCTTGGCCTCGGCATGCTCACCGGCCCACGTCACATCCCGGCGGTAGCCTGAATGGCCGCGGCGGGCCGGCCCCATGCCGGCCCGCGTGCGTTTCATCGACAAGCTCCTCGCCACCCACCTGCCGAGCCGCGCTGATAATTGTCGAGAAGCGCTGACATCCATGAAACCTTTTGATTTTTAAGCCGTTGTCGGCCTATGTCCGGGGTCAAATCCAAGCTGAAATCTGTCAACGGTGCCAAACCACGCGGAGCTGAAAAGTCGCGCCAGGAAAAGGCATCGACCGTCGAAGCCGCGCCCGAGGTCGACGGGCATGCCGCGCACGAGGTCGACGGGCATGCCGCGCCCGAGGTCAACGGCCAGGCCGCGCCGCCGCCCGATGTCATCGAACCCGATCCGGAACTGACGCCCGAGGAGGCCGAGCAGGCGCGCAAGAAATACTTGTTGAAGCGCTTCTGGATCGGCGCGCGCGGCTACTGGGGCCGCGGCGGTGACAGGCTCGCCTGGCCGTTCACGATCGGGCTGTTGATCCTGATATGCGTGAACGTCGGCTTCCAGTATGGGATCAATCGCTGGAACCGGGCGATTTTCGACGCCCTTGAGCAACGCGATGCCCACACCGTGTACTTCCTGAGCGCCGTTTTCGTGCCGCTGGTGCTCGGAAGCGGAAGCCTTGTCGTTACGCAAGTCTTTCTTCGCATGACGATTCAGCGCCGCTGGCGTTCCTGGCTCACCACCGCGGTCATCGCGCGCTGGCTTGCGAACGGCCGCTACTATCAGTTGAACCTCGTCGGCGGCGACCACCAGAACCCCGAAGCTCGCGTTTCGGAGGATTTGCGGATTGCCACCGAATCCCCGGTCGACTTCACCGCCGGTGTCATCAACGCGTTTCTGTCGGCCTCGACCTTCATCGTGGTGCTGTGGACGATCGGCGGAGCCCTGAGCTTCACAATCTCGGGTTCGACCATCACGGTTCCCGGCTTCCTCGTCATCACGGCGATCGTCTATGCCGCGATGACGTCCACTTCGATGGCGGTGATTGGCCGCCATTTCGTCCACCTCTCCGAGGAAAAGAACCAGGCGGAAGCCGAATTCCGCTACACGCTGACGCGCGTGCGCGAGAACGGCGAGAGTATCGCGTTGCTCGGCGGCGAGGAGGAGGAGCGCAGCGGCATCGACAAGAGGTTCGCCCATGTGCTCAGACAATGGGCGCTCCTCACGGGCCAGCACATGCGCACCGCACTGGTGTCGCAAGGGTCGAGCCTGTTTGCGCCGGTCGTGCCGGTTTTGCTTTGCGCTCCAAAGTTTCTCGAAGGCAGCATGACACTTGGACAGGTCATGCAAGCTGCCTCCGCCTTTGCCATCGTGCAGGGCGCATTCGGATGGCTGGTCGACAACTACCCCCGTCTCGCCGACTGGAACGCCTCCGCAAGGCGCATCGCCTCGCTGATGATGTCGCTCGATGGGCTCGAGCGCGCCGAGCAGAGCGACGCCCTGGGACGCATCCAGCGCGGCGAAACCGAAGACGGTGCGATGCTCAGCATCGACAATCTCTCCGTGACGCTCGACGACGGCACGTCCGTGGTCAAGGAAACCAAGGTCGTGATCGAACCAGGCGAGCGGGTGCTGGTGGCCGGTGAATCCGGTTCAGGCAAGAGCACGCTGGTGCGGGCCGTCGCGGGTCTCTGGCCATGGGGTGGCGGCAGCGTCAATTTCCACGCCGACAGGCGGCTGTTCATGTTGCCGCAACGACCCTACATCCCCTCAGGCACGCTTCGCCGCGCAGTCGCCTATCCCGCCGCCGCCGACAACTGGACGATCAAAGAGATCAAGGCTGCGCTCGATAGAGTGGGCCTCGCCTATCTCGCAGACAGGATCGAGGACGACGCGCCATGGGACCAGACCTTGTCGGGTGGCGAAAAACAGCGGCTCGCCTTCGCGCGTCTGCTGCTGCACAGCCCCGACATCATCGTGCTGGATGAAGCAACCGCGGCGCTCGATGAGAAAAGCCAGGGCAGGATGATGGAGGTGCTCATCCAAGAATTGCCCAAGGTCACCATCATAAGCGTGGCGCATCGCGCCGAGTTGGAAGCCTTCCATAGCCGCAAGATCACGCTGGAGCGGCGCGAGGACGGCGCAAAGCTCGTCAGCGATGTCGATCTTGTCCCACGCAAGGGCAGACGCAACTTGATCGGGCGCGCCTTGTGGGGCTCTGGCCGAAAGGCAGCGTGACCATGGGTAAAGCGGTCTCTGCAGGCGATTGATCGACCAAAACTAGGGGATCAGCACCACCTTCCCCGTCGAGCGGCGCTCGTCCAGCAAGCGGTGCGCTTCGCCAGCCTGGTCGAGCGGGAAGCGGCCGCCGATCGCAACCTGGAGCCGACCGCTTGCCGCCAGTTGGAACAGCTCGGACAGGCTGGCTTTCAGTACGTCCGTGGACAGCAGCGGCAGCAGCGCGAAACCTCTCAAAGACTGGTTGCGGCCGATCATCGCTTCCAGGTCGGAAGCCGCAAGCGTGTAGCGGCCAAGTGCGGCGAACACCAGTTCGCCGCCGGGTGCCAGAGCCTGCAGCAACGCAGCCGTCAGTGCGCCGCCGACCGTGTCGTAGATGATATCGGCGCCCTGCCCGTCCGTGATGTCACGGAGGTGAGCGGGCCAATCCGGCTTGAGATAGTCGACGGCGGCATCGGCGCCGAGCGACAAAGCGAGATCGAGCTTGGCCTTGCCGCCGGCGGCCGCGATCACCTTGCGTGCGCCCTTTAGCCTGGCCAGCTGGACAAGCAGCGACCCGACGCCACCCGAAGCGGCCGGCACCAGCACCGACTTGCCGCCGGGCGGGCTTTGCCGCAGCAGGTGAAGGGCCGTCAACCCCTGTACCATCAACGCCGTGGCATCCTCGAACGACAGGGCATCCGGCAGCCGCACGACGAGATCGGCGTCGATCGTCACCTCCTCCGCATAACCGCCGTGAGGATGCTTTGAAACGAACAAGGGCGCGGCGACACGGGCTCCCAGTAGCGACGCATCCACCCCGTGTCCAACAGCCTCGACGAAGCCCGCGGCCTCGACGCCAAGGATCATCGGCAGTTGCGGCGTCACCGCGTAGCCATCCCTGCGCATCAGCACTTCGAAGAAATTTATCCCGGCGGCATGGACGCGGATCAGCACCTCGCCGGCCTGCGGCACTGGCGACGGTAGGTCGACCGCCTCCAGCACGTCGGGACCGCCGAAGCGGCTGAGTTGAATGGCTTTCATGGCAAACTCCGATCGCTATGGCATCGGCCACGGTTTGCCACTATCTGCGCAGCCTCGACTACACACTCATTTGTCCCCTGCTGACCAGGAGGTGACCATGGCCAATCCCAGCAAGAGACCGCCCATCAAGCGATTGCCGATGCTGCCGGCGGAACGCGCCCTGAAAGTGATCGCTGGGCGCTGGAAGGCGGTCATCCTCTACCATCTCTTTGATGGCCCGCGACGGCTGTCGGCGCTGAAGGCGATGATGCCTGGCATCACCCAGAAGGTGCTGATCCAGCAGCTGCGCGAAATGGAGGAGCACGGCCTCGTCAGCCGCGAGATCTTTGCCGAAGTCCCCTCGCGCGTCGAATATTCCGCGACAAGTCTCGGCCTCAGCCTCGAGCCGATCCTGCTGGCGCTTTGCCAATGGGGCCAGCACCACGCCGACGAGCTCAACGAAATGCATCGCCTCACCGATTGCATCATCCGCCCAAGGCCGGCGCGGGAGACGCACGCCTCCCACAATTGAAAAGGGCGGCGCAAGCGCCGCCCCGGATCCTTGGGAGGAAAATTCGAACCGACGGTCAGGCCGCCTTGACTTCCTCGGCGACGGCGTCGGCCTGACGTGCTGCCTTCAGCACCTTGGCCCACCACGCGACGTCGTTGACCAGCGCCGTGGCGGCCTGGTTCAGGTGCTCGAGCTCTTCGAGCTTCTTCTCGCCCTGGCGGACGGCGAGGAAGTCGCCCCAGGCGATATGGACGGCCGACTTGACCGGCGCCATCTGCAATTCGACCGCATGAAGGCGCAGCTGCTCGACGGCGCGGGAGCCGCCGACGCTGCCATAGCCGACGAAGCCGGCCGGCTTCTTGTTCCATTCGTTGGCAGCGTAGTCGATGGCGTTCTTCAGCACGGCCGTCGGACCATGATTGTATTCGGCGGCGGTGAAGATGAAGCCGTCGAATTCGGCGACCTTCTTCTGCCAGCGCTTCGCCACTTCATTCTGCGACGGTGCCCAGGCGGAGGATGCGACCTCGTCGAAGAACGGCAGCGGGAAGTCGCGCAGGTCGACGATCTCGACGTCGATATCGGCATGCGATTTGGCGATCTTGGCGATCCACTGGGTTGGTACGTCGGCGAAGCGCGCGGCGCGCGTGGAACCGACAACGATGGCGATCTTGGGTTTTGACATGGGGCTCTTCCTTGCAAGTAAAGCTGGTATCGTTTGGATACCGGCGCTATATGAGATACTGTCAACTCGCGGCGCAAGGAGGCACCTTTTTGTTACTGAGGAACCCGCTCAACACCGAAGATTGCCGCGCCGTTTCGGAAATCCTGCAGCGCGTCGGCGATAAATGGACCGTTCTCGTGGTCGGAAAGCTCGGCCAAGGACCGTTGCGATTCAATGAGTTACGCGCTGCTGTCGGCGGCATCTCGCAGAAGATGCTGACCACCACCTTGCGCGGATTGGAGCGAGACGGCTTCGTCACCCGCACGGTGTTCCCGACCATTCCGCCACGCGTCGATTACGAGCTGACAGAACTCGGCCATGAGTTGCTGATCCCGGTCAGCGCACTCGGTGAATGGGCTCGCGTCAACACCACGCGCGTGCGGGCAGCACGCGAGAAATTCGACGCGACGCATGCCTGAAGCCTTTGTATTGGAATGGTTTTCGCCGATGGCTGCGCTAGCGACATTGCATTCCGTCGGCGGCAGTTGACCGGGTTCGGGTCTGCCTTTCAGACGAACGCCGTCAGCGGACAAGGACAAAGCCGCGGCGGTACCTGCCAGCGCGGCGTTCAGCAATCGTTGACTGATTGTCTTCGTTCATCAACAGACCGTGCGCGCGGCCCGTTTCGCATCTGCCGCGTGTTCACCCCGGCATGGCTGCGCGCCGAAGCCCCGGTCAGGCTTCTGCCGGAACCGCCTTTGGCTTGCCCTCGCCATCCAGCGCCACCATGACGAAATCGGCATGGGTGACCTTCTCCATCAGGTCTGAGAGATAGCGCTGCGCCCAGGCCTCGACCTTGAGCGTCATCGAGGTGCGGCCGACACGCTCGACATGGGTGTAGATGCACAGCGTGTCGCCGATCTTCATCGGCTTGGCGAACGACATCTCCTTGACCGCCGCCGTCACCACGCGGCCCTTGGCGCGCTCGGCAGCACGGATGCCGCAGGCAAGGTCCATCTGCGCCATCACCCAGCCGCCGAAGATGTCGCCGGCCGCATTGGCATCCGAAGGCATGGCCAGCGTGCGCAGCGTCAGATCGCCGAGCGGCCGTCCTTCAGCGTAGTGCACCATGGGGGAAATCCTTCGAGGTCAATGCCCTCGATCCCGTAGCGTCATGGCGCCGAGAGGTCAACGCGCCACCCACCGAAGTCTCGCTTGGCCGCTAGAAGTAACGCGCGAGGTTTGAGCGAATGCGATCCAGGACGTTATGCCCAGAAAGGTCGGGAGAGAATTCTCTGCCCGTGATTGCCTCGTAAGCCTGTGCATAGACCCGGGATGCCTGTTCGACAATCTCGTCGGGTATGTCAGGTATCGGTTGGCTGTAAGGATCGCATCGCGCAGAGACCCACGACCGGATGAAATCCTTGTCGAAACTCTCCGGCCGGCTGCCGCTGGCGAGGGCTTCCTCATAGCTCTTGGCGATCCAGTACCGGCTGCTGTCCGGCGTGTGGATTTCGTCGGCAAGGATTATGGTCCCGTTCCTGTCGGTGCCGAATTCGTACTTCGTATCGGCGAGGATGAGGCCGCGTTCGGCGGCGCGCTGCTGTCCACGGGCGAACAGCCGCAAGGCATAGCCCGACACGGTATCCCACTGCGCCTGGGTGAGAAGGCCCTGGTCAAGGATCTCGGCCTTGGACAGCGGCTCGTCATGGCCACCGTGCTGGGCTTTGCTGGTCGGCGTGATGATTGGCTCGGCCAGTTTTTCATTGTCGCGCAGGCCGTTCGGCAGGGTCATTCCATACATGTCCCGGTCACCGCGCCGGTACCTTGTCAGGATCGAGGTGCTGGTGGTTCCCGCCAGATAGCCACGCACGACGATTTCGACCGGCAGGATGTCGAGCCTTGTGCCGACGACGACGTTCGGGTCGGGATATTCGAGAACATGGTTCGGGCAGATATCGGCGGTTTCCTCGAACCAGTACCGCGCCGTCTGGGTGAGGATCTCCCCCTTGAACGGGATCGAGGTCAGGATGGTGTCGAAGGCACTGAGACGGTCGGTGGCGATGATGATGCGCCTGCCGTCCGGCAGGTCGTAGTTTTCGCGGACCTTGCCGCTGTAGTGGCCCGGCAATTCGGAAATGAAAGCATCAGGCAAGGTGCGCATATGATTCCTGCCTTCCGCAGATTGGCTGATATCATCGCATAAGCTGTCGACCCCATGCATATCAAGCGCGATTGTCGGGATTCCCCGCAACTCGACCTGGCATCCCGGTCGCTTTTTTCACAACCGATGCCGGAAGGCGCGGCGACGCGGCCGACCCGCCGCGTCTAGGCTGTGGCCAGATTTCCGGAGCCGCCCACCAATCATGCAGACCTATGACTTCATCATCGTCGGCTCCGGCTCGGCCGGCTCGGTCCTGGCCGACAAACTGTCGGCCTCCGGACGCTTTTCCGTGCTGGTGCTGGAGGCCGGCGGCACCGACCGCCGCTTCTACGTGCAGATGCCGCTCGGCTACGGCAAGACCTTCTTCGATCCGGCGGTGAACTGGAACTACAAGGCCGAGCCCGACCCGGGGCTCGCCGGCAACGCCGACCACTGGCCGCGCGGCAAGCTGCTCGGCGGCTCGAGCTCGATCAATGCCATGGTCTGGATCCGGGGCGCGCGCGAGGATTTCGATGCCTGGGCAGCCGCCGGCAACCCAGGCTGGGGCTATGACGATATCTTGCCCGCCTTCAAGGCGCTGGAGGACAATCAGGCCGGCGCCGACGCATGGCGCGGTGTCGGCGGCCCGCTGCATGTCACCGATTGTTCGGACGCGGTCCACCCGCTGACCAAGCGCTATCTCGCCGCCGGCCAGCAGGCCGGTCTGCCGCTCAACCCGGATTTCAACGGTGCTACCCAGGAAGGCGTTGGCGTCTACCAGATCTCGACCAGGAACGGCCGCCGCATGTCGGCGGCGCGTGCCTTCCTGCGCCCGGCGATGAAGCGCGCCAACGTCCGCGTCGAGATGAACGCGCTGGCGACCCGGGTGCTGTTCGAAGGTAGCCGCGCCGTCGGCGTCGAATATCTGCAGAACGGCGAGACCAAGACGGCACGTGCCGGGCGCGAGGTCATCCTGTCGGGCGGCTCGGTCAACTCGCCGCAATTGCTGCAGCTGTCCGGCGTCGGCCCCTCGGCGCTGCTCAAGGAGCTTGGCATCCCCGTCGTCCACGCCAACGAGAACGTCGGCGCGCATCTGCAGGACCATGTCGGCATCAACTACACCTTCAAAGGCAGGCTGCCGACGCTCAACCAGACACTGCGTCCGTGGTGGGGCAAGCTCCTGGTCGGCATGCAATACATCCTGACGCGGTCCGGGCCGCTGTCGCTGTCGATGAACAATGCCGGTGGCTTCTTCCGCACCGACCCTGCGGCGACCCGCCCCAACATGCAGCTCTATTTCCAGGCCTTCTCGACCGTCATTCCCAAAAGCGGCGAGCGTCCGATCCTGACACCCGACCCGTGGCCGGGCTTTTCCATCGGACTGTCCAATTGCCGCCCGTCGAGCCGCGGCGAGATCATGATCCGTTCCAGCAATCCGCGCGACTATCCCAGGATATCGGCCAATGCGTATTCGACCGAGGCCGACGTCGCCGAGATGCTCGACGCGGTGAAGTTCGTGCGCAAGATCGCCTCGATGCCGGCAATGGCCGAGATCATCGAGGAAGAGGTGCTGCCGGGGCCGTCGATCACATCAGACGTCGATCTGATCCAGGATTTCCGGAAGCGTTCGGGCACCGTCTATCATCCGGTGTCGACCTGCCGCATGGGTCCCGATCCCACGCGCGCCGTCGTCGATCCGCGCCTCAAGGTGCACGGTATCGAGGCCTTGCGTGTCATCGACGCCTCGATCTTTCCCGACAACATCACCGGCAACACCAACGCCGCCTCGATCATGACCGGTTGGAAGGGCGCCGAACTGGTTCTGGAGGACCAAAAATGAAAATCACCGACGTCAAGACCTGGGTTGTCGGCAACCCGCCGCCCGGCATCGGCGGCAAGTATTTCATCTTCGTCAAGCTGACCACCGATGGCGGTGTCGTCGGCTATGGTGAGGCTTACAACGCCACCTTCTCCGCCCATGTCACGGCGAAGATGGTCGAGGACATGGCCGAGCGCTATTTGATCGGCCGCGATCCGCACGACATCGAGAATTTCTTCCGCCGCGCCTATTCCTCGGGCTTCACCCAGCGCCCGGACGTGTCCGGCATGGGCTGCTTCTCGGCGCTGGAAATGGCCTGCTGGGACATTGTCGGCAAGGAAGCCAACAAGCCGGTCTACAAATTGCTCGGCGGCCAGGTGCACGAGACGCTGCGCTCCTACACCTATCTCTACCCGCACACCGGCAGCGTCCACTCCGAGGATGCGCGCGGCAAGAACGTCTACAACGACCCCGATCTCGCCGCCGCCTGCGCGCTCGAATATGTCGAGCAGGGCTTCAATGCCGTCAAGCTCGACCCGGCCGGCCCCTACACCGCCTTCGACGGCCACCAGCCGCGCCTCGTCGACATCGATCTCTCCACCCGCATGATCAAGGCGATCCGCGAGGCGGTCGGCACCCGCGCCGACATCCTGTTCGGCACCCACGGCCAGTTCACCGCCTCCGGCGCGCTGCGCATGGCCCGCGCCATCGAACCTTATGACCCGCTGTGGTTCGAGGAGCCGGTGCCGCCCGACATGCCTGAAGTGATGGCGCAGGTGGCGCGAGGCACGTCGATCCCGATCGCCACCGGCGAGCGGCTGACGACCAAGTTCGAATTCGCCCGCGTCATCGAGAACCGCGCCGCGACCATCCTGCAGCCCGACCTCGGCCGCTCGGGCGGCATCCTCGAAACCAAGAAGATCGCCGCCATGGCCGAGGCTTACCACATCCAGGTCGCCCCGCACTGCTATTGCGGGCCGATCGTCGGTGCTGCCAACATCCAGGTGGCCGTGACGCTGCCCAATTTCCTCATCCTGGAATCGCTGAAGCAGTGGGACGGTTTCCACGCGACGCTGCTTACGAAGAAGATCGAGTGGCAGGACGGCAACGTGATCCCCTCGAAGGAGCCCGGCCTCGGCGTCGAGCTCAACGAAGCGGTCTGCGATGCGCATCCCTACACCGGCAAGGAACTGCATCTGCAGATGATGCAGACGCCGTTGATGCCGTGAGCGAAAGCTATGCCTTCATCGGCCTTGGCCATCTCGGCGGCAATCTTGCCGCCAGCCTGATCCGCGACGGCTTCGCGGTCACCGTCTTCGACCGCGAGCCCGCTGCTGTCGAGCGCCTCGTCGCGCTCGGCGCCACCGCCGCCAACAGTCCCGCCGAGGCCGCCGCGCGAGCCGGCAATGCGGTAACCTGCCTGCCCTCGCCAAAGGTCAGTGAAGCGGTATTGGCCGGCCCCGGCGGTTTGCTTGAGGGCCTGCCAGAGGGCGGCACCTGGATCGAGATGTCGACCAACGGCCGCGACGAGATCGTGCGTCTGGCCGCCCTCGCCTCGGCCAAGGGCATCGAAACGTTGGAATGCCCGGTCACCGGCGGCGTGCATCTGGCGGCGGTCGGAAAGATCACCGCACTGGTCGGTGGCGATGCGGCACTTTATGCGCGCCATCGCCCGGCCATCGAAGCGATGTGCGCGAAGTCGTTCCTGATGGGTCCGGTCGGCTCGGCGGCGGTGATCAAGGTGATCACCAACATGCTCGCCTTCATCCATCTCGTCGCCGCCGGCGAGGCCTTGATGCTGGCCAGGCAAGGCGGGCTCGACCTCGCCCAATCCTACCACGCCATCGTCGCCTCCTCCGGCAACAGCTTCGTCCATGAGACCGAAAGCCAGCTCATTCTCAACGGCTCCTACGACATCGGCTTCACCATGGACCTGGCGCTGAAGGATCTCGGCTTCGCGCTCGCCATGGGCGAACAGTCTGGCGTGCCGCTCGAGCTGGCATCGCGCGTCAACGCGATTTTTGAACAAGGCAAGGAAGCCTATGGCGGCGGCGCCTGGTCGACCCAGATCGTCAAACTGCTGGAAGATGCCGTTGGCACTGACCTGCGCGCGCCCGGTTTTCCACCCAAGCTCGAAGTCTGACACCAGGCAAGAAATCAAGCGATTTCAGTTGGTTGGACCCATCTCCGGACTCACCTGAATCGATCTGTTAACGACTTGATTCAATATCTGAGCGTCAGCGCGCCGGGCAGGATCTCGAAGGTCGCCGGTATGCGTCCTGGCGACTCGCCATCGATGTCGACCATCGCGCCGTTCGTCTCGACATCGCCGAGCGGCTCGACCACCACTTTCCGGCCGCGCAGGATGGTGATCGCGGGATGGTTGCGGTGCCGGCCGCCATAGAGCAGCCGGATATCCCAGATCAGCTTCAGCTTGCCGGCGGCGCGCAGGATGACGATGTCGAACTGCCCGTCGGCCAGTTCAGCATCCGGCGCGATCATCATGCCACCGCCGAAGAACTTGCCGTTGGCGACCGCCACCAGCGCCATGCGCGCCTCGACCGGCGTGCCGTCGTCGACCGTGATCCTGACATGCTGGAAGCGGTAGCGGATGAATTCGACCACGGTGCGCCACAGGAACAGCGTCTTGGCCGACATCTTGCCCTTGCGCTTGTCGGCGTTGACGGCGCGGTCGGTGGCGCCCGACAGGCCGAGGCTGGCGATGTTGATGAAATGCCGGCTGGCCAGCGCGCCATGGTCGTCGATGTAGCAAATGCGCCCGGCATCGACTTTCCGAGGCTTGGTCTCGGCGAGCCGCTTCAGCACCGCATCAACCTCGCGCGGCAGGCCGAGCCCGCGCGCGAAATCGATGCCGGTCCCGCACGGCAAGAGGCCAAGCTCGGTTGTCCTGCGGCCTTCCTTGGACGCCTGCAGCAGCCCGTCGGCCACCTCGCTGGCAGTGCCGTCACCGCCGGCCGCGATCACCAGGTCGAAACCGTTTGCCGCGAGATCGAGTGCCAGTCTTTCGGCGTCACCTTCGGCCTGCGTCTCACGCAGCTCGAATTCGCCGAAATGCTTTTTCAGCGACGCGGCGACCTCCGGCCAATGCCGTTTCAACCGGCCGCCGCCGGCAATCGGATTGAGGACCACTCCGACTTTCAAGCACACCCTCCCGCAAGGACATCAAGGCGCCCGGCGCCTCGAATCCTTTGCCGGCATTGAAACCCGCGCCCGCCGACAGGGCAAGGGCGAATGTCCACTGCTGCCGCCCGTCATGGCGGACCGGAAGATCCGTTGTCCTTGCTTGATCCCCGATAATCCCATTATCCACAGGCCTGCCGCAGTGTCGCCGACCACTTACCCGGCGTACATTGAACCCATCTCAGGCGGCTACCGATCGCCCAGCCGAAAGGCGAAGTGATAGGCGGATTTCCTGAGGCCCGTACGGCCCTGAGCGAGAGCAGGCTTGCCTGTTGGAGGGACGGATGCCGAGACCTACGGGGCCGCGGAAAGCGTGCCAACGCCGACGGCGGACCGATGCTGCCATGAAGGACGGCAAAAACCTTCGATGGTGCGCAGGGCAAAGCCCGCAAGGGCGGAGACCGGCGTGGTCCCGAACGGGCGCTGCTCTCGGGTGGCGGGCTGGCAGGACCGTCAAAATCAAGGCCGGCATGGCGCGACGACTTTACGGAAGTTGCTGCCGCGACCGTGTCCTGATCTGACAGGGAGGCGCTGGGAGAGATCCCGGCGCCGACTGTCTTTTTGGCTATCCCCTACAATTTTTACGCTGTTTCCGGATATGGCTGCAACCGGCTCTAAAATCAGCTAACGTCCGGCGTCGTCGGAGTCCGTTTGATATCGCGCTCTGCAGAGGCGCATGGCGTGGGTTTCGAGAACCGAAGCGCAGCGGACATTTGGGTCCGTGAGCATCGGAAGCGCAGAAAACCGCGTCAGGCGTCCGGCAGAGTAGCGTTAGCGAATGGGCTCCCTGAAGGGGGATACTTCATGACGTTGATCCAGAAGCTCGCCGTTGCCTATGCGTTCCTGTTCTTCGCCGTCGTTGCCATCGGCTACATACCGGCGTTCAACGATGCCAACGGCAATCTGTTCGGCCTGTTCTCGCTGCAATGGTACGACGACCTGCTGCACGCCTTCTCCGGCGTCTGGGCGCTGGCCGCCGCCTTCATCTCGCACCGCCAGGCGGTGTTCTATTTCAAGCTGTTCGGGTCGGTCTATCTGTTCGACGGCGTGCTTGGCCTGATCACCGGTTCGGGCTGCCTCGATGCCGGCATCTTCATCAACGGCTTCCGCTCCCTGAACGATATCGAATTCCCCGCCCGCTTCTTCGCCAACCTGCCCCATATCGTCATTGGCGGCTTCGCCGTCTATGTCGGCTTCTGGCTGTCGAAGCGCATACACGACCACTTCGCCACGGCCTGATCCGGCAATGTTCCTGTTTCGCTGGCTGAAGCGCATCGTCAAGGCGATCCTGTGGCTGATCGTCATCGTCGTCCTGATCCCGGTCGTCGGGCTGAGCTATGGCTTCCTGACAACGTCGTCACTGGACAAGGCGCCGCTGCCCGGCATTGCCGACGGCGCTCCGCCCAAGGCGCTGGCCGACAAGGTTCGCGCCGAAATCCCCGGCTATCAGCGGCCGGAAGAATCGACCTTCCTCACCTACCCGGAATGGGCGATCGTCTACGCCGCCCGCGAATATGCCGGCTTCGTCGACAAGAACCAGCCGAGCGGCTTTCCCTATTGGTCCTATGTCGGTCGCTTCTGGCAGGACTACGCCATGGTGATCCGCGCCAGCTCTCCCTACAATTTCAACTTCGCCAACCACCAGATGCTGGTCATCATCGGCACCAGCCACAGCATCGAACATATCCTGCAATGGGCCTATGAGAACACGGTCGGCCGCATCACCGAGGCGACCGCTGGCAAGCGCACCGCCGCCGACATCTATCAGGCCAAGGTGGCGGCCGACTATGCCGCTTTCCTCGACCAGGTGCCGTGGTATCAATTTCCCTATGCCGAGAAGCGCGCCGGCCTGTTTGCCGTGCAGCCGGCGCCAGGCGACAGCTCCATCCGCACCAGCGAACGCAAGCTTGCCTTCGGCCTTGCCGACACCATCAAGCAGGGCTACGCCGACCTGATCAAGCAGGCACTCGCAGCCACATCCCCACCAGCCTTCCTCGACATCCATGTCTGGGCCAAAGGGCCGGTCGGAGAAGCGACGCGCAACGAGCCCGATACATTGCTCGAGCGCGACTACGGCGCCGACGGCGCTGTCTTCGTCACCAAGCGCTACCAGGTCTTTACCGACATGATTCCGCGCCTGATCGACAAAGGCGTCTCCTTCGTCGAAATCGGCGGCAATGACGAGATCATGGTCACCGTGCTTTCGACCGACTCGATCGCTGTACCCGAAGGCATCCGCATCCTGTTCAGCTACCCGCTGCCGGCCGACCCGGCGACGCGCCGCACCGGGCTGACCGTCGCCGTGCGCAAATTGCATCTCGTGCTGCCAGCTCTGATCAAGTCAGGCGCCAGGCTCGAACACGTCTATGATTATTGAAACGATAGCCAGGCAATGCGCAGACTGATCCGCATCGTCGGCTGGCTTGCGCTCACGCTGGTCGCGCTCATTGTGGTCGTGCTTGTCGGCTTTCGCGGCGCGGCGGCGCTGCGAGAGAACCTGTCACCCGAGGAGGCAGCTCCGGCGGGAGCGCTGTTTGCCACCGTCGATGGCCTGAAGATCCACTACCAGGTCTGGGGACCGCAGGACGGGCCGCCGCTTATTCTGTTCCACGGCACGGCCTCCTGGGCGGAGACCTACCGCGATATCGCCGCGCCATTGGGAGAACAGGGCTTTCGCGTTGTAGCGCCCGACATGCCTCCCTTTGGCTATTCGCAAAGACCGGCCGACCAGGACTATTCGCGTGCTGCCCACGCAAAACGCGTCCTCGGTTTCGCCGACGCGCTCGGCCTGCGCCATTTCAGTGTCGGCGTCCACTCCTATGGCGGCGGTGGCGTGATTGAAGCCGCCTTCGAGGCTCCAGATCGCATCGACGCTCTGATCCTGCTCGACGTGGCAATCGGCCTCGGCCGGACCGAGGCGCCGACAATCCCGTTTGCCGCTCTCCTGAACCTGCGATGGCCTCGCGAACTGCTCACTGCCTCGACCTTCACCAATCCGCTCATGGTCGGACCGGGTCTGCGCTCGTTCATCGAGAACGACGACGTGGTCACGGCTGAACGCATCGCGATCTACGCGCGGCCCCTCAATGTCGAAGGCACCACCGATGCAGTCGGCCATTGGCTGTTCAACGGCCTGTTCAACGACGAACGAAAATCCCTTGCCGCCAACCCCGCGAACTATCGCGCCTTCACGCCGCCCGTCCTCGTCGTCTGGGGGCGAGACGATACGACCACGCCCCTGGCACAGGGTGAAGAGATTGCCGCGTTGTTTCCGCACGCCGAACTGGCGGTTCTCGATGGCGTCAACCACATCCCGCAGGTCGAACGTCCGCACGATGTGGTGCGGCTGATCGCGAACTTCCTCAAACGAATCGCGCCGGCCGCTCGATAGATCGACCGTTCGGCGCTCCGCCACGCTCATTCCACAATCGAGGCCAAATCCCGCCTTGTTCACGCGCGATGGATTGTTGCACCTCGCCCAAAAAAGCGGAAACCGGGTTTGGGACCGCGACATGCACCGAAATGGGCTGCCGGGGGCATCTGGAAGGGACAAGACCGTGATCAAGACCGCCCTTGTCGCCATGACCATTGTCGGCTGCGACTGCGACGCCAAGCTTTGCGAATATATCGGCGAGACGCCGGCCAAGTGGTCGACGATCGCCGAATGCGAAGCGGCGATGAAGAGCCAGATGCTGCACGAGCGCAATTTCAACTATCCGCTCATCTCCGGCATCTGCCGCGCGAAAGGCTCGTCGTCCTCCTCGCAACTGGCCGCGACCGCGTCGCGCCCGGACCTGACGCCCGCCAGCAGGGTCGTTGAAACCGAAAGCCCGCTGCCGCCGGAATTGAGCCGCCGACCGAGCGTTCCTGTCGGCGCGCCGACGACGGCCGTGGAAGCGGAGGCCGCCCGGCCCGTCGCCTATGAACAAGTGGTCGATGGCGGAACCGGCGTGCTCTATCGCACGAAGAACGGCTACGCCGTGGTCAAGACCGATCTTGGCCGCGCCGTGTCGGCGACCGCCGATGCGGCGAAGCGGTCGGCCAACTGGCTGGCCGGACTGGTGCCGAAGGGCCTGTAGAGCAACTCCAGGGCTAGTGTGAAGCGGTTTTCCCGGGAAGAGCGCATGGCGCTTTCCCTCAGGGGATCGCGCCGAAACAACGCCCCTACAGCTTGACCTTCAGGCTCTGCCAGAACTTGTCGATCAGCGGCTTTTCGGTGGCCGCATCCTCGCCGGCGACGCGGGTGATGAACAACAACCCCTGATCGGCAAGTCCGAAGCCGACGATCTCGAAATCGGCGGTGTCGGTGCGTGTCTTCACCTTGGCGAGAATGCCGGTCAGTTCCTTGCCGTCGGCGAGCTTGCGCGTTGTCGGCTCCTGCGTCAGCTTCGCACCAGCCTGCACCGATTCCTTGGTCATCTCCTGCAGCATCAGCTGGTTGAGCGACACCGGATTCATCTTGCCATATTCCTGCACGACGACGATCGTGCCCAGCGCCGACGCCATCAGATACTGCGTGATGTTCTCGCCGAGATCGGTCTTGGTCACCGAGATGTCGCTCGGATGGACGAAGGAGAAACTGCCGCCGGAAAAGGTGGCGAAGTCGTTGCGCTCGAGCGTCACCTTGCTCTGTTTGCCGCCGGGCAGCGTCACATTTGTGCTCTCGCCCGGATCGATATCGACCGTCACGCCGTCGATCGTCAGCTTGAAAGCCTTGAGATCCTCGGCTCCGGCCGGTCCAGCGCACAGCGCGATGAGAGTGAGTGCCGCCGCTGATACCATCCGCATTGGTTGTTCTCCTGACGTCTATACCACCCCGCTCAAAGCCTTGATGGCACGGTAGAAGGTCGAGGAAAACAGTTCCGTCGGGTCATATTGCCGCTTCTTAGCCAGGAAGGCCGGCAATTCGGGATAGGAGGCCAGCAATTCCCTGGCGGTGTAATGCAGCTGATAGGGCAGGAAGAACCGCCCGCCATGCTTGATCGTCACGTCGATCAGCGCCCGTGTCAGCGCCCGCATTTTCGCATTGCCGTCGGCATCGGTCGGCTGGTTGATGTAGAGCACCAGCGAATAGGCCGGCTCCGGTGCATAGGTCAGAGCGACATCTTCCTTGTGGACGATGCGCACCGAGGCATTGAGCACCGGCAGCGGCTGGTTGCGCAGGATTTCGCGCGCTTCCGAAATGAACTCGATGTAGGCGGCGCGCGGGATGAAATATTCGTGCAGGATGTCGGTCTCATCCATCAGGTCGTTGAACAAATAGGGCACCGAATCGTGCATCGGGTTATTGCGTGTGACGAGACAGGCCTCGCCTTCGGCTATGGCTGAAGTGCGCGCCACCGTGCAGCTTTCGAATTTCGGTTCCAGTGTCTTTTCGGTGAACCATTTCAGCTCCTGGAACAGGCTGCCCCATTTCGCCAGATTGATGAGCACCCGCTTCAGCCCCACCGAACCCGGCTCGCCGATCTCAGGCTGGTCGGCCGGCGGCTGGTCGGCCACCTTGTCGTAGCGATAGACGATCATATCCTCGAGGAAATTGCCCGGCGCCGTCGACAGATGGCCGTAGAACAGGCCGATCTCCTTGTTCGGCTCCAGCACGTCGGCAAAGAATTTCGGGAAATCGTCCGATTTGATGATCTCGCGTGAGGTGCGGTAGACCGTGTTGTCGACGATATCGAGCGTCGCCTCCAGCACCACGCCGAACAGGCCGTAGCCGCCGACGACGTGGCGGAACAGCTCCATGTTCTCGGTTGGCGAGCAGGTCGTCACCGAACCATCGGCCAACATCACCCGCATCGAGCGGATCGAGCCGGCAACCGAACCGGCCTGATGGTCCATGCCATGCGCGTTGACCGACAGCGAGCCGCCGACCGAGAAGATGTCGGTCGACTGCATCGCCTTCACCGCGAAGCGCGGATGCAAAAGGTTCTGGATATCGTGCCAGCGCGCGCCCGGCTGCAGGGTCATGGTCTTGGCCGCGGCATCGACGGTGACCTTGTTGAACTTTCTGAGATCGAGCACCAGCGCGTTGTCGTCGAAGGCGTGCCCGCCCATCGAGTGGCGGATGGCGGCCAGCGAGATTTTCAGCCCGTTGGCGCGCGCGAAGGCCAGCGCCTTGGCGATGTGGTCTTCCTCGCTGACCTCGACCACGCCATAGACCGGCGTCTTCGACAGGCCGCTGGCATCGTTGATGTCGCCGCCTTTTGCCGACCAGGGCAGCGAAGGATCGAAGGCCGGCGGGCTGGCAATCGGCTTCAGCGGCAGTGCGATGCCGTCGACATCGGCGATGCGTCCGGCGTTCTTCGGTCCCGAAGGCCCTCGTGCCAGCCGCGCCACAGTGGTGCCGCCCCACAGCACCGCGCCGCCGAAGACGGCCGCACCCAGCAGCAATCGCCGCGACAGGCGAAACCCTTTTTGTTCCTCGGCCATGGATATCCCCCGTTGGCCAAGGGATAGCGCGGCTCTTTGACAAAAACCATAGCGGTGCATGGCGGAGCCGAGGCGCCGTTACGGCATCAAGGCGGCCAGCAATGAGGTTCAGGCGTCACAAAGGTGATCTCGAAGAGTTGCGCTGCCCCTCATCCGCCTGCCTGGCGATGAGGGACAGCGCCCTACTATCAAAGATCGGGCTTACGAAGACTTCTTGATCGACGTCACCATGCCGGTCTTGTCATCGACCGTCACCGCCACCTTGGCGCCGACCTTCAGTTTGCCGACCGCCGCTTCCGGCGACAGCTGGTAGATCTTGCCGTCGTCGAGGGTGATCGACTTGGTCGTCGGATCGACCGACTGGATGGTGCCCTGAACGGTCGCGGCATAGGCCGTGCCGAGGAAGGCGAGCAGGGCGGCGGTGGTTGCGAGGGTCTTCTTCATCGGTAAGCACTCCGTGCTGTTTCGGTTTTCCGGGGCTGCCATTTCGAGAAACGACAGCACCGAACGGCCTGAAACTGAAACGGAAAACTCCTCCTCCGCAAATCACGTTGAGTGAATTTTCGCAAACAATATCATAGGCTTAATTCCGACACATTGCCTGCCGTCGATACAACTGCCGGCCGCTTCGGTTCCCTCCAGCAAGTGCACTTCTTTCCACGAAAAGAGTCACTTGGCCGATTGTGGCGGGCAGCTTTCAATCACCACGCGGCAGCCGCAATCCACCTCGGGCGGCATCACGAAACAGACTGCTGGCCGATCATCGGTACAAAATTTGTTTCATGGATCAGTTCAAACCGCCCCCAAATGCGGGATGAAACTCGCGCCCTGGTTGCAGACCGGGAACGGATGCAAGATGGTGTCGACCGTCGCGATGAAGGGGACCGTCCATGAAGCTTGCAGTCCGGACCATGATATCCCTGATGCTGGCGCTTGCTCCGGGATTGGCCGAGGCGCAAAATTCTAATCAGGGCGGCGACAAGGTTGTCAGCGTCGCCAGGGACGATCCGGATATGGCGGCGGCCATAGCGCAGGCTCGCGCAGGGCTGGATGAATTCCTGACATTGTCGGAGGCTCCCCCACCTTTGACATCAGACTTCAAATTGAAGGTCGAGGTCAGGGACGGAGACGCCGCGGAACATTTCTGGATCATCCCCTTCCACCGCACCGCAACCGGATTTGCAGGTACGTTGGCGAACGAGCCACAGAGCGTGCACAACGTCGTAGCCGGCCAGGAACTCGAATTCACCCGGGGAGATATTTCCGACTGGGGCTACACCAGAAACGGCCGTCAAGTCGGCAGCTTCACCGTCTGTGTGTTGTTTAAGACCATGTCGAAGGAAGACGTCGACTATTACCGCCAGAACTATGGCTTCGACTGCTGACGCGCGTCACCTGACTAACCCGTCTCCCCATCCTTCGCGCCAATCTTGCGCACCAGCGCTGCCGTCGCCAGCATGGCGCCCATGTCGGCGATCATCGGCGCAACATGCCTGGTGTAGTCGAGCGGCACCGCGATAGCCGGCAGCTCGAAGAAATTCTTCGTCTGCGGCAGCAGCAGGAAACCGTCGCTGCCGTTGAGCGCGACGCGGGCCGGATCGTCCGGCCAGGTTTCGCCCAGCCATTTCAGCGCCTGCGCCAGCCGGCCGGTCACCAACGGCCGTGCAGCCTCGGTGTTGTCGGTGCGGAATTCATAGGCGGCGTCGAGTTCGGGCACACCGGACGACAAGTCCTGCATCTTGCTGGCGAACATGCCGCGGAAGAAGCCGACGACCGCATTGGTCCGCCGCGTCGCCACCAATATTCCCGGGAACGGTTCGATCGCTTCGAAAGCGACGATGACACCCTTGAAGGCTGTCGATGACCCCTTGCCCGACCCTTCCCGTAGTTCTGCTTCGTAAAGCTCGAACGGAAACTCCTCGTAGCGCCCCGAAACGACATCGTCGAACGACTGCCGGTTGAAAGGCCCGACCGCCTCGCGCGGCAGCCGGTCGAAGGAGTTCGGCCTGCCTCCATGCTGGTAACGCATGTCCGCGATGAAGCCGAAGATGATCGGCAGCAGCGTCTCGCGGAACGATTGCTGCAGCCGCGTCGCCGGTTTCATGGCCTGGAAGTAGAGCAGGATCGAAGCCGCGAAGCCGATGACATAAAGAAACACATGCGGCGTCGAGAACCATTGCTCGTTGGGGTCGGCGACCTTGTTGAACAGCCAGGCGACCAGCACCACGAACACCAGCACCAGGCCGACGAACAGCGGCACCCGCCAGCGCACCTGCCGGACCGCCGAAGCCCTCGCCGCCTCATGGGTCTCGATGTCTTTCCGGATGCCGGCCGTGACCGCCTCGCTCGGCATGAAATCCGCTGTTTCCATCGCCATCCCCCCGCAAGCCTGCCGCTGCCGGCGCATGATAGTCGGTTTTGCCGAGGCCGCCAGACGGTTAGGCGGTGACCCCTTCCTCGCTTCTAGGGGAAGGGAAAATCGCCTCCAGCCGGCCCTTGACCTTGCCGCGCATCCGCCCCGTCAACCCTTCGACCGGCAGCAGCCGCTCATGATCACCGGCGCGCAGCCGCACAAAGGGATGCAACTGGTAAGACGCGATCGCGCCGCGCGTGCCGGCATCGGCACTGACATCGACGATGAACATTCCTCCAATGCGCCCCGGCCATGGCTGGCGGGCAAGGGCTGTGCCGAGGAAATCACCGAGCCCATAGGCGACAAGCGTCCGGTCGATGCGGTCCACCGGTTGTATGACATGGGCATGATGGCCGGCGATCAGCCCGACGCCCTGCCCGGCCAGCCGCCTGGCCAGCGCCTGCGTCTTGGCGCGCGGAAAATGCCGGAACTCCCAATCCCAGTGCGGCACCGCGCAGAGAAGATCGACGGCTTCGCGCGGCCAGTGCGCTGGATCGCTTTCCATCGACACGCGGCCGGCAAACAGGTCTTCATCGGCGTTGCGCCACAGCGTGAAGGCCGCGAAGCCGAATGTCAGCGGGCCGACGGTGACAGGCACTAACGCACCATTGGCTGCCAGGCCGATGCTGCGGATGCCGAGCCGCTTCAGCGCCGCCACCGTCGCGTCGAAACCGGCGACGCCCTGGTCGAGTACATGATTGTTGGCCAGTGACAGCACGAGCCTTTCGTGTGCGATGCCAACGGCCGCCAACGTCTCGACCAGAAAGCGCTCGCTCATCGCATGGTGCGTGCCGAGTCTTGTCCCCAGCACCGCACTTGGTCCGTCCACGATCGGGCTTTCGCAATTGCCGATCACCAGGTCGGCAGCGCCGAGCAACGCCTTGATCGCCGGATCGCAGTCCGGCGCGCCGCGGTTGGCCACCGCCGAGATGTCGCCGATGAAGGCGAGCCGCACCGCCCGCTTCGGCGGTGGTGTCATCATCGTCGCGGCCATCGGCGAGAACCCACTGGCATCACCGCCGAGCGAGGGCTTCAGAAAGCGCGGCAGCCACGACAGTTTGTAGGAAAGCGGATAGTTCGACACGCCCATGCCCAATCGTTTGCCCTGTGTAGACCGTCGGGCTCGAGGGTTGAAGCGCATCCGTCGACAATCGTGCGTCTGCGCCTCGGCGCTGAGAGGCGCGGCACTGCAAATGCGTGTATGTTCGCCGACGCGACCAACGCATGGGGGAAAAGATGACACGAACAGCAAGCCTGCTGGCATCCGCTTTCATTCTGCTGGTGCCCTTGTCGTCCGCGCGCGCCGCCATGCCCGAAGCGGCAACCGCCTTGTTCGAGGCCAAGACCGTGGCCGCGCGCGACACCGCCCTGTCGACGCTGGAGGCCGCCGCTCCAAAAGATCCGGCGTCAGCCTACGCGGCCGGCGCCGGCGAGTTCTTCACCGCGCTGGAGCTGCTGGCCAGCGGCCTGCACCGCCATGGTTTCGAAAGCCCGCAATCCTTCATGCTGCCATTGATGCGGCTGCCGGTGCCGGACAATCCCAACCCAGAGCCGCTGACCTATGAGCAGTTCCGCGCCATTCTGGTCGGCTTCCGCGACCGGCTGGAAAAATCCGCCGCAACGCTGGGCTCGGTCCCGGCCGATGCCGATATCGGCATGGTGCTTGATCTCACCCATGTCGGCATCGACCTCAACGAGGACGGCGCGATCACGCCGGATGAGAGCATGGCCGCAATCATGGCCTCGCTGTCGCGCGGCGGCAGCGCACCGGACGGAGCAGTACCCGCGCTCACCTTCCGCTTCGACCGCGCCGACGGCTATTGGCTGCAGGGCTATGCCGAATTCCTGATGGCGCAGGCCGATTTCTGGCTGGCGCATGATTTCAGGAGCACCTTCGACGGCTCATTCCACATGCTGTTCCCGCGCGCCAAACTGCCGTTGCAGGACATTCTCGTGCCGCCGAGCAGCGACATGGGCAGCAGCATCTTCACGTCGGAATGGCGCATCGCCGATTTCATCTCGCTGGTGCATCTGGTCAACTGGCCGGTTGTCGAACCCGAGCGCCGGCAAGCGGCGCGTCGCCACCTGCTCGAAATGATCCGGCTGTCGCGCGAGGACTGGAAGGCGATCCGCGCCGAGACCGACAACGACCGCGAATGGCTGCCGGGACCGCAGCAGAAGGGTGAGAACCCGCTCACCGGCCTTGAAGTCGGCGAAGAACAGGTCGAGGCCTGGCTCGCCACCTTGACCATGGCCGAGGATCTCCTGGAAGGCCGCTTGCTGCTGCCGCATTTCCGCATCACCGGCAAGGGCATCAACATGAAGCGCTTCTTCGACGAGCCAAAACCCTTCGACCTGGTGCTGTCGATCACCGGCCCGGCCATCGCGCCCTATCTCGAAAGCGGCAAGATCCTGACCAGCGACGAATTCAACCAGATCCAGCGCCAGTTCGGCGGTAGCGGTTTTCTGACTTTTGCCCTGTGGTTCAACTAAGGGCAACGGCAGGACGCTAGAAAATCGCGCCCTGATAGAGCACCGTCTCGGCCTCTTCAGGCGTAAACCGGCGGGCCAGCGTGCGAAACGCGCTGTGCACGCCGTCGCGGTCGATGTTGCAGCTTCTGAGATGCCGCACCGCCAGCATCGGATCGAAGGCGCTGCGGCCATGCATGACACGCTGATTGTCGAAGACCAGCACCTCGCCCGGCTGCAGCTGGTGCTGGAACTGGTTTTGCGGATCGCAGATCAGCCGCGTCAGTTCGGCCAGCGCCTCGATCACGCCATCGATTTCATCCTCTGAGGCCGTCTGTGGCGCCAGGCAGCGGTCGTTGTAGCGGACGCCGGTGACGACCCCGGTTGCATCGAGGCTGATGACATGTGCCTCGGCACTGAAGAACACCTCGCCCGCATGCTCGCGATGAAAGGTGACGCCGTGCCGCGTCAACAGATCGAACAGTTCCGGCGTCTGCGTCCGCATCAGCGCGGCAACATGGAAGCCGTCAACCATCAGGGAGGTGCCGCCGCTGCCCGCACCGGTGCGGATGGCGTGGAAGAAGATGAAGCCCGGCGGCGCATAACGGAACGGCTCGTCCGTATGCGGGATCTGCGCCCGAGCCGTCTCTCCCGCCACCCGCGCATCCGGCCGCGAGATCAGGTCGAACACCTTGCCGTAGCTGGTCTCGCGGATCGGCCCGTAGCGGCCGGCGACCCGCGCCGTCGCTTCCGTTTCTGCGGGAACCCCGGTCAGCATCGCGATGCCGTGATCGCGTAACGCCCGCAGCGAATGGAACAGCATCTCGTCGTCCTCGACAACCGCGTCGAATGAAAAGCGGCCAAGCCGCGCGGTCAGGTCGCTGCTCCACAATTGCGGCTGGAACCGGGCCGGGCCTGAGCCAGCGCCGGCATGGTCTGCCAGGAATTCAGCTCCGAAGTGCGAGACATGGCCATCATCCCAGACGACACCCACCTCGCCCGCCGTGACATTGATTGAGCTGGCTCGAACGCTTGCGCCAATATCGGCCGGTGTCAGCCATCTCTTGCCGGAGACAGTGTCGCCACAGGCATCGCATTCGCAAGCCAGCCGCAGCCAGCGCGTCGAAAGCTTTCCAGTTCGGCCGTCCGCCAGGTCGACGACGACGCGCTGGCCTTCGGCACGCATGGCGCGGATCGGCGTGGTCGAAGTCGAATGCCTTGATGGGTGCTTTGGCGTGTCAAGCATTGCAGCGGTCCCTACGATTGAATTTCTTAAACGATCTTAGATCCCTGAAAACGGTGATTCAAACGAGTTCCCTTCGCCAACTTTTGAGTTAAACTCAATCCATGACACTCCGGGATCTTCCCCTATCCGCCTTGCGGGCGCTACTCGCCGCCGCCAGGGCTGGTAGCCTGACGCGCGCTGCCGAGGAGCTGGGCGTCACTCCAGGCGCCATCGGCCATCAGATCCGGCAGCTGGAGGAGCGGCTGGGCGTCAAACTGGTGCGGCGCGAAGGCAATGGCATCGTGCTGACCCGCGCCGCCGAGGCCGCCCTGCCCGACATCGACCGCGGTTTTGACGCGCTGGCTTCCGGCATGCGGCGGCTGCGCTTCGAACGACGGGCCGAGACCTTCACCATCTCAGCCGATCCGTCCTTCGCCTCGCTCTGGCTCGCGCCCCGCCTCAGCAGAGTGCGCGCGGCGCTGGGCAAGCTCGACGTGCGCATCGTTGCGTCCGTTGCGCTCGATACCATGCTGGAGGAAGGTGTCGACCTCGCCATCAGCTATCGCAAGGGCGCAACACCGGATCTCGCATCGCTCGACCTGTTCACCGAACGGGTGATCCCAGCCTGCGCGCCTGCATTGGTTCGCGGCCAAATCAGGTCGGATGTGGCCGAGGTGCTGGACAGCATGCCGCTGCTGCACATCGATCCGACGATGGGCGACGACGTCTACCCGGCCTGGCGCGACTGGTTCACTGCCGCCGGCCGGCAACGGAAAGACATCGACCAGGGCCCACGTTTTGGGCTAACGATCGTCGCGGCACAGGCGGCGATTGCCGGCATGGGAGCATTGCTGGCCAGCGAATTGGTGCTACGGCGTCATCTCGATCCCGGCCATCTCATCGAGATTGCAAGGGATGTGCCGGCGTTGATGATCAGGCGCCGCCTCGTCTGGCCACAGCATAGCCCGAAGGCGCGCCGCGCCGCAGCCGTCGCCGCCGAACTGGCAGCAATTGCCGATATCGGCATCGATGGCGCCCTGCCCGCGTGAGCCCGACTTAAAGCGCAAATCCGTGCAGCCGGCCGAGCAACCATTGCAATGGATTGGCGACGAAGGCGCGGGTGACGAAACTGTCGTGGGCGGCGTCAGAGGCAAGCAAGGCGACGGTACCGGCTTCGAGGCGGCGCGGCGGATCCGAACTGGCGTCGATGCCCTGGCCCGCCAGCAACTGTCTGATTTGCACATTGCCGGAGGCGGAAGATTTTCCATAGGCGCTGACGAAGAAGCTCTTCCTGTGGCGCGCGGCCCAGTTGGCGAAAATGTCGGCCTCGTCGAACACGGCGTCGAGCAGGATGACGCCGAGCAGGCGGCCGTCTATGTCGCCATTCCCTAGGACGAAGGCGGCGGGATTGTAGCCGCCGCTATAGGCGACGAGCACCACCGGCATAGCGTCGAATTTAGCCGCCTTGGCGCCGGTCAACTTGCCCAGGCCTTGCGCTGCCTCGGCCATGAACATCGCGAAGTGACCGGGCGTCCAGAGATTGCCGGCGCTCGAGTCTTGCGCGTTGCTGGCGAATTGCGGCGCCACCAGCACGGCGTTGAGGCCGGACGCTTCGACCTGCGCGACAACCCGCTGGCGGCCGACGACATCGCGCTGCAAGGTGGCGCCATTGCCATGGAAGAACACCACGATGACCGCCGGCCTGGCCGGATCGAACCCTCGTGGCGCCGCCAGCAGCGTGCTGCGGTCGGAATAGGTCTCGTCTTCCCAGTAGATGCCACCACGCGGCGAGGTGTGGCCGCGCCGGCCGTTTGATGTCACGTCGAGAAAAGGCCCGGATCCATCGGGCAGCTTTCCCCGATAGGGAAAGGGTGATGTCTTGAACGGCACGATGGCCGACAAGGCCTTGCGCAAGCGCGCGCCCTCGCCCGCTACCGGGAACGCCGCCGCGGCCAGCAGTCCTGCGACGATGGCGCGCCGGTCGGGCATCAGGCCGTCACCAGCCGGATGGCTGGTGCCTTCGACGGCAACAGCACGGCAAAGAAGGCCGGGATGGCGACGAGATAGGCGATCGCCGCCCATTGCAGCACGGCGCTGAGGCCGAAGCTGGTAGCGACGATCGGCACGGCGGCCGAGCCAATCACCGAAAAGCAGCCGTTGATGCCCCAGGCCCAGACGAACAGATGCTCCTTGCCCAGCCGCGCCAGCCAGGTCATGGCGGTTGCCATCGGCATGCCCATCAGGAAGGCCGGCGGCGACACCAGAAGGAAGCAGAGCAGCAGCCGGACGGCATAAGGATAGGCGCCGATCCAGTCGAGGACCGGCGACAGAGTGAAGCCGTAAGCCAGCAGCAGCAGGCAGATCGCGAGCAGCAGGACAGGCAACAGTGTCCGGGCGCGGTTGAAGATGCGCTCGGCAAACAGGCTGCCGAGACCGGAAAACACCAGCATCGATGAGATCAGCACCGAGGCCGACACGGTCGGATTGGCGAGCGCCACGGTGAAGCGGCTGATCAGCCCGACCTCGACCATGATGTAGCCGAGGCCGAGGCAAGCGAAGTAAAGGATGGTGCCTAGCTTGCCACGCGAGCGCGAGAACACGATGCGCCAGCCGAAGATGACTGGCAGCAGCACCAGCGACGCCGCCGTGATGCAGGCGATGCCGAGCGTCGCCCAGATCAGCAGATAGCCCCAGTCGTCCTGGAACAGGTCGAGCCGGTCCAGTGTCAGCGGCAGGTCGGCGACCTTTACATAAGCGGCGAAGTAGGGCTGGTCGTTGCTCAGCGGACGCACGTCGAACACATAATCGCTGGCAAGCTTCGCCCAGCCGCCCGTCAAAAGCGCGTGCCAGGTCATGCGCTGCAGCGCGGTGGCCGGCAGCACGTCGGGGCCGGCATCGCCGCCAGCATCGGCGCAGGCATCGAGGGTCGGATCGGCCGGCGCGGTCGGGTCGCAGGCTGCGTTGGGAGCGGTCGGGTCGGCCGGCGCCGTCGCATCGGCGGCGGGTTGGGTCAGCGTCGCATCCTGTCCGCTGCCAAAGATCGAGGCGCGATAGTCGTCGAGGATTTTCTGCGCCGTCGAGCCGTCATAAGGCATGCCGGGGTAGTAGACCTCTTCCCACGACATCGACTTGGTGTAGTCGCGCAGCGTCTTGATTTCCGCCGCGCTGAAACCGCCACGCTTGAACAGCACCGTGGTTGTCGAGAGATAGCTCGACACGGCGAAGATATCGTTGGCCGCACCTTGGCGGTCGAACGTCCGGGCCGCCTCGGCGATGGTGGAATAGAGCTTCAGCACCGATTTCGGCGGCTCTTCCTTGTTCCACAGGGTCACCGACAGCACGCCGCCGTCGGCCAGCGCATGCATGTAGCTCAGCATTGCCTCGTGCGTGTAGGCGTATTTCTCCGAGATGGCGAAACCGCCCGGATTGGACAGGCCGACACTGTCGGCTAGGCTGAGATCGATGACGTCGTAGCGCTCGCCGGTGTTGGCGAGAAACAGACGCCCGTCATAGTCGATCACCTTGATGCGCGGCTCGGCCAGGATGTCGCCTGTGACATCCTTCAGCACCGGGTCGCGGAACGCCCGCAATGTCATCGGGTTGCTCTCGGCGACGGTCACCGAGGTCGATCCGGCGTTGAGCGCGGCCTGGGTGGAGATGCCGCCACCGAACTGCACGACGAACGTCCTGGGCTTCGCCTTGATGACATAGGGATAGTGCATCGGCAGATAGCGGAAATAGACCTGCTCGGCCGGCGCCAGATTGCGCATGATGCCTTCCGGCCCGTCACCGTCGCGATACATGCCGACATAGGTGTTGGCCGGAACTTCCGGCATGCCGAAGGCGGCATTGTCGCTCAGGCCCGGCGCGAAATGCATGTAGGAACTGGCATAGACCTGCAGGTCGCCGAACGGCGAGACGCTGCGGTAGATGCGCTTGCCGTCCGGAAAGTTGCGGGCATAGGCGACGCCCTTGTATTGCGACACCGCGATGTCGGGTATGACGAGCAGGCCGGGCAGCATCAGGTAGCCGGCGATCGACAGCGCCGCGACAACCGCGCCGGCGACAACACGCTTCCAGGCGCCGAAGGCGAAGAACCACAGCAGCGAACCGGCGGCCCACAACAGCAGCGGCACGACGATGATGGTTTCAGGCGAAAACAGATACATCGACACCAGCACGACGAGGCCGGCGAGCCCGGAGCCGGTGAGGTCGGCGAAATAGACGCGACTGAAGGCGGTGCGGCTTTTCAGGAAGACGATGCCGAGGAAGAACGCGCCGGCCAGGAACGGCAGGAGATAGAGCAGGAAATTGGCCAGCAGCCGCCATTTCTGCTCGGGATCGGAGACCAGGAAGATGGCGTTGAACGGCACCGTCTGGGCAGCGAGGTTGGAGGCGACGACAAGCGGGCCGACCAGCAGCAGCGCCGCCGTGGCGGCCCCTTGCCAGTGCCTGTCGAACCAGTCCTTGCCGGCGAAGATCACGACGCTGGACAGCGAGAAGCCAAGCATGGCGAGGCTGACCACCAGGGAACCGAAATGCGACCAGCTGCCGACGGCGAACACCCGCATGACCGATATCTGCAGCGCGATGATGGCGCCGGCAATCAGGCCGATTGCGAGGTAATGCGCGAGACCAGGCGCCTCCAGTGAGGCGATGCTTGGTCGGGAGATCGGTGCGACGGCTGCCATGCGGGCCTTTTTATCTGGCGGTTCAGCAAGGCCTTACCAAACGGCCGGCTCAGCTGTTGTGCGTGCCGACGATCTGGTCGCCTTCCATCTTGGTGAAGGGCACGAAAGGCACCACCTTGCCATTATAGATGTCCGAGCGGACGATGTTGAACGTGCCGTCGGCGAGCTCTTCTTTGATCACCTTGAGCACATGCTGGGCGCCTGGCGGACCGACCGGGATGACCATGACGCCATTCGGCTTGAGCTGCTGCAACAGCGACGGCGGAATGTGGTCGATGCCGCAGGTGACGATGATCTTGTCGAACGCCCCAACGCTTTCCCAGCCGTAATAGCCATCGGCGTTGCGGCTGGTGACCGAGCCGAACTCGCTGTAGCCGCGCTCGATCAGCGCGTCATAGGTGCGGCGGGTGCGCTGCGCCAGCGGATTGATGATCTCGATCGTGTGCACCTTGTCGGTCAAATTGGCCAGATAGGCCGACTGGTAGCCGGAGCCGGTGCCGATCTCGAGCACGGATTCGCCGAGCTTGACGTCGATGGCCGTCGTCATGCGTCCGACCAGATGCGGGCCGGAAATGGTCACGCCATAGCCGATGTCGAGGAAGGCGTGATCATAGGCACGCGCCAGATTCTGCGGCAGGACGAACTCCTCGCGCGGCGTCAACAGGAAGGCGCGCTTGTTGCGGTCGTCCAGCACGTCCTTGTTGTAGACCATGATCTGGAAGCGATCGAAGCGCTCGGCCAGCAACTTCGGGTCCTCGCCTCGATTGGCCACCATCCACTCGATGAACGCCTTCTTGTCGTTCACCGGCACTTCGGCGTTGCGATCATACGGCACCGGCACACTAGCCCTAGCGGCGCCAGGAAGAATGGAAAATGCCGCCGCCCCCGCCGACAGCGTCAAGAAGTCCCGACGCTTCATTAAAAAGCCTCCAAAAGTGGCCTTTGCCACCTCAAACCCAAGCATTTCAATCCGATTGCACTGCCTCCCAAAACGAGTCAATGGCCGTCGAGGGGCGACCGTCCGGGCGATGAATTTGTGGCAGGCGGGCAACAGTTTTGCCGATGCCGACGGCCTGTTCAGCAGCACTCAATGGCGCGCGACATTGTCGCATGACTCGCTGAACGGCCTTTTTGGTAAATTAGCAAAGGCTGTTTTGCTTGACTTGGGCGGCAAAAACAGGCAGCAAAACAGGATTGGAGGGGCTCCAATGCCGCGTTGATGGTCGTGGACAAGCCTTTTGAGGCAAAAAGTCCACGTCGTTCGTTTGGTTTTGAGAGGGATTGATTAACCAACTTTGTCCATATTTTGAAGCAATCGGCAACTAACGACAGGCGCGATAAACGCGTCGGGGACCACCTGGGATCACTCACAGAATGGTCGTCGCGGCTATGACAGCCGCGGACGTGGGAGCCGATTGGAGCAAGATTGGTGCATGGCGTTCTTGAGTAAAAAAATTGGCGGGGACGAGCGTTGGGACGGCGAGACCGCCTGCGACGCGCCACGGTCCTCTTCCTTCAACCCTGAACGGATCGTCCGCTGGGTCGCGGTGCCCGGTGTTAGCGCGGCCATTGGCCTGTGGCTGGTCGGTACCATGGCTGGCCTGAGTTCCGTCGGCGCCTCGCTGTCGGCGACATCAGGCGGCCTGCCGCAGACGCTTTCGATGCCGGGGGCGCTTGCCCTTGCCGATCCGTTGAAGCAGCGCTTTCTGAGATCTTCGGCGCCGTTCGTGCTGGCCAGTGCCCATGGCGGCACGCAGGCGCTGCACGATCATTCCGTGCAATGCGGCGCGAGTTGCTTCAAGCTGGCTGCGTTAAACCCGCAGGCTGAGAAATCCGCTCGCCTCGTGGTGCAGGCAAAGCCAGCCCCGATGGTTGTAAAGTCGAAATCGCAAGAGCGTTTCGAGCGCATGGAGGCGTCGCTGTCGCCGGCCAAACTCGCCGCTGCCTTTGCCGGCGCCGGAAAACCTGTCGTCGCGGCCGACGCATCCGCGCGCCCGGTCATTTCCACCGTTGCGCCGCAAATTGCTGAAGCGTCCCTAGTCCCGTCCGTCAAGGTCATGGCCAGCCTGTCGGATGACATGCCGGCTCCAGCGGCCGAACGCTTCGCCCGGATGGATACCGGCTCCGTCGTCGTGCAGACGGCGCCGCAGCCGATGGGCTTTGCCCAGTCGGACGCACAGACGCCAGACAGCGCGCAGTTGGCGCTTGCCCTCGTCCAGTCGCTGCAGGTCGACGACGAGGCGTTCGCCTCGCCGCTGCCTATGACCGAGTCCTCGGCCGATGTCGCGGTTTCGCCTGTCGAAACCCAGCAGGCACAGCCTGGCGATGCCGCCTCGCTGCCGGATGCGCTGACCGACGACGTGCCGTTGCCGACCCGGCGCCCGCAATTCGACGCGCCGCAGCAGCCCAAGGTCGTACAGCAGTCGACGAAACCCATCCAGCAACAGTCGAAGCCCATCCAGCAACCGTCGAAGCCCGTCCAGCAGCAGAAGCCCGCCCGTGAGACGGTTCAACGGGCCCAGCCCTCCAGGCCGGCGCGGCAAGGCAGGCCGGGCGAGGGCGACGTGCTGGCCTATGCCAAGCCCGACACACCTTCCGGCGGCCTTGGCCAGGCATTCAAGAACCTGTTCAACTCGCCGGGCTCCAGCAGTGGACCCGGCAATGGCGTCGCCGTCTACGACATCAGCGCCAAGACCGTCTACATGCCTGACGGCTCGAGGCTCGAGGCGCATTCGGGCGTCGGCGCCATGGCGGACCAGCCGCGCTATGCCGATCAGAAGAACCGCGGACCGACACCGCCCAACACCTACAATCTGTCGCTGCGCGAGTCGCGCTTTCATGGTGTGGAGGCTTTGCGCCTGACACCGGTCGATGGCCGCAACAAATACAATCGCGACGGCCTGCTGGCCCATACCTACCTGCTTCGGGGCCGCTACGCCCAGTCGAGCGGTTGCGTCGCCTTCAAGGACTATGCGCGCTTCCTCGCCGCCTTCAAGAAGGGCAAAATCAAGCGCCTCGTTGTGGTGCCGCGCCTGTCGTCTTCGCCGACGCAGGTCGCATCCGCCGCCAGGGGCGCGTAATACCAAGAAGCATTCGGCCGCACTTTCTGCCCTGCTCCTGACAGCCTACTGTCAGGAGCAGCGTTGTCCGATACGCCTCTCCCCATCGCGCTCTTTCCATTTTGGCCGGGAAATCCCATATTCGGGACATGGCCAAATCCCCCGACAAAAAAACGCCGCCGACGGCGAGTGACGACCGCGCCGCCCCGAAGCGGCGCAGCCCGCTGACCGATTTCCTCGACGCCTCGGAGCCGCTGCACAAGGGCGGCTTCGCCGAGATGCCGCAGGCCGAACTGTCGGGCACGCCGCTGGCTGGTTCGATCGCCGATTGGGCCGAGCAGATCGAGCAGGAAGCCGAGAAAGAGGGGCGCCTCGGCAGCAGGAGCGACGGCGGCAAATCGCCGAAGCCATCGAAAAAGATCCCCGAGCGTTCGTCGTCGCCCGGCCGCACCGCGCGCGGCACCTCGATGGGCGGTGCAGCGACAGCCAGGGAGCGCACCGCAGCCGGCCTCAACCCGGTCGCCGGCCTCGACATTTCGCTGGAAGAAGCCGAGACGATGACCTCGAGCGGCGTCACCGCTACGGTGGCCGCGCTGTCGGCGCTGATCGAATCCGGCAATCCCCTGCACAAGGATGGCGTGTTGTGGACGCCGCACCGCCCTGCCCGCCCGGAAAAATCCGAAGGCGGCATCGCCATCAAGATGGTGTCGGATTTCGAACCTGCCGGCGACCAGCCGACGGCGATCAAGGACCTTGTCGAAGGCGTCGACAACAGCGATCGCACCCAGGTGCTGCTCGGCGTCACCGGCTCCGGAAAAACCTTCACCATGGCCAAGGTGATCGAGGAGACGCAGCGCCCTGCACTGATCCTGGCGCCGAACAAGACGCTGGCCGCACAGCTCTATTCCGAGTTCAAGAAATTCTTCCCCGAAAACGCCGTCGAGTATTTCGTCTCCTACTACGACTATTACCAGCCGGAGGCCTACGTTCCGCGCACCGACACCTTCATCGAGAAGGAGTCCTCGATCAACGAGCAGATCGACCGCATGCGCCATTCGGCGACGCGCTCGCTGCTCGAGCGCGACGACGTCATCATCGTTGCCTCGGTGTCTTGCATCTACGGTATCGGTTCGGTCGAGACCTACACGGCAATGACCTTCCAGATGCAGATCGGCGACCGGCTCGACCAGCGCGCGCTGCTCGCCGACCTCGTCGCGCAGCAGTATAAGCGCCAGGACGTCAACTTCGTGCGTGGCTCGTTCCGCGTGCGCGGCGACACGATCGAGATCTTTCCGGCCCACCTTGAGGATCGCGCCTGGCGCATCTCGATGTTCGGCGACGAGATCGAGCAGATCACCGAGTTCGACCCGCTGACCGGGCAGAAGACCGGCGAGTTGAAGAGCGTCAAGATCTACGCCAACTCGCACTATGTGACACCGCGCCCGACCCTCAACCAGGCGATCAAGTCGATCAAGGAAGAGCTCAAGCACCGGCTAGTGGAACTTGAGCGCGCCGGCCGGCTGCTCGAAGCACAACGGCTGGAACAGCGCTGCCGCTTCGATCTGGAGATGCTCGAAGCCACCGGCTCCTGCGCCGGCATCGAGAACTATTCGCGCTATCTCACCGGCCGCCAGCCGGGCGATCCGCCGCCGACGCTGTTCGAGTACATTCCCGACAATGCGCTGGTCTTCATCGACGAAAGTCACGTCACCGTGCCGCAGATCGGCGGCATGTATCGCGGCGACTTCAGGCGCAAGGCGACGCTGGCAGAGTATGGCTTCCGCCTGCCGTCCTGCATGGACAACCGGCCGCTGCGCTTCGAGGAGTGGGATGCCATGCGCCCGCTCTCCGTCGCCGTCTCGGCAACGCCGGGTGGCTGGGAGATGGAACAGGCCGGCGGCGTCTTCGCCGAGCAGGTCATCCGCCCGACCGGGCTGATCGATCCGCCGGTCGAAGTGCGCCCGGCCAAGACCCAGGTCGACGATGTCGTCGGCGAGATCCGCGACACCACCAAGGCCGGCTACCGCACGCTGGTGACCGTGCTGACCAAGCGCATGGCCGAAGACCTCACCGAATATCTGCACGAGCAAGGCATCCGCGTGCGCTACATGCACTCCGACATCGACACGCTGGAGCGCATCGAGATCCTGCGCGACCTGCGGCTCGGCGCCTTCGACGTGCTGGTCGGCATCAACCTGTTGCGCGAGGGCCTCGACATTCCCGAATGCGGCTTCGTCGCCATTCTCGATGCCGACAAGGAAGGTTTCCTGCGTTCGGAAACCTCGCTGATCCAGACCATCGGCCGCGCCGCCAGAAACGTCGACGGCAAGGTCATCCTCTATGCCGACCAGGTCACCGGCTCGATGGAACGGGCGATGGCCGAAACCGGCCGCCGCCGCGAAAAGCAGATGGAATGGAACGCGGCCAACGGCATCACGCCGGAATCGGTCAAGTCGCGCATCTCGGACATCCTGGACTCGGTCTACGAGAAGGACCATGTCCGCGCCGACATCTCGCAGTTCACCGACAGCGCCGGCGCCATGATGGGCAACAATCTGAAGGCCCATCTCGACGCCATGGACAAGCAGATGCGCGACGCCGCCGCCAATCTCGATTTCGAGAAGGCAGCCCGCATCCGCGACGAGATCAAGCGGCTGCGCGAGATGGAACTGTCGATCTCCGAAGACCCGCTGGCGCGCGAGATGGAAGGCCAAAGTCCCGCCTCGGGCCGCGAAAAGGGCAAGCACAACAAGGGCGTGGCCAAACATCGTACGACGGAGGAACAGGAGCGTTTCCGCAAGCTCGACGCAGCACGTGCCGCCGAAGAGGCGGCCAAGGCTGCCCGGCCCAACCTCTTCCGCAAGCCGTCGCTCGACGCCATGGGACCGGGCACCGACATGCCCACGCCCGCAGGCGCGGTGTCCCGTTCGCTGTTCAAGAAGCAGTCGGCCGAAGAGGCGCACGGTTCCGATTTCGGCATCCCCGGCGACGCCACCAAACCGCTGTTCAAGAAGAACTCGCTGGATGAGATGACGGTGCGGCGGACCGAGACACCCATCGAGGGCGACAAACCGGTCAAGCGCGAGCGCGCCGGCATTGGCTCCTATGAGGATCCCGGCGACGCCCGCCGCGAAAAGCGCCGGCCAGGCAAGACGGGCAGGCCGGGACGGTAAGGCTTGCATGCCGGCTTGAACGGTAGATTTCGGCTAGTTGCGGACTTCCAAAGCCATCACCTAGAATAGGTGATGCTCGTCGTTCGCAGACTTGATGAAAAGGAGTTCAAGGCTTGCTTCACTGAGCCGATGACGAATGTCACCGCTACCGCGAATGCCATCGTGGACATATGGCCTTATGTCGACGCACTAAATCTCGACGAAATCGGCGTGCCCTATCTGAACGACGTTCACTATGTTTACCGAGACGCCCAAAATCGGTTTGATCAAGTCTTGATTGGCACCGGCCGGTTCAACGCCCTTCTGGTGATCGTTGTTGATCTTGGCAACAGCACGGTATTCGGCCATTTCCTTCTCGACCTCAACAAAGAACATGGATTGAGTGGCGGTCACTTGAGACCTGTCTGATCTCGGAGCCGCACGGTCGGCCGGCTGGACCATGCGCCAGCCCTTGTCAGTTGCCGGTCGAAACGATACGGGCCGTGGCAGCTTCTCTCCTTCCACCTGCAAGCCCCACGGCCCTCCACACAATGAAGCCCAAGGACATCGCTGCCTACGTCTTCCTGGCCGTCACCTGGGGGCTGTCGTTCCTGGTGCTGCTCAAGGTGGTGCATGCCTTCGGCTGGATCGGTGCGGTGACCTTGCGTTCCCTGATCGCCGGCATCACGCTTCTGCTGCTGGCAGGAGCAACGAGGCGCCGGCTCGACTTCAGCGCCGGCTGGTCGCACTTCGCCGTGGTCGGCGCGACGACGGTCGCGGCACAGTTGATCGGCCTGTCCTATGCCACCCCGCGCATCGGCACGGCGATGGCGGCCATCCTCGTTGCCGCCATCCCGCTGTTCTCGATGATCATCGGCCAGTTGTGGGGGCTTGAGCGCATCACCGTCCACGGGCTGGCCGGGCTGCTGCTCGGTGCCGCCGGTATCATCATTCTCGTTGGCTTCCCGGCAGTGCCCGTCACGACATCCTTCGCGCTAGGTTGTGCCGCATCGCTGTTCAGTTCCTTCTCGGCGGCCTTCGGCAGCAACTATGCCAACCGCCATCTGCGCTCGGCCGGCTCGCTCGAACTCACCAGCGCCGCCTTCCTCTTCGGCGGACTGATGACGCTGCCGCTCCTGCTGGCCGTGCCGGTGCCGGCGATGCCGCGCGCCATCGACTTCCTCTATCTCGCCATCCTTGCCTGCGTCATGAGCGCAATGACCTATGTCGTCTATTTCCGCTTGGTCGCCAGCATCGGCGCCACCAGGACGATCAGCGTCGAATTTGCCGTGACCGTGATCGCCGTGCTGGTCGGCACGGTCATGCTCGGCGAGTCGCTGACCCTCGTCCAGGCCTTCGGCGCGGTGGCGATCATCGCCGGCTGCGTGCTGGTGCTCGACCCATTCCCGCGCCGGATGAAAGCGGCAGCCTTGCCATCGGCCTCGCCCTTGGTGTAGTCATCTCCCGTACTCGAACGTCTTGAAAGGAGGGCTCACGTGTTTACGTTTTTTCGTCACCATCGTCAGCGTGGCCCGATTTCTGCCCTGCGAGCTAGCTTGCAGGGCTGACCAGGGACGGTCCGGGTTTTTCCCGCTTCGATTTTATTGGTCTGCCCTTCGTGGTGTTGCAACGCCTGTTCTGATGGCCTGCACGCGCACCGTCAAAGTGCATTGAACCGGACTTGGCTCCGGCAAGACCAGAGAAATCAAAATGGCCCTGATCAGCCTCAAATCCCTCGGCGTCACCATGAGCGCGCCGCTCTTTGCCAATCTCGACCTCACCATCGGCACCGGCGACCGGCTCGGCATCGTTGCCGCCAATGGCCGCGGCAAGTCGACCTTGCTGAAATGCTTGACTGGCGAGATGGAGCCGACCTTTGGCGACATCAGCCGCACGCGCGGCCTGTGCGTCGGCCATGTCGAACAGTCCGTTGCATCGGCCCTTCTCGACCGTACGTTCCACCAGGTGGTGGCCGATGCCTTGCCGCCTGAGCAGGCCGAAAGCGAGATGTGGCGCGTCGACGTCGTTCTCGATTCGCTCGACGTGCCCGAGCCGATGCGCGAACGGCAAATGCAGGCGCTGAGCGGCGGCTGGCAGCGGCTTGCGCTGATCGCCCGCGTCTGGGTCACCGATCCGGATGTGCTGCTGCTCGACGAGCCGACCAACCATCTCGACCTGGCCAGGATCAGCCAGCTCGAAACCTGGCTGAACACGCTGCCGCGCGAGGTGCCCGTCGTCGTCGCCAGCCACGACCGCGCCTTCCTCGACGCCACCACCAACCGGACCCTCTTCCTACGCCCGGAACAGTCGCCGGTGTTTGCCCTGCCCTACTCCAGGGCAAGGCAGGCTCTCGACGACGTCGACGCCTCGACCGAGCGCAAGTTCCAGCGCGACATGAAGGTAGCGCAGCAATTGCGCCGGCAGGCCGCCAAGCTCAACAACATCGGCATCAATTCGGGCAGTGACTTGCTGACGGTCAAGACCAAGCAGCTCAATCAACGCGCCGAGCGCCTGGAAGAGGCGGCTGCCCCGGCGCATCGCGAGAAATCGGCTGGCGCGATCAAGCTCGCCAATCGGGGCACCCACGCAAAGGTGCTAATCACGCTCGAGGACGCCGCAGTGGAAACCCCTGATGGAACGCTGCTGTTCAGGACCGGCAAGCGCCACATCTGCCAGGGCGATCGCATTGTCCTGCTCGGCTGCAATGGCGTCGGCAAGTCGCGCTTCGTCACCCTGATCCGCAACGCCATCCTCGAGCCAGAGGCGGTGCAGAACGTGAAGGTGACGCCGTCGACCGTGCTTGGCTATAGCGACCAGGCGCTGTCGGGCATCGGCGGCGACGACACGCCGCTGGCGATGGTCTCGCGCCGCTACGATGTTGGCGAACAGCGCGCCCGCTCGCTGCTCGCCGGCGCCGGCGTCGGCATCGATATGCAGGAGCGACGGATCCGCGTGCTGTCCGGCGGTCAGAAGACGCGGCTGATGATGCTGGCGCTCAGGCTCGCCAACCCCAATTTCTATCTGCTCGACGAGCCGACCAACCATCTCGACATAGACGGCCAGGAAGCGCTGGAAGCGGAGCTGCTGGAGCATCAGGCAAGTTGCGTGCTCGCCTCGCATGACCGCTCCTTCATCCGCGCCATCGGCAACCGCTTCTGGCTGATCGAGAAGCGGCGGCTGACCGAAGTCGAGGATCCCGAGGACTTCTTCCGCTCGGTGGCCGAAGCGGGTGGCTGAGGGTTGGCGGCAGGATGAAACGCCAATCGTATCATGGCATGAGACGTTCTCTTGACTTCCGAGACGTATCATGCAAAGATACGTATATCGGATACGGCAGATGATACGCTCGTTCAAGGACAAGACCAGCGAGGCCGTATCAAACGGCAAGGCTCCGAAGGGTTTCCCGTCGGACCTAGTCCGATCAGCCCAGCGGAAGCTGTTCATGATCGACAATGCCGCCGAACTATCAGACCTGAAGACGCCTCCAGGCAACAGGCTTGAGCCGCTGAGAGGCAACCGTGCGGGTCAGCACTCGATCCGCATCAACGATCAATTTCGCATCTGCTTTCGCTGGGTGGACGGGCAGGCCGAGGATGTGGAAATAACCGACTACCATTGAGGTTTCAAATGCTGAACATCAATCCATTTATCCATCCCGGAGAAATCCTCCGCGAGGAATATCTCGTACCGCTTGGCCTGAGGCCTTACACATTGGCCAAGAAGCTGCATGTGCCGCGCACGCGCATCGAGCGCCTGGCCAGCGAGACGACACCGGTAACGCCCGACACCGCTCTGCGCCTCGCGAAGTTCTTTGGAACCACGCCGCAGTTCTGGATGAACATGCAGGCGAGCTACGACCTTGCTGTCGAGGGAGAGGCCAAGAAGGCAGATATTGAAACGATCGAAAGCCTGGAGACTGCGGCTTGAGGCAGGCGGCCCGCCTCGAGCCACCGACGGTGCAGCGAAAAAAGGTTCCGACGATCTGTCGGATCGCCTCAGCCTGCCGCGTCCTTGGGATGCCGACACGATGATGTCGGCGCCAACCCAGGGAGATCATGTCATGTCGGTTCTTTCATCCATCGGTCGCATCGCAACCCAATATGCGGCGGCACGTGCCCGCCATCGCAGCGAACGCATCCTGCTCTCGCTGCCCGCCGAATTGCGCAAGGACATCGGCTTTCCGGAACTCTTCGACGCGCAGAACAGCCGCCGCGCGGCCACCTTCTCGGCCAAGGTCATATGACCGCGATCAGCCTGCCTCTGCCTCTGTCGCTCAATCCCGCCGGTTGCCCGGTCTGTCCGGGCCCGGCCGAGAAAAATTTCGCGGCCCTGTAGGATTGCCGTCACCTCATGCGTCCTATGGTTGGCAAGGCCAAGCCAAACGCAAAGAGGAGCAAGACATGACTGACCAGACCCCCGTTCAGCCCGCGCCGAAAGTGCTCGGCGGATTAACCCCCTATCTGCAGGTGGACGGAGCCTTCAAGGCCGCTGAATTCTACAAGAAGGCCTTCGGCGCCGAGCAGGTGTTTGCCTATCCGCCGGACGAAAAAGGCCGCACCATGCACATCCATCTCTACATCAATGGCTCGACGCTGATGCTGGGCGACGCCTACCCCGAGCACGGCCACCCGCATCAGAACCCGCAGGGCTACACCATGCAGCTGCATCTCCAGGACGACACCATCGAAAGCTGGTGGCAGCGCGCCATCGACGCCGGCTGCGAAGAAGTGGTGCCGCTGCAGGTGATGTTCTGGGGCGACCGCTGGGGCCAACTGCGTGACCCCTTTGGTGTTGCCTGGGCGATGAACGCCCCGGTGAAGTAATAGGCGAGCAACAGCACCTCTTTCCCCAGGAGTGATGCGCTCATCTGCGCCGGGTCGCATCCCTGCCGGCCCGGCGCCCGATTTTCAGCAAGAGGAATATGCCATGTCCTATGTCGATGGTTTCGTGCTTGCCGTGCCAAAGGCCAAACTCGAAGACTACAAGAGGCTGGCCAACCTCGCAGGCCCCATATGGATGGAACACGGCGCGCTCGCCTATGTCGAATGTATCGGCGACGACGTGCCCTATGGCGAGGTCACCTCGTTTCCGCGTGCCGTTCAGGCAACTGACGACGAGATCGTCGTCTTCGCCTGGGCGGTCTATGAATCCAGGCAAAGCCGAGACACGGTGATGGCCAAGGTGATGGCCGACCCGCGTTTGACACCCGATTGGGGCCCCATGCCGTTCGATATGAAGCGCATGATCTTCGGCGGCTTCCAGCCCTTCATCGAGCTTTGAGCAACTGAGCCCCCATCGCTTCGTCATCCTATGGCGGAGCAAGGAGCGAAGCGACGCGGCGCAGACCATGGGATCCATGCCGTCACGTTAAAGCATTGAAAACGGTGAAGAATTCCGTTCCGCCGCATCCTTCGATCGAGGTCCCGGAATGGATCCTCGGGTCTGCGCGACGCCGCTTCGCGGCTGCTCCGCCCGTGCATGACGAAGCTGGGGTTAATCTGCCACCCGCGCGCTAATCCAGCCTATCCAGCAGCGGCTTGAGCCGATCGCCATAGCGCTTCCATAGATCGACCGAGCCCTGATACATTGGCTGGCGCACCTGCGCGGCGGATGCCGTGCGCACCGGCCGGTCGGTCTCGTGGAACGACAGCACCGCATCGTTCCACGGCAGGCCGAGATGGGCGATAAGCGCCCGCGTCTGCCCTTCCTGGTCGGCGACGAAATCCTCATAGCGCACATCATGCACCACCCCAGGCAGCACGGCATGCCAATGCGCCATGATGTCGGTGTAGAGGTTGTGGAAATCGGCGAGTTCGCCGAGGTCGTAGCCGTAGCGATGGCTGTCGCCGCGGAAATGCACCTTGTAGATCGACAGGCACGTCGCCGCCGCGTCGCGGGCGCAATGGACGATCTTGGCTTTCGGCAACATCAGATGGAGGAAGCCGACGAGCAGGAAATTGCCCGGCATCTTGTCGGTGACATGCTTGAAGCCGGGAAAGCGGGCGTGCAGCATGTCGAGATAGGCTTCGCCAGCCTCGGCAAAAGCCTTGTCGGGCATGTCGGCGATCCCGGCCGGAAAGCCGCCCTTCATGGTCAACGGAAACTGCTTGCCTACCGCCATCTTCAGGATGTTGAGCTCGCCGGCGCCATAGACCTGGGGATGGCTGGCGATGATCTGCTCGATCAGCGTCGTGCCGGAGCGCGGCATGCCGACGACGAAGATCGGCGTGTCGTCGGCAATCGAGCTGGGCTTGTGTTTCTCGAAGAAGCCGGCATCGAAGGTTGCTTTCATGGCCTCGAATTCGGCGCGCGTCCTGGCCGCATCGTAGTCGATGCCCTTGCGGCGGATCGCGTTGCCTTCGGCGAAATAATCGAAGGCCCTGCCGTAATCCTTCAGATCGTCATTGGCCTTGCCGAGGCCGAAGGACAACTGCATGCGCGCCAGGCTATCCTGCGGCGCCTTGGCATGCTGAGCCTCCATGCCGGTCAATTCGCTGTCGCGCTCCTTCTGGCGCTTGACCTGCGTCAGCATCAGCCAGGCTCTGGCCATGCCGGGGTCGACCGCCAGCGCCTGCCGAAACAGGTCGGCGGCTTCATCGAGCTTGCCCTTTTCCATCAGCCCGACGCCCAGCCCGTGCAACAGGTCCGCGTCCTTCGGCCGGATCGTCAGCGCCTCGCGGAAGACGGCGAGCGCCTCGTCCAGACGTCCGGCTTCTTGCAGCGTTTCGGCAAGTCCGATGCGGGCGCGGACATGGAAGGGATTGCGACTGACCGTGCCGCGATAGATCGCTTCGGCCTCCTCGAACTGGCCGAGCTGCTTCAGCGACGAGCCAAGATTGTCGCGCGCCGCGAGCTGGTCCGGCCGGATATCCACCGCACCGCGAAAGAAATCGATGGCGGCTGCGATGCGGCCGAGATCGCGCATCACCGTGCCGAAATTGTTGAGGAAATCAGGATTTGTGGGCTGCAGGCTCACCGACTGTTCGATGAGATCGAGCCCCTCTTCGCTGCGCCCGGTCTGGTGAAGCAGCAGGCCGAGGAAATGCGCCGCGGCCGCATGATTGGGCTTGCGCGCCAGTACCTGGCGGTAAAGCGCCTCGGCTTCCTGCCGTCGCCCGGCCTGGTGCAGCTGCAGGGCCTGCTGCACATACTGGTCCAGCCCCAGCGGTGGCTGTCCTCCAGCGCCAGATCTGGCTCCCGCGCCCGCCGCTCTTCTCTGATCTCTGTTAATGGGAAACCTGCCGTGTTTTTCCGCCGGCCGCGATCTAAGCAATTCCGGGAAAGGTATGAAACGGTTTTCCGTCCGGAATTGCGCCAAACAAGGAGATAGATCGGTTCGGCGTTTCAGTGAAACGATGAACCGATCTAGGCCATCGGCGCTTCAGGTTCAAGGCTCGCTTGGTATCCGTCAGCGCAGAAGCGATCAAATCAGCCGGTTGGCCTCCGCAACTTGCCTGGCACGCCGGAGCGTTCCGTCGGTATCGGCGACCCTTCGCTTTGCCGCTTCGTCACTCCTGACGGTCAGCCGCGGCGACAGGATGGGCGTTGCCGTCGCTTGTTTAGCCAATGGGCCGATCGCGACTGTAGCTCCTGCCGATGTTGTTTCGTTAATCATGAAATCTCGTCCTTTCATACGTAAATAAAACAAAAATACCGGGAGAAATGTTCCCGCCAGACTTCAAATAATTTTTGATATCTATGGGCTTGTATCATCGTTTTCCTGAAAGTTACAGAAAGCAATTTTCTGAGCGAAGCCCGATTTTTATTTTAAATCGCCTTGATTAAATTGCGGCAAAGGCCTATATGTACAGGATCGCTTTGGGTAGAATTGGCACCTCGCGGCGTCAGAGGTTCTCGACCCGCCAATCTCATTCCAAATCACCGATACTGGCCGCGTTCCGCGACCTCATCTCACCCCTCGAAAGACCCACATGAACACCGGGACCGTAAAGTTCTACAATGGCCAGAAGGGCTTCGGCTTCATTCAGCCGACCGATGGCGGCAAGGACGTTTTCGTCCATGTCAGCGCGCTGGAGCGCGCCGGCTTTCCTGGCCTCGCCGAAGGCCAGAAGCTGCAGTTCGAGTTGGAGCGTGACACCAAGGGCCGCGAATCGGCCGCCAATTTGCAACTGATCTGATCCGGCCGAATTCGATGAACGCTGACCACGGATGTACTGGCAGCTCTCGAAAGCGGCTTATTTTCAGCAATTGCCGGAAATAGGAAAGCGGGGCTCGTCCCCGCTTTTTTGCTTTTCAGGGCCGCTGCGGAAGCATCAAGGCAAGACAATGACCGATCGCACCACCCACTCCATCGCCCATTTCGCGGCACCCTTCGTGCTCGGCGGACTGGAAGGACAGCTGCCGGCCGGCGACTACGACATTGATCACGACGAAGAGGTGATCGAGGGCATGTCGCGGCTTGCCTGGCGACGCGTCGCCACCTTCATCCATCTGCCGGCAAGGGCCGTGAAAAACCCGACCACCAGCCAGCTTGTCGCCATCGATTACCTCGAACTCGAAACAGCGCTGAAGCGCGACAGGGAGAATGCAGCATGATCCGTTTCCAGCAGAATGCGCGCCCGCGCACCGACACGCCCTCGCACCAGTTTGCGATCGGTCAGACTGTCCGCATGAAGAGCCGCACCGGCCTCGTCCAGAAAACCGCGGAACTGTTCCAGATCAAGAGCAGGCTGCCGGTCAAGGACGGCTCGCCGCAATACCGCATCCGCAGCGAGCAGGAGACCCATGAGCGGGTCACCACGGAAGACAATCTCGAACCGGCCGACAACCCGGTCGTTACTGACAACCCGGTCGTCTGAGCGCCCAGCAAAGCCACGCCAACACACAACAGGAGCACGACATGTCCAAAGGTCAACAGCGAAGCAATCGCGAAACGCGCAAGCCGAAGAAGGACAAGGTCGTGGCCAAGCCAGCCTCCCCGTTCGGCTCGTCGGTCAAGCAGGCAGAGAGTAGCCTGAAGCCGAAGTCGAAGGGCTGACCAGCCCAGGGGCGCCTCGTGCGTCCCCCCGTCGCCCACTTTGTGAGGCGACGGACTGACACGACACGTTTGCGCAACACCCCGCACACGGAGGCGCGCTTGAACTTCGTCATCGAGTTCTACCGGTCGCGCGACGCCGACGAAGCCACGCTCGACAAGGTATCGCTGGAAGCGCCGAACCTGCGCGCCGCCCTGCAGGGCGCAACCGCGCTGTTCCACACGCTGGCCATGCCGCAAATCCCCGATCGCCTGCGCATTTCCGACGAGGACGGCAGCGAGCTTTACGCTGGCCCGGCCGACGGGGCGTATCCAGCGGAGGTGTGAGCGAACGCCTCGGTTTTCCCTTCCCTTTGTGGGAAAACGCTAAACACGCCCAGTTCCCGTCAGCACGGTCCGCCGTCGATGACGCGATAGTCCGCGGCGCGGGCTTCGCAGGCATTGGGGAAGGTGCGCAGTTCGCCGTGGCGGCGCGCGCACACCGGAGCATATTCGCGGGTGCAGAACGTCTGCTCTTCGCCGCCGCCGCCCCCACCGCCGTCGCGGCACGGACCGTCGCGCACGATGCGGTAGCCGGCCCGGTCGGCAAGGCAGGCATTGGCAAAGGTCTGCCGGTCGCCGCCGCGCCGGGCGCAGACGGGCTCGTACTGCCTGCTGCAATACTGTGGTTCGGGCCGTGGCGGACGCGGACGCGGCCCTGGTCCCTCATCGACGACGACAGTGCAGGCGGCAAGAATTGCCGACAGGAACAGGATGGCAAAACCTTGCCGCGAAAAGACTGTCGCCAGAAACTTCATGTTGATCTCTCCCTCGATCCCGTCCCGGGAAGACGATCCTTGCCATTCCATTGCCAAATGCAACCCCCGTTTGCAGCCTCCCGCCGGAAACGATGCGCGGAGCCATGGCACCCATCAGCCCCATCCCGCTGATGGCCACGACATCTGGCCCATTCGTGGCCGCGCTCTGGGCCGATGACCCGGCCGGCAACCAAGCCTATGTCGAGCCGCATCGATGCTCAGGTCAGTCGATCCATGCGTCGGGATGCGCCCATTGTGGCGGCCCGCGGCGCTATCTTGCAACCTTCACGTTTCCGTGCGATAAATTCCGTGTTCGGGCATTTGCGACCCGGAGAGCGGAACGTTTTGGACGACCTTTCCCCGATACTGTGAATCTCTGACGGCCCCGTTTTCGGCGGGGGGTTTGACCATGCGCCAATGCATGACTGCCGAAGCAACCACCGGGACTTGCCCATTGCGCCAGGCGGCGGGCAGGACCACCAGACTGAACGGGTGAAGGAGTTTCCCCAATGGCCCAGACCGGCACCGTTAAATTCTTCAACGCGACCAAAGGCTTCGGTTTCATCACGCCCGATGGCGGCGCCAAGGATGTGTTCGTCCATATTTCCGCGATCGAGGCCTCCGGCCTGCGCACGCTCGTCGACGGCCAGAAGGTCACCTTCGACGTCGAGCCGGATCGCATGGGCAAGGGCCCCAAGGCGGTCAACCTCCGCGCTGCCTGAACCATCGGGCGCCGTGCGTCCCTGACGCATGACGGAGGCTCCAATGCCTGGACCTGGCTTGGAGAGGGATTTGAATTTGAAAGGCGCGGCGGTTTTCGTCGCGCCTTTTTCATGCCGCGAGTTCTGCCAGATGCATGTCGCTCAAAGTGCGCGGTGGTCTTGAGGCAAACGACATTCATAAAAACAAAGACTTAAACGAGCGTCGTCTGAATCCCTTCAAACGCGACGCACTTTAGCAGCCCCAAAAACTTTCTCTTGCCGATAGCGCTAAAATAAAGGACAAATTTCCACTCGGGCATTTGCCGGCCCGAGACTGGACTTTATGGGACCAAAGGAGCTTCCCATGCCGCAGACCGGCACCGTCAAATTCTTCAACCATGCCAAAGGCTTCGGCTTCATCACGCCCGATGATGGCGCGAAGGATGTTTTCGTCCATATTTCAGCCGTGCAGGCGTCGGGCCTTCCTGGTCTTGAGGATGGCCAGAAAGTGTCCTTCGACACGGAACCGGACAAGCGTGGCAAGGGCCCGAAGGCCGTCAACCTATCGGTTGGCTGAACCGGCCCCAGACCGGCGACGGCTCCGGCTGAATAGCCCCGTTCCCTGCAGGGGTCTTTGACGCCTGTTTTGGATATTGTGCGTCGAAATCCGTTCAGCCCCCGTTCAGCCATGGTCGTATATTAGTCTTTGGTAAAGCCGGACCGCATCCCCCGAAACTTGCGCGGGCCGGCACGAAGGAGACCGACATGAATCGAATTTTCAAGACCGCTGTCCTGTCCGCTGCCGTGGTCGCCACCACGCTCGCGACCTTGCCCGCTGCCTACGCGGATGAGTGGCGCCATCACGGCCATCACGGCAACGGCGATGCAATCGCCGCCGGCGTCCTCGGACTCGCGGCCGGCGCGCTGATCGGTGGTGCGTTGGCCAATGACGGGCCCCCGCCCTATGCTGACCGCTACTACGATGACGGTTACTACGAGCGTGACGTCGTGGTCCGCCCGGCACCGGTGCGCCGCTACTATGCAGAGCCGAGGGTCGTCTACAATGAAGGCTACGCTCAGCCCTGGACGCGCGACTGGTACGACTATTGCTCGGATCGCTACCGTACCTTCAACGCCCGCACCGGCACGTTCACCGGCAATGACGGCGAACAGCATTTCTGCACGGCGAACTAAGACCTAAGGCATCCCTGCCCCAACGAAAGCGCTGACCGCAAGGTCGGCGCTTTTTGTTGTTGGTTTGATCGTCCCGGATTTCTCTTGAGATCGGCGCCGCCCCTCATCAGCCTGCCGGCACCTTTCCAGTGAAGTACGGGGAGAAGCCATTGGCTGCAGCACAGGCGCTCTTAGGTCAGAAAAGGGTTGGTCCGCCGCTCCTCGCCGAAGCGTCCGCCGGGACCATGGCCGCAGATGAAGCCGATGTCGTCGCCGAGCGGCAGGAGCTTGTCCTTAATCGAGGCGATCAGCGCCGCGTGGTCGCCGCCCGGCAGGTCGGTGCGGCCGACCGAGCCGCGAAACAACACATCGCCGACATGGGCGAACTTGGCCGCGCGGTTGTAGTAGACGACATGGCCAGGCGCGTGGCCAGGGCAATGCAACACCTCGAACACATGCGAGCCGAATGACACGGTCTCGCCTTCGGTCAGGAACCGGTCGGGCACGCAGTTGCGCGCGCCGGCGATGCCGTACCGCCTGCCCTGGTTTTCCAGATTGTCGAGCAACGGCTTGTCGGCCTCATGCGGGCCGATGATCTCGACGCCGAGCGCCTCCTTCAACTCCATGGCGCCGCCGGCATGGTCGATATGGCCATGCGTTATCCAGATCGCCCCGGCTGATATCGCGTTGTCCTTCAGCGCCGCCAGCACCTTGTCGATGTCACCGCCCGGATCGACGACGACACCCTGCTTGTCGTCCATGTCGAACAGGATGGTGCAATTCTGCTGGAACGGTGTGACCGGCACGATGCCGGCATTGAGCTGACCCATGATCGTCCTTTCGCTACTCCAGCGTGATGTAACGGCGCGGGCGAAGGGCGTCCACCCCTCGACAGACGAACGGTCGGTCGCTCCGAAAACGAAAATGGGCGGCCGAAGCCGCCCACTTAGAACGCCTAGACCGAATAGCTTACTTCTTCATGGCACCCATGACTGCGCCGAGAATGCCGGTCAGGATCGCGCCGCCGCCGGCACCGCCGACGATGTTGTTGAGATTCAGCGCGCTGCCGAGACCGCTCGTTGCTGCTGCCGCGGCCGCCGGATCGACCGCGCCGCCACCAAGCAGGCTGCCGAGGATCGCCGCACCGCCGACGCCGCCAATGGCTCCGCCCAGGATTTTGGGAAGCTGACCCAACGCCGCCGTCTTGAGCGCCGCACCGACCGCCTGACCACCGATGATACCCGTAATCACCTGTACAATGATCGGAAGAAGCGTGTTCATGTCCATATGATTAGTCCCTCCATAGCTGCCAGCCTTCCGGGCCGACACCATCATGAGACGCCGAAATGGACGAAAGTCAAATGCACAAACGCTTAAATAAAAGGGGCGGCCTCAAAACCGCCCCTGCTTGCTCGAAAAGCTGTGACTTTCGTTATTCTGCTGCGATCGCGTGCTTGGGCTGAACCGCTGCAGAATAGTCATTCATAAGGTTCTTGGCGATTTCACCGACCTCGAATCGGTAAGGTCCGATCTCCGAAACCGGCGTTACTTCCGCTGCTGTCCCGGTCAGGAAGCATTGCTCGAAGCCCTCGAGTTCTTCCGGCATGATGGCGCGTTCGATCACTTCCAGACCGCGATCCTTGGCCAGTCCGATGACCGTGCGGCGGGTGATGCCGTCGAGGAAGCAGTCGGGCTTGGGCGTGTGGATCTTGCCGTCCTTGACGAAGAAGATGTTGGCGCCGGTCGCTTCCGCGACCTGGCCACGCCAGTCGAGCATCATGGCATCGGCGTAGCCCTTGGCCTCGGCGGCGTGCTTGGACATGGTGCAGATCATGTAGAGGCCGGCGGCCTTCGACTTGGACGGCGCCGTGCGCGGGTCGGGCCGGCGCCATTCCGCCACGTCGAGGCGGATGCCTTTCAGCTTCTGCGCCGGATCGAAATAGCTCGGCCACTGCCAGATGGCGATGGCGCAGTTGATGCGGTTGTTCTGCGCTGAAACGCCCATCTGTTCACTGCCGCGCCAGGCGATCGGCCGGACATAGGCGTCCTGGAAACCTTGCTTCTTCAAAAGCGTGGTGGAAGCGTCGTTGAGCTCGGCCACCGAATAGGGAATCTTGAAGCCGAGCAGGCGCGCCGATTCATGCAGGCGCTCGGTGTGTTCGTTGAGCTTGAAGATCTCGCCGCCATAGGCGCGCTCGCCTTCGAACACGGCGCTGGCGTAGTGCAGGCCATGGGTCAGGACGTGGATCTTGGCGTCACCCCATTGGACGAACGCGCCATTCATCCAGATGAAGCCGTCCAGTTGATCGAAGGGAACGGATGCCATGGTAACCTCCCGCGGGCGGCAGCCCGCATAGTGTTGTATCGTTGTGTGTTTCGTGTCGGTCGCGCAAGGCGGCCTTTATGCTGGAGCGTAGGCGGATAATTGCGCTCTGGCAAACTCAGGAAGTTCCGGAAAAACCGGCCTCTCTTGCCTTTTCGTTCGCAATCCGCCCAAAAGCTTGTCAAAAATTACCATTGCAGGGAAATTACGTCAATAGTACTGACATAATCTCTCTTTCAAGCGGAGAAATGATGACGGATCGAAGCCACGCAGCCGGGAAACCGATCAGGACGGCAATCACCGACGAGGACGGCATCGATTTCGCCATCATCGAACTGCTCTTCTTCGCCTATCGGGACTTCACCTCCGATCCGGATCAGATCCTGGCCGATTACGGCTTCGGCCGCGCCCACCACCGGGTGCTGCATTTCGTCAACCGCAGGCCGGGCCTGACGGTTGCCGAACTGCTCGACGTGCTGAAGATCACCAAGCAGAGCTTGGCGCGAGTGCTCAAGCAGTTGATCGACACCGACCATGTCGTGCAGTTGCAAGGTCCGCGCGACCGCCGGCAGCGCGAGCTTTATCCGACCGCCAAGGGCCGCGCGCTGGCGCTGGCGCTGGCGCGGCCACAGTCGCGCCGCATCCATGCTGCATTGGGAGATTCCGGGATAACCGAACGGACCCTGGTTGAACGGTTCCTCGAAGCGATGGTCAATCCGGAACTGAGAGCGCAGATCGACGTTGGGTCCGCAAAAATGTCAGGGAAAAGCCATGGAGAGCACTGAAAGGGTCGATCAGGCGGCCGCACCGGACGACGACGCGCCGCATTTGCTCGTCGTCGACGACGACACCCGCATCCGCAATCTTCTCAAGCAGTATCTGACCGAAAACGGCTTTCGCGTCACCGTCGCCGGCAATGCCGGCGAAGCCAGGCGCAAGCTTGCCGGCCTCGACTTCGATCTTCTGATCCTCGACGTGATGATGCCCGGTGAAACGGGCGTCGACCTGACCAAGTCGCTGCGCGCCGAAAAGAACGTGCCGATCCTGATGCTGACAGCGCTGTCGGAAACCGACAGCCGCATCACCGGCCTCGAAGCCGGCGCCGACGACTATCTGCCGAAACCTTTCGATCCGCGCGAGCTGATCCTGCGCATCAACAACATCCTGCGCCGCGGCGGTCCGGCGACAACGCCGAAGGTCGAGCAACTGGTCTTCGGCCCTTACACGTTCCAGATAGCCAGGCGCGAATTGAAGCGCGGCGGCGAGGCGCTGAAGCTGACCGACCGCGAGCAGGAGATCCTGGCGATCTTCGCCGCGCGAGCAGGCGAGACGATCCCCCGCCACGAGCTTGTCGGCGACGATTCGGAAGTCGGCGAGCGCACCATCGACGTCCAGATCAACCGGCTGCGCCGCAAGATCGAGCGCGATCCGTCCAATCCGGTGTGGCTGCAGACCGTGCGCGGTATTGGGTATCGGCTCAGCGTGGAATAGAATGCCGCCTGCGGCCGGTCGAACGGTTGCGGGCAAGCGAAAAGAGCGAATGGCAACCACGGAACTGCAACAGCCGGGCAATAACGGCTTGAGCGCACGCGCCGCGCGCACGCTCAAGGCGGTGCCGCGTGCCTGGAACCGGTTCTGGCGCCTCGTTTCGCTGTATATGCCGAAGCGGCTCTATGCCCGCTCGCTGATCATCGTCATCGCGCCGATGATCCTGCTGCAATCGGTGGTCGCCTTCGTCTTCATGGAACGCCATTGGGCAACCGTGACGCAGCGTCTATCGCAGGCCACCGTACGCGACATCGCCGCCATCATCGACATGATCGAAACCTATCCGCACGACGCCGACTACGCCAACATCATCCGGATCGCCCAGGACCGCATGCAGTTGAAGGTCGACCTCTTGCCGCCCGACCCGCTGCCCGCGCCCGGGCCCAAACCCTTCTTCTCGATCCTCGACGATGTTCTCTCGGCCGAAATCACCCGCCAGATCAACCGCCCGTTCTGGATCGACACGGTCGGCAATTCCAACATCGTCGAGGTGCGCGTCCAGCTTGAGGGCAAGGTGCTGCGCGTCTTCGTGCGCCGCAGTCAGGCCTATGCCTCGAACACTCACATCTTCCTGATCTGGATGGTCGGCACCTCGCTGGTGCTGTTGATGATCGCCATCCCCTTCCTGCGCAACCAGATCCGGCCCATCCTGACGCTCGCCGAGGCGGCCGAAAGCTTCGGCAAGGGCCGGCCGATGCCGCGCGATTTCCGGCCGCGCGGCGCCGAGGAGGTTCGCCGCGCCGGCTTTGCCTTCATTCAGATGCGCGAGCGCATCGAACGCCAGATCGAGCAACGCACCGCCATGCTGACCGGCGTCAGCCATGACCTGCGAACCATTCTCACCCGCTTCAAGCTGCAACTGGCGTTGGCCGGCGGCAAGGCCGAGACCAAGGCGGCGCTCGACCAGGACATCGACGATATGCAGTCGATGCTCGAAGGCTACCTCGCCTTTGCCCGTGGCGAAGCTTCCGAGGATGCCGGGCGGTTCGATCTCGAGGCCTATTTCCAGAAGCTCGACGAGGAAGCCGGATTGCGCAAGCGCAAGCTGTCGACGACGCTAGTTGGCGACCGTGATGTGCATGTGCGGCCGAACGCCTTTGCCCGGCTGCTGTCCAACGTCATCGGCAACGCCTTCCGCTATGCCAGGACGGTGGAGGTCAACGCCAACCATGGCCGCGGCTCGCTGCTGGTCACCATCGACGACGATGGCCCTGGTATCCCGCTCGACAGGCGCGAAGACGTCTTCAAGCCCTTCGTGCGGCTCGACGAAGCTCGCAACCTCGATGCCAGCGGCACGGGGCTCGGCCTGTCGATTGCCCGCGATATCGCCCGCAGCCATGGCGGCGACATCACCCTCGACGACAGCCCGCTCGGCGGCCTGCGCGCCGTCATCAAGGTTCCGGCCTGATCGGGGCATGATCTCGAAAAATGGAAACCGGCTTTCTCGGACAAACGGAAACTGTTTATCGAGATATCATGCTTAGCTAGACGACTGCTTCATCCGCCCGTCATGAAACCATGGTGAAGAGCGCGCATGAAGCGCGCGACTTCACTTGATTCGGCCTTGCCGCCTCACTTCGATCCCGTGCCCGCCCGGGTGCGCTGGAGCGAAGCGAGAGCCGCAGGCTGGTCGCCGTTCCGGCATCGTCTCAAGGCAACCGTCGACCTTTCGAGCAAAGGGCCGCCATGCGCATATTGATGGTCACCGACGCCTGGCGCCCACAGGTCAATGGCGTCGTCCACACGTTGGAACGGCTGACCGAGACGCTGAAATCCTTCGATGTCGCGGTGGATTTCCTGACACCCAACATCTTTCGCACGTTGCCCTTGCCGACCTACCCCGACATCCGGCTGGCGCTGACCACGCCCGGCCATGTCGCGCGCCTGATCGAAGCCGGCAAGGCAGACCATATCCACCTCGTCACCGAGGGACCACTGGGCATCATGGCGCGACGCTATTGCCGCAATGCCGGCCGGCCGTTCACCACCAGCTATCACACCCGTTTTCCGGAATATCTCAGCGCCCGCCTGCCGGTGCCAGAAAGCTGGGCCTATCGCTGGCTGCGCGATTTCCACAATTCCGGCCAGGGCACGCTGGTCGCCACGCAGTCGCTCGCCGACGATCTTGCCTCGCGTGGCTTCAACAAGCTTCGCCCCTGGACACGTGGCGTCGACACCGGCCATTTCCGACCGGACAAGAAGAAGGATCTCGGCTTTCCCGGCCCGATCTTCCTTTGCGTCGGCCGTGTCGCCATCGAAAAGAACCTCTCGGCCTTTCTCGACCTCGATCTGCCCGGCAGCAAGGTGATCGTCGGCGAGGGTCCGGAACTGGCCAAGCTGAAGGCAAAATATCCGCAAGCGCATTTCCTTGGCCATCGTCCCAATGACGAACTGGCCGAGATCTACGCCTCGGCCGACGTCTTCGTCTTCCCCAGCCGCACCGACACGTTCGGCAATGTCATCATCGAGGCGCTGGCCAGCGGCACGCCGGTCGCCGCCTATCCGGTGACCGGTCCGATCGACATCGTCGGCGACGGCTTTGGCGGCGCGGTGTCGACCGACCTGCGCGAGGCAGCACTCGCCGCCCTCAACGTCGACCGCGCCGAGGCGCGCGAACGCGCCATGCGCTACAGCTGGAAAGCCTGCGCCGAACTGTTTCTCGACACGGTCGAGGAAGCGCTGGGCATGCCGCGGAAACTGGCTGCCTGAGAAGTATCGCGGCCTCAGGATGTGTCGAGATTCAGATCAGGCCGAGCTGAGAATGGCGGGCTCCGAGAGCCGTTTGGTGCGTGAGCACCGGAAGCGCTGGAGACCGCCGTTCGCAAGCCGGCCTCACCTGAATATCAGCACGCCCTAAAAAAGCCGCCCGCCATCCGGCACCCGGCGCTCGATGGCGCCGAGCACCACGGCACCCTCTTCGTCGGGAAAGCCGAGCGTCAGCACTTCCGACATGAACGGGCCTATCTGGCGTGGCGGGAAATTGACCACCGCGAACACCTGCCGGCCGATCAGCGTCTCGGGCGTATAGTATTTGGTGATCTGGGCCGAGGATTTCTTGATGCCGATGTCGGCGCCGAAATCGATCTTAAGCTTGAATGCCGGCTTGCGCGCTTCGGGAAACGGCTCGGCCTCGACGATCGTGCCGGCGCGAATGTCGACACGATCGAAGTCGGCAAAACTGATGTCGGGCTTGCGCTCGCTGCTCGAACTCATCTCTGTCTTGTCTGCCTTGCCGTCGCTCTAGAGCATGATCCCGAAAAGTGGACCCCAGTTTTCTCGGACAAACGGAAGCCGTTTGTCCAGAGATGATGCTCAAACAATGAGATAGAGCCCCATCCCGATTCCATCGGGGTGGAACGGGCTCTAGGCGTTGCCGTAGGTCTCGAACAGCACGCCAGCCAGCGCGTCCTTAGCCGAGGTTTCCGACCAGACGACGAACTGGAACGCCTGGAAATAGCATTCGCAGGCTTCCAGCGCCGACGACAGCAGCACCTCGACCTGCTGGCTCGACGGCTCGACACCGCCGGCCAGGAGCAGCGACTGGCGGAACATGATCGCGCCTTCCTGCTCCCAGAGGTCGAAATGGCCGAACAGCATCTGTTCGTTGATGAGCGACAGCAGCCGCATCACTTCCAGTGCGCGGGCCTCCGGCACCTTGATGTCGAAGGCGCAGGCCAGGTGCAGCGCCTCGAAATCCTCCATCCACGAGAAGGAGACGTGATAGTCGGTCCAGCTGCCGGCAACCGAGATCGAAATCTCGTCATCACCGGCCCGCTCAAAGGACCAGTCGTTGTTGTGGGCCACCTGCTCGATAACATCCACCGGATGGATTTCGCGGGAGAATTCGAGTTCGAGAAGTTCCATGGAATGCTTCCTGTCGTTCTGAGGAGCGCCGCCACACGCTCCGCGGGAGGGCACACACAACGAACAATCTTGTCTAGAACTCGGACGGCCAGGACTTCTCGACGCAAAGACCCCCAGACCGGACCCCACCGCCCGGCCACATGACCCTGCTCCGAATCATGCAACAAATTCAGTCTATTGATCGGGAGTCGCGTGAACAGCCCAATTTTTCGCACTGCGTCATTCGCATGTGGAAAGCCGCTGTCACAAAGATTCATGCAACGCCGTTAAGCGATTCACGGCAAAGCGCTTTTCAGGATCGGGCTATGTGGAAAAGTTTAATGATTATTTTTTTGCGCGGGGCTTTGCCGCCGCCGCCGGTGCGGCCTGTCCGCTCAATTCGGCAAGCTTGGCCTCGAGCGCCTCGATACGCTCTGCAAGGCGGGTGTTTTCTTCCCGGGCCTTGGCGGCCATCTCGCGCGCCGCCTCGAACTCTTCGCGCTGCACCACATCCATGGTGTTGAGGATGCGTTCGGCCTGGCCCTTGAAGGCGGTCTCGACCTCGCGGCGCACGCCTTGGGCGGCCCCTGCGGCATCGGTCATCAGCTTGGCGAATTCATCGAGAATGCGGTTCGGTCCGGTCGACATGGCAAATCCTCGCTTGCTCGAATTGACGTAGTGGTGCTGCGCGCGGAATGCAAGAACGTTGAGGCCTGGTGAGGCATCAAGTCGGACACACCTTATCCAAAATTACTGGCAAGCCCGATCAATAACTATTATTATTCCAATGGTTTTGCAGGAGTACCGTCATGGCCATTAGCGCAGACTTGGGCAACCGTCTCGAAGAGATCGTGAACCAGCTTGTCAGCACCGGTCGCTACAATTCGAAGAGTGAAGTGCTGCGTGAGGGTGTTCGCCTCGTCGAAGAGCGGGAGAAGCGCCTTGCCGCCCTCGACGCAGCCCTCGCCAAAGGCATTTCGGATGCCGATGCCGGACGGATAAAGCCGGCCGACGAAGTGCTTGATCGACTGGAGGCCAAATACAGGGCAATGGTAGAGAAGAGCAAGTGAAACGGCTGGTCTTCACCAGCCAGGCTGAGGCAGACCTTGAAGCCATTGGCGACCACATCGCACTCGACAACCCGTTTCGTGCCATAACATTCATTCAAGAATTGCGCCGCGATTGCATGGAATTGCGCGCAATGCCGGAGCGATATCCACTTCTTGAGCCCCATCGATCCACAGGCATTCGTCGGCGCGTCCATGGCAACTATCTGATTTTCTATCGCGTCGGCTCAGACACAGTAGAGATACTGCATATCCTGCACGGCGCGATGGACCTTGGGGCGATCCTGTTCCCAGATAATTGACGACGTCCGCCTTGCCTTGACCCTGCCAAAACCCTGCCGCATGGTCCGCGCCCAAATACGATCGCAACCGAGAGTTCCCTGTTGAACGACAATTTCCTGCTGCCGCTGGCCTCCCTGCCCTTCCCCAACATCAACCCGATCCTCATCCAGATCGGGCCGCTGGCGGTACATTGGTACGGCGTCGGCTACATCGTCGGCATCCTGTTCGCCTGGTGGTACGCCAAGCGGCTCGCCGCCAATGCGAGGCTGTGGCCGAACGGCGTCCTGCCGATGAAGCCGGAGGACCTCGACGACTTCATCGTCTGGGCGGCCATCGGCGTCGTGCTGGGCGGCCGCACCGGCTACGTGCTGTTCTACGACCTGCCGCGCTACATCGCCCACCCGCTCGACATCTTCGCGGTCTGGCAGGGCGGCATGTCGTTCCATGGCGGCCTGCTCGGCGTCATCCTCGCCATGACGCTGTTTTCCATCAAGCGCGGCATCCGCACCTGGTCGCTGTTCGACGTGGTGGCGGCCGGCGTGCCGGTCGGCCTTGGCCTGGTGCGCGTCGCCAATTTCATCAATGCGGAGCTCTGGGGACGGGCGACCGACGTTCCATGGGGCGTTGTCTTTTGCAACGACCGAATTCAGCAGGCGCTGGCAGTTTGTCCAGCTGGCTTGGATCCACGCCATCCGAGTCAGCTCTACGAAGCCCTTCTCGAAGGTCTGGTGCTGTTCCTCGTCCTGCGCATCCTCACCCATTCGCGCCTCAAGCTGAAGACGCCGCGCTTCGTCGGCGGCGCCTTCATCTGCGGCTACGGCCTGTCGCGCATCTTCGTCGAATTCTTCCGCGAGCCCGACCAGCAGCTCGGCTATCTCCTTGGCACCAACTGGCTGACCATGGGCATGATCCTGTCGTCGCCGATGGTGCTGGTCGGCATCTGGGCGATGGTTACCGCCAAGTCGGTGCCACAACCGCAGCCGGCATGACACGGCTGAAGACCCGCATCGTCGGCCTTATCGAGGCGTCGGGGCCGCTTCCCGTCAACGAATACATGGCGATGTGCCTGTTCGACCCCGTGGACGGCTACTACACGACGCGCGAACCCTTTGGCGCGGCCGGCGACTTCGTCACCGCGCCGGAGATCAGCCAGATGTTCGGCGAACTCGTTGCCATCTGGCTCTACCAGGCCTGGCTTGCCAGCGGCCGGCCGCTGCCGGTCACCATCGCCGAGATCGGTCCTGGCCGCGGCACGCTGATGAAGGACATGCTGCGCACGCTGTCGCGACTTGATCCTGATCTGGCCAAAGGAGCCGGCTTTGCGATGATCGAAACCAGCCCACGCCTGACAGAGGTCCAGAAACAGACGCTTGGCACGACGCCGTCCGCGATCGATTGGCACGAAACCATCGACACGCTGCCGCAACAGCCGCTGTTCATCGTCGGCAACGAATTGTTCGATGCCGTGCCCATCCGCCAGTTCGTCCGCGCCGGCGCCGGCTGGCGCGAACGCGTGGTCGGTCTGGACGAGACCAGTGAGCTGCGCTTCTTCGCCGGCGCCGGCTCGGTCGACCCGACGCTGCTGCCTGACGACGCCACCGACGCGCCGCAAGGCGCGATCGTCGAGGTCGCGCCGGCACGCGCGGCCCTGATGGCGACCATTGCCGAACGCATAATTACGCATGGCGGAGCCGGCCTGTTCGTGGACTATGGCCACCTCCGGCCAGGTGTCGGCGACACGCTGCAGGCTCTGCGCAGGCACGATCACGAAGATGTGCTGGCCAATCCCGGCGAGGCCGACCTGACGACCCATGTCGATTTCGCCGCTCTTGCCGCAACCGTCCGCGCGCATGGGCTCGACGCCCATCTGTCGACGCAAGGCGGCTTCCTGCTCGGCATGGGCATTCTCGAGCGTGCCGGCCGGCTCGGCGCCGATGCCGACCAGACGGCGCGCGACAAGATCGCCGACGACGTCGAACGCCTCGCCGGCGCGCAAGCCATGGGCGAGCTGTTCAAGGTGCTTGCCGTGCTGCCGCGCGACATGGCCGTCCGGCCCTTTGCCACGGCGGATTGACTTTTCACTGCCGCCTCTCCCAATCTCCCGTCCGGCAAACAGCGTTCGAACCGCCAGCCGAACTCTGCCCCGCCTTCTTGTCGAAAAGCACTTCTCCTTGACGAAACCGCCCACACGGACAACAACGCCCGCATGCTGAATCAGACCAAACCGGATCCCGTTCGGTCGGCCCTGCTGGACAAGGCGCAGGCGCATGGCATCCGCCACGGCTATTTCACCCGCGTCGGCGGTGTTTCCAGCGGCATCTACCAGGGCCTCAACATCGGCACCGGATCGAATGACGACCAGGCGCTGGTCGCCGAGAACCGCAGCCGTGTCGCCGCCTGGATGGGCGTGCCGGCGAGCCATCTGCTGACTGCCTGGCAGGTCCATTCGCCCGATGTCATCATCGTGCGCGAGCCCTTTGCCGGCGAGCGGCCCAAGGCCGACGCCATCGTCACCGACCGGCCGGGCATTGCCATCGGTGCCTCGACCGCCGATTGCGGCCCGGTGCTGTTCGCCGATGCGCGGGCGCGCATCATCGGCGCCGCGCATGCCGGCTGGAAAGGCGCCTTCACCGGCGTGCTGGAAAACACCATCCTCGCCATGGAAAGCCTCGGCGCCAGCCGCGAAAACATCGTTGCCGTGCTCGGCCCTTCGATCGGCCCTGAAAACTATGAGGTCGGGCCGGAATTCGTCGCCCGTTTCGTCGAGGCCGACGCTGAGACCATCCGCTATTTCGTGCCCTCCGCCAACGCCGGCCATGCGATGTTCGACCTCAATCGCTACACGGTCGACCGGCTGGCTAAGGCCGGCGTGACGGCCGAGGGCCTCGGCCGCTGCACTTATGCCGAGGAAGATCTGTTTTACTCCTACCGGCGCACCACGCACCGCAAGGAGCCCGATTACGGCCGGCAGGTTTCGGCAATCGTTTTGGAGAAGCAATAATGGCGCTGCATTTTGAACGTTCGGAATTTGATGCGCGGCGCGACCGGCTGATGATCGAGATGGCCGAGAAGAAGCTCGACGCTATCCTGCTGTTCGCGCAGGAAAGCATGTACTGGCTGACCGGCTACGACACGTTCGGCTTCTGCTTCTTCCAGTGCCTGGTGGTCAAGGCCGATGGTTCGATGGTGCTGTTGACCCGGTCGGCCGACCTGCGCCAGGCGCGCCAGACCTCGATCATCGACAACATCGTCTTGTGGACCGATCGCAACGGCGCCAATCCGGCGGTCGACCTGCGCAATCTGCTCAACGAGCTCGACCTGCTCGGCGCCCGCATCGGCGTCGAATACGACACCCACGGGCTGACCGCCTACAATGGCCGGCGACTGGACGAACAGCTACAGACCTTTGGCCAGATCGCCGACGCGTCCGGCATCGTCGGCCGGCTGCGCCTGTTCAAGAGCCCGGCCGAAATCGCCAAGGCCGAGAAGGCCGCCAACCTTTCCGACGACGCGCTCGACGCAGCCTTGCCGCTGATCAAGCAGGGCGGCGACGAAGCGCTGATCCTGGCAGCCATGCAGGGGGCGATCTTTGCCGGTGGCGGCGACTATCCGGCCAACGAGTTCATCATCGGCTCCGGCGTCGATGCGCTGCTGTGCCGCTACAAGTCCGGCCGCCGCAAGCTCACCAAGAACGACCAGCTGACGCTCGAATGGGCCGGCGTCTTCAACCACTACCATGCGCCGATGATGCGCACGGTGCTCACCGGCAAGGTCTCGAAGCGCCATCAGGAGCTGTTCGACGCCGCCCGCGCAGCACTTCTGGCCGTCGAGAAGGCGATGACGCCTGGCAACAGCTTCGGCGACGTGTTCGACGCCCATGCCCGCACCATGGAGGCGCACGGCCTGACCAAGCACCGGCTGAACGCCTGCGGCTATTCGGTCGGCGCCCGCTTCACACCGTCCTGGATGGACATGCCGATGTTCTACCAGGGCAACCCCGAGCCGATCGCGCCGAACATGACGCTGTTCGCCCACATGATCATCATGGATTCCGACACCGAGACGGCGATGACGCTTGGCCGCACCTACCTGACCACCGAATCCCAGCCGAAGCCGCTGTCCCGCCATGATCTCGACTTGATCGTACAGTGAATCCACAATGGGAGGCGTGCTTCGCCAAGGAGTTAGAAGGCAAATGAGACGATCGCATGTGACGACCGTGTCATTGCTTGTGGCATTGGCTCTTGCCGCCTGCACCAACGCAAAGGACGTTCTCGAACCGTCAGCCATCACCCCGCCGGCGACCTCGACGCCGTCGACGCCCGGCGCCGACCCCGCCACCGCCATTGCGGGCAATCCCGCAACCACCACCACGCCGGTCACACCAGCCCAAAGTGCTGCCATCCTGTCGAAGACCCGCCTGCAGATCGCGCCGATCGTCGGTGCTTCGGTGGAGGCCGCCACGCCGCTGACGGCGGAATTGCAGACGCGCGCCAGGCAACGTGGCATCACGCTTGCCGGCAGCACCGACCAGACCGCGACCCATGTGCTGAAGGGTTATTTCTCGGCGATATCGGAAGGCAAGGACACCACCGTCATCTATGTCTGGGACGTCTACGACCCGGCCGGCAACCGGCTGCACCGCATCAACGGCCAGCAGAAGGCAGCTTCGACAAAATCCGGCGACAGCGGGGGCGGCGATAGCTGGAAAGGGGTCTCACCGGCGACTATGCAGGCAATCGCCGACCAGACCATCGACCAGTTCGCGGCCTGGCTCGGCGGCAAGGCGGGCTGAGGTGTTGCCCGCTGGCGATGGCGCGAGGCTTTCTTGAGATTAGCCGGCGGATTCCCGATCTCGGCGCTTGCAATACCGGCGCGGGCCGCTAAAAGCCCGGTTAAAAGGTGCAGGAGAGTCTGTCTGATCTCTCCATCCTCCACCAGGAACGGTGTATGAAACTCTTCGCGGGCAATTCCAACAGGGTGCTGGCCGAAGCGGTCGCCCGCTATCTCAACATCCCGCTGGGCAAGGCCAGTGTCAGGCGCTTCGCCGACCAGGAAATCTTCGTCGAAATCCAGGAAAATGTGCGCGGCGAGGATGTCTTCATCCTGCAGTCGACCTCGTTCCCGACCAATGATCACCTGATGGAACTGCTCATCATGATCGATGCCTTCATGCGCTCATCGGCCAAGCGCATCACGGCGGTGATTCCCTATTTCGGCTACGCCAGGCAGGATCGCCGCGCCTCCGGCCGTACGCCGATCTCGGCCAAGCTGGTCGCCAACATGATCACCCGCGCCGGCGTCGACCGTGTTCTGACGCTCGACCTGCATGCCGGCCAGATCCAGGGCTTTTTCGACATCCCGACCGACAATCTGTTTTCGGTGCCGGTCATGGCCCGCGACGTGAAGGCGAAGTACAAGCAGCTCGGCAATGTCGTGGTGGTGTCGCCCGATATCGGCGGCGTGGTGCGCGCCCGTGCGCTGGCCAAGCGCTTCGACGCGCAGCTGGCCATCGTCGACAAGCGCCGCGAACGTCCGGGCGAATCGGAAGTGATGAACATCATCGGCGCCGTTGCCGGCAAGGATTGCCTGCTGATCGACGACATCGTCGATTCCGGCGGCACGCTGTGCAATGCCGCCGATGCGCTGCTGGCCAACGGCGCCACCAGCGTCACCGCCTACATCACCCACGGTGTCCTGTCGGGCGGCGCCGTCGCCCGCATCAGCGGCTCGAAGCTGCAGGAACTGGTGATCACCGATTCCATCCAGCCGACGCAAGGCGTGCTCGACGCTCCCAACATCCGCGTCATCTCGATCGCCGACCTGATGGGTGAAGCCATCTCGCGCACGGCGACCGAGGAATCGGTGTCGAGCCTGTTCGACTAGGCCTGTCTCGAAACAGCTTCAAACCTCGAAATAACTCGGGCCTTCGAGGTCGGTAATCAACCCCGGCTGCGTCGGCTGCCATCCCAGCGCCTGCCTGGTCTGTTCGCTGGAAGCAGGCCAATCCATGCCGAAGAAGTGGCCGAGGAAGCCGAAATGGTCGGCTGCTTCCTCGTGGGTTTTGGAGACCACCGGCAGATTCAGCCGGCGGCCGATGATCTCGGCGATCTCCCGTGTCGGCACACCCTGATCGGCAACGCCGTGGTACCTGGCTCCTCCGGCCCCCTTCTCGAGCGCCAGCCTGAAGAGGGTGGCTGCATCGAGCCGGTGCACTGCAGGCCAGCGGTTCGCCCCATCGCCAAGATAGGCCGAAACGCCTTTTTGACGCGCGATCGCGATCAGCATCGGAACGAAGCCATGATCGCCGTCGCCGTGGACCGAGGGCGAAAGACGCACGGTCGAGGCGCGCACTCCGCGTGCCGCAAGCGTTTCGGCCGTCACTTCCGAAGCACGGGAATAGGAAGCGGATGGAGGAACAGGCGCGTCGTTCTCACTCGCCACGTGACCGGCCGGCGTCAGCAGCGCCAGTCCGGAGGTGACAAGCAAGGGCCGCTCTGAGCCTTCGAGTTCCGCCCCGAGCGTCTCGATGGCGCGCCGGTCCGCCTCGCAATTCGCCGCGAATTTCGAGAAGTCATGGTTGAAGGCGGTGTGGATGACGCCATCCGAAAGGGCCGCTCCACTGCGCAGGCTCTCCAGGTCCTCGATATCGCCACGATGCGCCTCGGCGCCCGCAGCGATAACCGACCTAGCGCCTGGATCCGAGCGGGCGAGGCCAAGCACCTGATGGCCCGCTCCAACGAGCTCCCGCACAACCGCTGAACCGACAAAACCGGTGGCACCGGTGACAAATACACGCATCGCGATTTCTCCTTTGTTTGCTCAAGGGCCGTATGGACAGCCCGTTGCCGATGGAGATACGGGATTGAGAAAATACGATCTATGCTGTAAAGTCCGTATTATCTTTGCAATCGTCCGGAATGCTTATGGATCCGCTCTCAGACGTGCTGTCGCTGCTGAAGCCGCGCAATTACCTGTCCGCCGGGCTGGAGGCCGGTGGCGACTGGTCGATCCAGTTCCCAGACCAGCAGGCAGCCATCAAATGCGGTGCCGTGGTGTCGGGCCGATGCTGGCTGTCCGTGGACAGCGTCGCGGATGCGGTGCGGCTGGAGACGGGTGACTGTTTCCTACTGCCGCGCGGGCGTCCTTTCCGCCTTGCCAGCGACATGGAGCTGCCATCGGTCGATGCCCGCACCATCTTTTCCCCCGCCCGCACCGGTGGCATCACCTTGCATAATGGCGGCGGCGATTTCCTTCTCGTCAGCAGCCGCTTTGCCCTATCCGGGAACCATGCCGGCATCCTGTTGCGGATGCTGCCGCCGATCGTCCACATCCGCAGCGACTCCGATCATTCGGCGCTGCGCTGGCCGGTGGAGCGGATGATGCAGGAATTGCGCGAGCGGCGGCCGGGTGGCTTTCTCATCGTCGAGCATCTGGCCCACATGATCCTGATCGAGGCCTTGCGCCTGCATATGGCCGAGGGCTTGAGGGGCGGCGTCGGCTGGCTGTTTGCGCTGGCCGACAAACAGATCAGCGCGGCGATCGGCGCCATGCATGAAGACCCGGCGCATGGCTGGACACTGCAGGCGCTGGCCGAGCGCGCCGGCATGTCGCGGTCGACCTTTGCGCTGAAATTCAAGGCGATGGTCGGCGCTTCCCCCATGGACTACCTGACGCGCTGGCGCATGCTCTTGGCCGGCGACAGGCTGGCGAGTTCCAGCGATCCTGTTTCCGTCATTGCACTGTCGCTCGGCTACGAATCGGAAAGCGCCTTCAGCACCGCCTTCAAGCGGGTGATGGGCTGTTCGCCGCGCCAACACAGCCGTGGCCGGCCACCGACTTCCGCCCCGCATGGCGAAGAGATCATCCGCACCAGCCTGCCCGAGCCGGTCGCGGGCTGAAGGGCCGCGCATAACGCCGAGATCATGGACTTTCCAATCGAAGCGCAGCGCTTGGCCGACGTATGCCTTCGCCGCTGTCACGCGCACCGCGCATGTAGCCGCGCGGCGACGCGCCCAGCATGCGCTTGAACATGGTGATGAAGGCCGGCACGCTGTCATAGCCGAGATCGAGTGCCACCCTGGTGATTGGTTCCCCATCGGCCAGCCGTGGCAGTGCTGCGAACAGGCAGGCCTGCTGCCGCCACGTCGACAGCGACAGGCCGGTCTGACGCTGGAAGGCGCGGGTGAAGGAACGGCGGCTCATGCCGGCGGCGTCAGCCCATTCGTCGATCGTCGCATGCGGCGAAGGGGCCGCCACGAAGCGCCGGCAGAGTGCCGCCAGCCTGGGATCGGACGGGAACGGCAGGCCGAGCGGCCGTTCCGGCAGGGTCGGGATTTCATGCAGCAGGAGATTCATGATCAGCCCGCCACGGCCTTCCAGCACGCCGCCCTGCGGCAGCTTCTCGGACTCCACGATCAGGCTGTGCATCAGGTCGGTGACACCGACCACACGCAAGCCTTCCGGCAGCCCCGGAATAGCCTGGGGCATGACATAAACCGAACGCATCGAGACATCGCCCAGCATCTCGACCGAATGCTCGGTGCCGGCCGGAATCCACATCGCGTGATCGGGCGGCACCATCCAGCGCCCATGCCGCGTCGTCACCAGCACGACGCCGACCAGCGCGTGCAGCAGCTGGTTACGGCTGTGGCGATGTTGCGGCACATGGTAGCCGTCGGGATATTCGGTCGGCAGCGCCACCGCCGGCCCGACTGCTTGCTCCAGCCACAGCCAGCGGCGCTCGTGCAATTGCTCGAGGTTGGCATTGCCCGCGTGAAAGATTTCCCTGCCGTGCGGCATTGGGTATGGCCCACTTGCGAAACTATTGGACCAAACCACGAAAGAAGTCGCGCCGCAAGCAGCTTATAAGGCAACCGTCCTAAGGCGGTCTGCAGGAGCGTCCGCCAGAACTGCCTGCGGGCGTGCCCGCCAAAAAGACCACGGAGCCTACCTTGACCGATACAACAGCCGCCAGCGTCGCGCCACCAGCGACCGTCAGTCACGCTTCAGCCCAGGCAACGGCCTTCACCGTCATCCTGGCGGTAAGCTTCTGCCACTGCATCAACGACATCATGCAGTCGCTGCTATCGGCCATCTATCCCTTGCTGAAAGAGAATTACGGCCTCGACTTCTGGCAGATCGGCCTCCTGACCTTCACCTTCCAGGTGACCGCATCGCTGCTGCAGCCAGTGATTGGCATGGTCACCGACAAGCGGCCGATGCCCTATTCGCTGCCCTATGGCATGGCGTCGTCGTTGATCGGCCTGGTCGTGCTCGCCTATGCCGGGCACTATTCTCTGCTGCTGATCGGCGCCTCGCTGATCGGCATCGGCTCGGCGATCTTCCATCCGGAATCCTCGCGCATCGCCCGCTTCGCGTCCGGCGGCCGCTTCGGCCTCGCGCAGTCGCTGTTCCAGGTCGGCGGCAATTTCGGCCAGTCGATGGGACCGCTGCTGGCTGCCTTCATCGTCGTGCCGTTCGGCCAGACCAGCATCTCATGGTTCGCCGTCGGCTCGCTGATCGGCATCATCGTGCTGTGGCAGGTCGGCGGCTGGTACAGCCGCCTGCGTGCCGCACAGGGCAACCGCAAGACGGCAACCTTCGTCTCGCCTTTCCCGCGCCGCAAGGTGATGAATGCATTGATCGTGCTGACCCTGCTGGTGTTGAGCAAGAACGCCTACATCGCCAGCCTCGCCAGCTACTACACCTTCTATTCCATCCATAAATTCGGCGTTTCCGTGCAGATGTCGCAGGTCATGCTGTTCCTGTTCCTCGGCTCCTCGGCACTCGGCATCCTGCTTGGCGGCCCGTTCGGCGACCGCTACGGGCAGAAGGCGATGATCTGGTTCTCGATCGTCGGCGTGCTGCCCTTCACGCTGGCCCTGCCCTACGCCAACCTCGAATGGACGATGGTGCTGACGGTGCTGATCGGCCTGATCCTGTCGTCGGCCTTCTCCAACATCGTCGTCTTTGCGCAGGAGCTGGTGCCGGGACGTGTCGGCATGATTGCCGGCATCTTCTTCGGCTTCGCCTTCGGCATGGGCGGCATCGCGGCCGCCGTGCTTGGCGTTGTCGCCGACATGAAGGGCATCGAGTTCGTCTTCCAGATCTGCTCGTATCTGCCACTGCTCGGCCTGCTGACGGTGTTCCTGCCGAACATGCGGGAAGCCAGGAAGGCGGAGGCGGCGATCAGCTGATATCAGCCAGTCTTCAGGATTTTGACGTGAGGGCGTGGCAGCTGCCACGCCCTCAATGATTCTTTCGTCATTCGCGGGATATAGGCCTGTTGTTGTTCGAAACACGTGCAACAAATGGCGCCGACGGCAAGGCTGGGTCAGCGGACGCTTTCACGTTGAAAGTAAAGTACCGGGCTCGGCGCGACTGATCAGTGCGCAGCGCTCCGCGTCAGGAAAGGCAATCTGTTATGTCCAGGCTTAAAGACAAGGTCGCGCTGATTACGGGTGGCACCAGCGGCATCGGCCTGGTGACGGCGCAACGTTTCATTGAGGAAGGCGCGCGCGTCGCCATTACCGGCACCAATGCGGGCCGTCTCGAGGAGGCGCGCAACATCTTGGGCAGCGATGTGCTTGTCATCGCCTCCGACGCCGGAGATGCCGCCGCCCAAAGCGACATTGCCGGGCGGATCGGCGAAACCTTCGGCAAGCTCGACGCTCTCTTCCTCAACGCCGGCATCGCCGATCTGCGGCCGCTTGGCGACTGGACCGAGGCAGCGTTCGACAGGAGCATCAATGTCGACCTCAAGGGACCGTACTTCCTGGTCAAGGCGCTCGTTCCCCTGTTTTCGAACCCGTCATCGATCATCCTCAGCGGCTCGGTCAACGCGCATATGGGAATGGCAGGAACGCATGTCTATTCGCTGGCCAAGGCTGGCATGATTTCGCTGGCGCGGACGCTGTCGGGCGAACTGATAGGGCGCGGCATTCGCGCCAATGTAATCAGCCCGGGCCCGATCGACACGCCGCTCAATGACAAACTTGGGTTGGATCCGGCAGCGGCGAAGGCCCGTGCGAAAGCGGTGGTCGGCCTGGTCCCCGCGGGCCGTTTCGGAACCGCCGAGGAAATTGCCAATGCGGTGGTGTTTCTGGCTTCGGACGAATGCCCGTTCATGGTCGGTGCGGAAATGCTGATCGACGGCGGCTTGAGCATCGCCTGAGATCGGCAGGGCCTTAGCACCCGCCAGATGGCGGGTGCTTTTGTCTGTGACGTCGAAATATCCTACGCCTTGAAGAAGGCCAGCAGGTCGGCGTTGATGATGTCGGCATGGGTCGTGGCCATGCCATGCGGGAAGCCCTTGTAGACCTTGAGCTCGCCCTTCTTCAGCAGCTTGATGCTCAGCAGTGCCGAGTCGGCGATTGGGACGATCTGGTCGTCGTCACCGTGCATGACCAGCACCGGCACGTCGATTGTCTTCAGGTCCTCGGTAAAGTCGGTCTCCGAGAAGGCCTTGATGCAATCATAGTGTGCCTTGGTGCCGCCCATCATGCCCTGGCGCCACCAATTGTCGATGACACCTTGCGAGACTTCCGCGCCCGGACGGTTGAACCCGTAGAACGGGCCAGCCGGAACGTCGCGGAAGAACTGGGCGCGGTTGGCTGCCTGGGCGGAGCGGAAACCATCGAAAACCTCGATCGGCAGGCCGCCGGGATTGGCCGGGGTCTTGAGCATGATCGGCGGCACCGCGCCGATCAGCACCGCCTTGGCGACACGACCTCCCGAACCATACTGGGCGACGTACCGTGCCACCTCGCCGCCGCCGGTCGAGTGGCCGACATGGATGGCGTCCTTGAGGTCCAGATGCGCCGCCAGTGCTGCGACATCGGCGGCATAGGTGTCCATCTCGTTGCCGATATCCGTCTGGGTCGAGCGGCCATGGCCGCGGCGATCATGGGCAATGACGCGGTAGCCCTTGGACAGGAAGAACAGCATCTGGGCGTCCCAGTCGTCGCTGCTCAACGGCCAGCCGTGATGGAAGACGATGGGCTGACCGGTTCCCCAGTCCTTGTAGTAGATCTGCGTTCCGTCCTTGGTGGTGATCGTGCCGCTGCCGGTGCTGGGCTTGGATTGCAAGGCCTGGTTCATCTCAATCTTCCTTCGATTGTTGTCGCGATAAACAATATCGCGATGTCCACATGCCTAGCGTAGCCCAAACCGCTTGTCCATGGAAATATGTATCGCGATATCATTTTTCGTGGTACAGACTTTGGTGCCTGTATTGGCAAGAAGGAATCCGCCGTGCCTCTCCCGTTGGAAAATCAGCTCTGTTTCACGCTCTACGCCACCAGCATGGCGATCAATCGCACCTACAAGCCGATGCTGGACGAGATGGGCATCACCTATCCGCAATATCTCGTACTCAACGCGCTGGCAGAGGCCGACGGCATGTCGGTCGGCACCATCGCACACCGGCTCGCCTTGGAATCGAGCACCGTCACACCGCTGGTGAAGAGGATGGAACAGGCTGGGCTGGTGAGGCGACAGCGCAGCCAGGTCGACGAGCGCCAGGTGCAGGTCGATCTGACCGCAACCGGGCGCGCGCTGCTTGTCCAGTGCAACTGCCTGAATGAGACCTTGATCGAGCGCTCGGGCATGACGTTGGCACAGCTTGACGCCTTGAACCGGCAGATTCAGGCGCTGCGTGACGCGTTGACCGGCGACCAATAGCCAGCCGCCAACAACAGTCTAGGCCAAAAACCACAGTGCCGGCGCCGGCACGGCTATCATGCGGATTTAAGCACGGTGAATGGGCGTTTGCGCAGGGTCCGCTTTGCCTGGAAACTTGCGGCGGGAGCGGGACGGCCGACATGGAAGCCCTGGACCTTGTCTATGCCAAATTCGCGCATAAGGGCCATCTGCTCGTCCGTTTCCACCCCTTCGACCAGGATTTTGTGGCCGCGATTTCGGACCAGGGTAATAATGTCCTGGAGCATTGCCTTGCCGTTCGGGGCGCTGCAGTCGTGCAGAAACGAGCGGTCGATCTTCACCGTGTCGAAATCGATGAGACGAAGCCACGACAGGCCGGCAAAGCCGGTCCCAAAATCATCGAGCCATATCTTGATGCCGAGCAGCTTCAGGTCGCTGATGCAGCGAAGAATGTCCGAGTGCATCTCCATTTCCAGTCCTTCGGTGATTTCGAAGGCCAGCCTGCTGCCGGCGACGCCGGTCTCGCCCAAAATGGTCGCGACGGACGTTGCGAAGCCAGGTGTCTTGAGCTGAATTGGAGAGACGTTGACACTGACGACACGGACGTGGTCGTCCGCCAGAAGCTCGGAGCACACTGTCCTTATTGCCCAGCGCCCGAGTTCCAGGATCGCGCCGGTTCGTTCCGCAACGGGAATGAACAGGCTCGGCGGAACCGACGTACCGTCCAGCATTCTGAGGCGCATCAGAGCCTCTACGGCTTCGACCCGGCCCGATTTGACATCCTGGATAGGTTGATAAACGAGCGAAACGAGATTCTGGCCAATCGCGATCTTCAGCAAGGCCGCGATGTTCTCACTTTCGTCGCTGCTCTGGGGATCGGTCGGATCGAACAGCCGAGCGCAATTTCGACCACCGGCTTTTGCCAGATAGAGCGCGCGGTCGGCTTCGTGGATGATTTTCTCCAGCTTGGCGCCAGTCTGCGTCCTGGTGAATGCAGCGCCAACGCTCACTGTCACAATCGAGACGCCGTCTCGCCGCAGCTCGTGGGTAAGCGCCAAGCCCTCCACCGTACTGCAAATGGCTTCGGCCAGATCCATGATCTGTTCTTTTCTCTCCACTCGAGCCAGGACAATGAATTCCTCCCCGCCATAGCGACCGATCGAGCCACTATACTGCTTGATCATTTCGCTAAGGGCATTGGCGACATGGATCAGGCAGCGGTCGCCTTCCTGATGGCCGTAGCAGTCATTGAACTTTTTGAAGAAGTCCACGTCGATGAGGATCGCCCCAAAACTGGTGCCAACCCGTTGCCAGTCGCTCCAGTAATCCCGCAGCTTTTCGTCGATCGCCCGCCGATTTTCGAGACCCGTAAGCGGATCGGTCCGCGACAGTCTCAGCAGAGCCTTGCCTCGTTCGGTCGCCTCGTTGTGCTGAATTTTGGCTTCCAGCGCGTTCAGGAAGACGTTGTAGCGCTCCTCATTCAGTTTCCAGTTCACATATGAGGTGAATGTGAAGCAGGAAATGTAGAACGTTCCAAACACCAACTTGTATGTTAGCGTGGAAGGCACAAAGTAGTTTACGACATACAATATGCATAGGATTATAGTTGACGTTATAATAGAAACTTTGAATCTGAACGTAAAGAAGAGATTGGCACTCATCATGAAGATGGTGCCGAAGACCATATAATAAGAGACGCTTTCCTTGTCCGCACCCATAACCGCTGGGGACAACCAGCCGACATAGCCAAAGATAATGGCCCCGGCGCAAGTGATGTCGAGCCATTCCGTCCCGACGCCATGGCGAAGCTGCATTTCCAGGATCAAAAGCGCGGTCAGTCCGACCGCGAAGCGCGCCGTGATCGTGTAGGCGGCCACATCCGGGATCAGCAGCAGGTCAGTTGCCGAAAACAGCACATAGATGGCAACGGCCATCCAAAGCCCGGGCCTGGCTTCCCCTCTTCGCGTCACCTGGGCTTCCGTCCGGTAAAGGCTGCGAAGCTCGTCGGACGCCAGTTCGTAACGCGGTTCGTACGGTTCCGCATCAGCCGCATCGGCAAATACGGATGCCACGCGTTCGTCCATCACAACGAACCCCGTTTGAAGGGGATCTTGTATGCCGAACTCATCTCTAGCTTCTGCCCTCACGCAGGCCGGCTCCTTGGACGCGACGCGATTGCGACGCCGGGCCAACAAATGCAATCGAGCAAGACAAGTTTCCGTTAACTCGAACGAGGAATCGGCCCCAGAAGCGGCCTAACGAATGAACATGGTTTGCGGGAAATTAATCATACCGATAAAATGCGCCCGACCCGCCATTGGCAAATGGAGCATTCTACGCAATAAGTTAACTGACTGTTAACTATGGAGTGATGGGTTGCAAACCGTGTTTGATGGCAAAAGCCTGATTACTGCCAAGATGATCGCCAGCAGTCTCCGTCGAGGAACGATCGAGCATCATGGCGAAGAGTTCGAAAACGCTCGCGCGGAGCTGGCGCTCATTCTCAGCGCGACACAGCAGCAAATCGAACAACGAAAAGACCCTGCCGAGATCATTCGTCGCCTGATGTCGCACCTCAACGCGACGCGTTCCAAGATGCATCCCGACGTTTGGCAAGCATTGATACCGGTGGTGCAGGGCCACCCGGTCCTGGAGTATTTTCTCGAGGATCCCCTGACACGGTGGTCCTTCAGCAAGCCCAGGGGGTATTCTGGCGACGCGGAGTTGCTCGACTACATCTATTGTGATCCGCACGTGGCCGAGAGCGTGGCAAACGCCTCGGAGACCGGCAAGGCGCTCTATACCCATACCCAGGACGTGCCGTCGTGCGTCGCGGCACGGGAACGACGCGATCTTTTGACCCGATATGTCGACGAGTCTGCGGCCAAGAACGGACCGCAAACCGAGGTCCTGGCGATCGCGGCCGGCCATTTGCGTGAGGCCAATCGCTCAGTCGCCCTGGCGGAGGGCCGTCTCAAGCGCTGGGTTGCGCTCGATCAGGATCCCCAGAGCGTCGGATTGATTTCGCGCGACTTCCAGGGCACCGCGATCGAAGCCATCGACGGCTCGGTGCGCACCGTGCTCACGAGGGGCCACAAGCTGGGCCAGTTCGACTTGATCTACGCCTCAGGCCTTTACGACTACCTTGCGCACAACGTTGCCGTGAAACTCACGAAGACCTGCCTGCAGATGTTGAAGCCGAACGGGACGTTCCTGTTCGCGAACTACGCGGAGGGCAATCCTGACGCCGGGTACCGTGAGACGTTCATGGACTGGGTGTTGCTGCTGCGCTCGGAAGTCGACATGTGGAACATCGTCAATGCCAGCGTCGACCGCAACACCGTCGAGGCCAAGGTGTTCTTTGGCGAGAACCGCAACGTGCTGTACGCCGTCATCGAAAAGCGCGGCTAGCCTTTGGCTTGCACCTCCGGCCACCTTCCGCTATAGAGCCGCCACCCGCGTAGACACCCTTGGAGGCAACGCGGCGGAAAGCCGCCTCACCCGGCGGCTTTCGACGTTTACGGCCAAGCACGTTGCCGGCCGCGAACGCTCCAGAACAAACCGAAAGGAAATGCCATGAGCCACGACACTTACGAGCTCAAGGCCGAAGCACGCGAACAGGTCGGTAAGGGGTCCGCCCGTGCAGTTCGCCGCAACGGTAAAGTGCCTGCAGTAATTTATGGTGACAAGCAGCCTCCCCTGGCCATCGCGCTCACCTACAAGGACATCTACTACAAGATCCATGGCGGCGGGTTTCTGACCACGATCGCCACGATCGATGTCGACGGCAAGAAGATCCAGGTCCTGCCGAAGGACTTTCAGCTCGACCCGGTCAAGGATTTCCCTGTCCATGTCGACTTCCTGCGCATCGGCAAGGACACCGAGGTCAATGTCGACGTGCCTGTCCACTTCATCAACGAGGACAAGTCGCCCGGCATCAAGCGCGGCGGCGTGCTCAACATCGTGCGTCACGAAGTCGAGTTCCACTGCCCGGCCAATGCGATCCCGGAATTCATCACCGTCGATCTCACCGGCGCCGACATCGGCGACTCGATCCACATCTCGGCGGTCAAGCTGCCGGCCGGTGTGAAGCCTGTCATCTCCGACCGCGACTTCACCATCGCGACCATTGCCGGTTCGTCGGCGATGAAGCCGGAGACGGAAGTTACGGCTGAAGTGGCGACCCCTGAAGCGGCCCCTGCCGCCGAAGAGAAGTAACTCTTTCACGCCCGGAGCAGGCGATGCTGCTGTTTGCAGGTCTCGGCAATCCGGGTGCGAAATACGCCAACAACCGGCACAATGTCGGCTTCATGGCGGCGGACGCAATCGTCCGCCGCCATTCCTTTTCGCCCTGGTCGAAGAAATTCCAGGGCCTGATTAGCGAAGGCACGCTTGGCGGCGAAAAGATCGTCCTGATCAAGCCGCAGACCTTCATGAACCTGTCCGGCCAGTCGGTCGGCGAAGCGCTGCGCTTCTACAAGCTCAAGCTTTCCGCGCTCACCGTCTTCTACGACGAGATCGACCTTGCCGAGGGCAAGCTGCGCATCAAGACCGGCGGCGGCGCCGGCGGCCATAACGGCATCCGCTCGATCGACGGCCATGTCGGCAACGCCTATCGCCGCGTGCGCATCGGCGTCGGCCATCCCGGCGTCAAGGAAATGGTCCAGTATCACGTGCTTGGCGATTTCGCCAAGGTCGACCGCGAATGGCTGGAACCGCTGCTCGACGCGATCGCCGACAACGCCGCCATGCTCGTCAAGGGCGACGAATCCGGCTTCATGAACAAGGCCAGCCTCGCCGTCCAGGGTAAGGCCGCGCCGGAGCCGGAAAAGCAGGCGCCAAAGCAGCCGGCGCCCAAGCAGCAAAGTCACGTCCGCCAGGCTCGCCCGCAGCAGCCGGCAGTCAAGCTGCCGGAAAGCGGCCCGATGGCCGCGATGCTGAAGAAACTCTTCGGCAAGGAGTGAACGCAGCAGGAGCGTGCGGCGTTACAGGGCTTGACGTTGATCACCCCTATCGCCCATAGCCCTGATCAAATTTCGATTTCCCGATAGGACCGGACAAAATGGGTTTCAAATGCGGCATCGTTGGCTTGCCCAATGTCGGCAAGTCGACGCTTTTCAACGCGCTGACCAGGACGGCGGCGGCGCAGGCCGCCAACTATCCGTTCTGCACCATCGAACCGAACACCGGCGAGGTGGCGGTGCCCGATCCGCGCCTGCAGAAGATCGCGGCGATCGCCAAGTCGAAGGAGATCATCCCGACCCGCATCTCCTTCGTCGACATTGCCGGCCTGGTGCGCGGCGCCTCGAAGGGCGAAGGCCTGGGCAACCAGTTCCTCGCCAACATCCGCGAGGTCGACGCAATCGTGCACGTGCTGCGCTGCTTCGAGGATGACGACATCACCCATGTCGAGGGCCGCATCGACCCCGTCGCCGACGCCGAGACGGTCGAGACCGAGCTGATGCTCGCCGATCTCGACAGCCTCGAGCGGCGCATCGTGCAGATCCGCAAGCGCGCCGGCAGCAAGGACAAGGAAGCGACGACCGTGCTGCCGCTGATGGAGGCGGCGTTGGAGCTGCTGCAGGCCGGCAAGCCGACCCGCATCCTGCTCAAGGGTATTTCGGCGGACGACCTGCGCATCCTGCAGGGGCTGAACCTTCTGACCTCGCATCCCGTGCTCTATGTCTGCAACGTCGCCGAAGCGGACGCCGCCACCGGCAACGAGCACACAAGGGCCGTGGAAAAGATGGCCACAGCGCAAGGCGCCAGCACCGTGGTGATCTCGGCCGCGATCGAAGCGGAAGTCGCCCAGTTGTCGGACGAGGAGGAGATGGAATTCCTGTCCTCGCTCGGCCTCGACGAGCCCGGCCTGAACAAGGTCATCCGCGCCGGCTACGAGCTGTTGCAGCTGATCACCTATTTCACCGCCGGCCCCAAGGAAACGCGCGCCTGGACCGTGCACAAGGGCGCCAAGGCACCGCAGGCCGCAGGCGTCATCCACACCGATTTCGAGCGCGGCTTCATCCGCGCCCAGACCATCGCCTACAACGACTTCATCACGCTGGGCGGCGAAGTGGCGGCCAAGGAAGCCGGCAAGGCGCGCGACGAAGGCAAGGAATATGTCGTCCAGGACGGCGACGTCCTGCTGTTCAAGTTCAACACCTGATTTTGTGAAGATCACGCTTGGCGGCAAGCCCTTCCGGTACCGGCAGCTCTAAGAGTTCTTCCGAGCCGCCGGAGTCATTCGCCCGCCAGTTGCTTGTCTTGATTTTGTCACGCCACAGGACTAAGCGGCAGGTGCACGCGCCGGACCGCCGTGCCATCCGACACGAGCTTCAATCCGAACGCACCCTTTGGCCCCAACAAGGGAGACCCGGCGATGATCAAGGCCTTCGTCGTGGACAATGACCGCCTGCGCGTCATCGACGATCTCCTGGCAAACGGCGAGAACGTCGTCTGGGCCGACCTGCTCAACCCGACCAGGGAAGAGGAAGTGGCGATCGAAAGCTGGCTCGGCGTCGCCATTCCGACGCGCGAGGAGATGGAGGAGATCGAGATTTCGAGCCGCCTCTATGTCGAGGACGGCGCCTACTTCATGACCGCCACCCTGCCCGCCCAGACCGAGGTTGACGATCCCCTGATGTCGCCGGTCACCTTTGTGCTCGCCGGCTCCCGGCTGATCACCGTGCGCTATCACGAACCGAAGGCATTCAAGACCTTTCCGCAACGCGCCGAAAAAGTGGCAACCGGCTGCACCAGCGGCGACACCATTCTGATCGGGTTGCTGGAGGCGATCGTCGATCGCCTCGCCGACATCCTGGAGCGCGCCGGCCGCGACATCGAGGCGATTTCGCGCGATATCTTCGAGGCGCGGTCGACCAAGGTTTCCAAGCGCAATCGCGATTTCCAGGAACTCCTGAAAGCCATCGGCCGCAAGGAGGACATCGCCTCCTCGATCCGCGACAGCCTGATCTCGCTGCAGCGCTTGGCCGGTTTCTTCGCCCACGCCTCGACCCGGACCAAGATGAGCAAGGACACCAAGGCGCGCATCAAGACGCTGTTGCGCGACGTGCTGTCGCTAGCCGACCACGCCACCTTCCTGTCGCAGAAGATCAGCTTCCTGCTCGATGCCACGCTCGGCATGATCTCGATCGAGCAGAACGCCATCATCAAGATCTTCTCGGTCGCCGCCGTCATCTTCCTGCCGCCGACGCTGGTGGCTTCGATCTATGGCATGAATTTCGACATCATCCCCGAGCTCAAATGGCAGCTCGGCTATCCCTTCGCGATCGGCCTGATGATCTTGTCGGCGATCCTGCCCTTCTGGTATTTCCGCCGCCGCGGCTGGCTTTGACCCGTCCGCCAAAGGCCACGTGGCCGTGACGTGGCGCTATAGAAATCTCTTGACCAAACGGCGGCCTGCCTGCATCCGGAAACCCCGATCCGAAATCGTGGGTCTATGAACCGGATTCCAGACCATGACTGCAAAAACCTGGGCCTATGAGGACTTTGTCGAGGGCGCCTTGTTCGACCTCGGCAGCAAGCAAGTGAGCGCCGCCGAAATCATCGAATTCGCCAGCGAATTCGACGCGCAGCCCATGCATCTCGATGAGGAAGCCGGCAAGGCGAGCATCCTCGGCGGCCTCTCCGCTTCGGGCTGGCATACCTCAGCCATGTTCATGCGCATGCTGTGCGATGCTTTCCTGCTCGACTCCACCTGCCAGGGATCGCCCGGGGTCGATCAGGTGAAATGGAAGAAGCCGGTGCTGGCCGGTGACACGCTGACAGGAAGCCTGGTGGTTCTCACCAAGCGCCTGTCGCGGTCGAAGCCGCAGCTCGGCTTCGTCACCATGCGCAGCGAACTGCTCAACCAGCGCGGCGAAAGCGTCTTCGAGCTCGAAAACTCCGTCATGTTCCTCACGCGAGACGCTACCGGGAGCGCAGCATGACACTGGACGAATTCTTCCGCATCGGCACTACCGTTACGCTCGGCTCGCACACATTCGAGCCAGAGGCGATCAAGGCGTTCGCCAGGAAATACGACCCGCAAATTTTTCATATCGACGAGGAAGCAGCCAAGAAGAGCGTGCTCGGCGGGCTCTGCGCGTCGGGCTGGCACACGGCCGCGACCTGGATGAAACTCAATTTGGCAAGCAGCATGGACGCCGAGATCGCTGCGTGGAGCGGGCCCGGCCCGGTGCCGGAATTCGGCCCCTCGCCTGGCTTTAAGAACCTGAAATGGCTGAAGCCGGTCTATGCCGGGCAAACGATCACCTTCACGCGTACGGCACTTTCCCACCGGCCGATCGCCTCACGCCCCGGCTGGCGGCTGCTGGCGTTGCGTTGCGAGGCCTTCGATTCGACCGGCGACAAGGTGCTGGAGTTCGAAAGCGCAGTGCTGGTGAAGGTGGAGTAAGCCCGGCGCTTCTCCCTTCTCCCTTGTGGGAGAAGACGTCGGTGCTCCCTGGAACACCCCTCATCCGACCGGGCTTCGCTCGGCCACCTTCTCCCACAAGGGGAGAAGGCAAGAGGTCCCCTCAATGCCCCTCGAATCCGATCAGCGTCCTCACCGGCACGCCGAGCGCTTCGAGCTTGGCGCGGCCGCCGAGATCCGGCAGGTCGATGACGAAGCAGGCTGCAAGGATGTCGGCGCCGATCTGCCGCAGCAGTTTGACCGCCGCTTCCGCGGTGCCGCCCGTGGCGATCAGATCGTCGACGAGGATCACCTTCTCGCCAGGAGAAACGCCGTCCTTGTGCATCTCCATCTCGTCGAGCCCGTATTCAAGGCTGTAGGCGACGCGCACGGTCTCGAAAGGCAGCTTGCCCTTCTTGCGGATCGGCACGAAACCGGCCGAGAGCTGATGGGCGACGGCGCCGCCAAGGATGAAACCACGCGCCTCGATGCCGGCGATCTTGTCGATCTTCTGGCCGGCATAGGGATGCACCAGCTCGTCAATGGCGCGGCGGAAGGCGCGCGCATTGCCGAGCAGCGTGGTGATGTCGCGAAACAGGATGCCGGGCTTGGGATAATCCGGAATGGTACGGATCGCGGCAAGCAGTGAGTCTTCGAGGGAGGATTTCATGGGTCGAGATTACCTGAAACGGAGATTCTTGCGCGACAATTGTTCGATCGAACTGCAGCCCATCAGCTTCATGCCGCGCTCGATCTCGACCCGCATCTGTTCGAGCGCCCGTTCGACGCCCGGCTGGCCGGCCGCCGCGAGCGGGAACAGATAGTAGCGGCCGACGCCGACCGCCTTGGCGCCGAGCGACAGCGCCTTCAGCACATGCGTGCCGCGCTGCACGCCGCCATCCATGATGACGTCGATCTTGTCGCCGACCGCGTCGACGATCTCGGCAAGCTGGTCGAACGCCGCTCGCGAGCCATCCAGCTGCCGGCCGCCATGGTTCGACAGCACGATGCCGCTGCATCCGATCTCGACGGCGCGTTTGGCGTCCTCCACCGACATGACGCCCTTGAGGCAGAACGGACCCGACCACAGCCTGACCATCTCTGCGACATCGTCCCACGTCATCGACGGGTCGAGCATTTCGGTGAAGTAACGGCTGATCGACATGGTGCCGCCGCCCATGTCGACATGCTCGTCCAGCTGCGGCAGCTTGAACCCCTCATGGGTGAAATAATTGATCGCCCAGGCCGGCTTGATCGCGAACTGCAGCATCCCGGCCAGGTTGAGCTTGAAGGGGATGGCAAAGCCGGTGCGTTTGTCGCGTTCGCGGTTTCCCCCGGTGATGCTGTCGACGGTCAGCATCATCACTTCGACGCCAACCTCCTTTGCTCGCTGCATCATCGCCCGGTTGAGGCCGCGATCCCGATGGAAATAGAACTGGTAGACCTGCGGGCCGCTGCTGATCCCGCGCGCCTCCTCGAGGCTGACGGTGCCAAGCGAGGAGACGCCGAACATCGTGCCGTATTTGGCCGCGGCCTTGGCGACCGCGCGCTCGCCCTGATGATGGAACAGCCGCTGCAAGGCGGTCGGCGAACAATAGACCGGCATCGCCAGCTTTTGACCCATCACCGTCACCGACATGTCGATCTCGCTGACGCCGCGCAGGACGTTGGGAACCAGATCGCAGGCATCGAAGCTTTCGGTGTTGCGGCGATAGGTGACCTCGTCGTCCGCCGCGCCGTCGATATAGTCGAAGATCGGCCCCGGCAGCCGCCGTTGCGCCATGCGGCGGAAATCGGAAAAATTGTGACAGTCGCTGAGCCGCATCATTGATTTCCAGACGTCATATCGTGGCAATCGCTTCGCCACCGTTTGGTGCGTCGAATATCAACCTGTTGTCTCCGTGCCAACGGCCTAATTGCCGAGCCGTCCCACGAGCTACAATCGCCAGCACAAAAAGGGGCGCCCGAAGCGCCCCTTTCGTCGGAAACCGGCAGCTAGCGAAAAATTACATGCCGAGATCGGAACGAAGCTCGGCCTTGGCCACGTCGTATTCGGCCTTGAAGTCGTCCCGGTTGAGCAAGACGGCGGCGATCACGCTGCCGGAAATCTTGCCCATTTCAACATCGGACGCGTAATGGATACCGCCAACCTCGCGATTGTGGGCGTATTCAGCCGCACGCGCCATGATCTCGGCGCGCTTTTCCGGAACCATGTCAGACAGGATGATGCCCATCATGGTGCCGACGGTGGCGTGGCCGGAAGGCCACGAACCGGAGCTGGACAGCTTGACCGCGGGCTTGACGAGGTCGCTGAGCTGGTGCGGACGCGGGCGCTTCCAGACATCCTTGGCCGGATCGACGACGGCGCCTTCGGTGGCCACCACGCGATCGAAGAAAGCACTGAATTTCGGCAGTGTTTCCTTGTTGAACTTCGGCCCCATCACATTGGCGAAGCGCCAGACATTCTCCTCGGCGTCGGCAACAGCGCTGGCCACCATTTCGGGCGTGCGCGTCACCTGCAGCGTCAGCACCTCGCCAAGTTCGGCCTTGGTCTGCGCCGAATCGTTTGCCGGCGGCGGCGGCAGGATCATCGTCAGGTCGACATCCTTGTTGGTGATGAAGGGCTGGGCGTCTTCTGCTTGCGCGGCCGAGCCGAGGATGAGCAGCAGCAAGCCTGCCGCGAGCGATGCGTATCTTTTCATGGGGGGCGATCCTTTGGTGAGAGCGGCACAGGATCGCCGGATGCGGTGACGGCCATGTGACACCACAGGCCTCCCCAAATGCAAAGGGCGCCTTTCGGCGCCCTTTTTTGATCGTATGGCTGTGCGCGGTTTAGTGCGCCACGCCTTCCCACACCTTGCGCTTGGTGAGATAGACCAGCGCACCGAACAAAAGCAGGAACACCAGCACGCGGAAGCCGGTCTTCTTGCGGTCTTCCATATGCGGCTCGGCCGCCCACATCAGGAAGGCAGAGACGTCGCGGGAATACTGGTCGATGGTCTGCGGCGCGCCGTCGTCATAGGTCACCTGGCCGTCGGACAGCGGCTTGGGCATCTTCAGCGACACGCCCGACATGAAGTACGGATTGTAGTGGGTGCCTTCCGGGATGACCATTCCGGCCGGCGGCGTCTGGTCGTAGCCCGTCAGCAGCGAATGGATGTAGTCGGGGCCGCCCGCGGCATACTGCGTGAAGATATCGAAGACGAAGCGCGGGAAGCCGCGCTCGACGCCGCGCGCCTTGGCCAGCAGCGACATGTCGGGCGGGGCAGCGCCGCCATTCGAGGCAGCGGCGGCTTCCTCGTTGGCGAATGGCGGCGGGAAGTGGTCGGACGGCTTGCCAGGGCGGTCGAACATGTCGCCGGCGTCGTTCGGGCCGTCATGGATGGTGTACTCGGCCGCCAGCGTCTTGATCTGCGCGTCCGAATAGCCGAGGTCCGACAGCGTGCGGAACGCCACCAAATTCATCGAATGGCAGGCCGAACAGACTTCCTTGTAGACCTTCAGGCCGCGCTGCAGCTGCGCCTTGTCGTAGGTGCCGAACGGCCCGGCGAAGCTCCAGTCCATCTCCTTCGGCTCGTTGATCGGGAAATGCGTCGGTGCGGCCGCGTTGTGTGCCTCCTCGGCGGCGATCGCCCCGGTGCCAACAACCACGAGGCCGAGCAACGCCAGCGAGGTGAGAATCTTCTTCATGCCAAATCCCCTTAGATTCTCTACCCGCTCAGCCCTTGGTTTCCGGCGCGGCCGTAGCCCCCGCAGGATGATGACCGCCACCCTTGTTCTTCTCGAGCACCGCTTCGGTGATCGAATTCGGCAGCCGCCGCGGCGTCTCGATCAGGCCGAGCACCGGCAGCGCGACCAGGAAGAAGGCGAAGTAGAACAGTGTCGCCATCTGCGCCATGAACACGTAGCTGCCTTCCGCCGGCTGCGAGCCCAGCCAGCCGAGCAGGATGGCATCGGCCACGAACAGCCAGAAGAACAGCTTGTACCAGGGCCGGTACACCGCCGACCGCACCTTCGAGGTGTCAAGCCACGGCACCAGGAACAGCATGACGATGGCGCCGAACATGCAGATCACGCCGCCGAGCTTGGAATTGATCGGCCCGATGTTGAAAGTGATGGCGCGCAGGATCGCGTAGAACGGCAGGAAGTACCATTCAGGCACGATATGCGCCGGTGTCTTCAGCGGATTGGCCACGATGTAATTGTCGGGCGCCATAAGGAAATTCGGAATGTAGAAGACGAAATAGGCGAAGAAGAACAGGAACACGATCATGCCGAACGCGTCCTTGATGGTCGCGTAAGGGGTGAAGGCGACGGTGTCGGTCTTCGACTTGACCTCGATGCCGGTCGGATTCGACTGGCCGACGACATGCAGCGCCCAGACATGCAGCACGACGACGCCGGCGATCATGAACGGCAAGAGGTAGTGCAGCGCAAAGAAGCGGTTCAGTGTCGGGTTGTCGACGGCGAAACCGCCGAGCAGCAGTTGCTGGATCCATTCGCCGACCAGCGGGATTGCGCTGAAGAAGCCGGTGATGACGGTGGCGCCCCAGAAGCTCATCTGGCCCCACGGCAGCACATAGCCCATGAAGGCCGTCGCCATCATCAGGAGGTAGATGATACAGCCGAGGATCCACAGCAGCTCGCGCGGCGCCTTGTAGGAGCCGTAATAAAGGCCACGGAAGATGTGGATATAAACGGCCATAAAGAAGAACGAGGCGCCTGTGGCATGGAGATAGCGCAACAGCCAGCCCGAATTCACGTCGCGCATGATCTTCTCGACCGAATCGAAGGCGAGACTGGTGTCGGCCGCAAAGTGCATGGCCAGCACGATGCCGGTCAGCATCTGCGACACCAGCATGATCGCCAGGATACCGCCGAAGGTCCACGCATAGTTCAGGTTGCGCGGCACCGGATAGGCGATGAAACTGTCATAGACCATCCGCGGCAGCGGCATGCGGGCGTCGAACCAGCGTTCGATACCGGTCTTGGGCGTATAGGTCGAGTGTCCCTCGCTCATCGAAATATCCCCTGCCTCAACCGATAAGGATCTTGGTATCGGAAATGAACTTGAATACCGGCACTGCCATGTTCTCGGGCGCCGGGCCTTTGCGAATGCGGCCGGCCGTGTCGTATTGCGAACCGTGGCACGGGCAGAACCAGCCGCCGAATTCGCCTTCCTGGCCGAGCGGAATGCAGCCCAGATGCGTGCAGACCTGGACCATCACCATCCAGGCTTCCTTGCCGGGCGTGGTGCGGTTGGCGTCGGTCGCCGGCGCGTCGGCCGGAAGGTTCGCGTTGCGGGCGATCGGATCCTTGAGGTCTGTCAGCTTGACCGCCTCGCCGTCCTTCATCTCCTGCTCGGTGCGGTTGCGCACCACGACAGGCTTGCCACGCCATTTGACAATCAGCGACATGCCCGGGGTCAGTGAAGCGACGTCGACCTCGACGGAAGCCAACGCCAGTGTCGAGGCGTCAGGGCGCATCTGGTCGATGAACGGCCATGCGAGGGCACCCGCGCCGACCACCGCGGCCATGCCGGTGGCGACATAGAGAAAATCACGACGGTTGGGATCCTGGGTGTCGGTTGCGCTCACGGGTGCCTGATCCTTTCGCCTATTCCGCGCCGGTGGCTGAGCCATGTTCCCCGCTCAATTGCGCCAACCCGACAGCGCATGGCGAACAGGCTTGCGAATTCCTCCGGCATTTGGACTTCGGTTTATGCGTGAAGCCCGTTTTTGTCCAGACGGGTGAAGGCACAAGGGCAGATTGTCGCGGGGACAAAATCCGTCCTCGGTCAGCGCGACGCCGGATGGCCGCCAAAGATCGCTAAACAACAGGGAAACAACCGCAATTCCGGGGTCGCCTCCACCTCGACACCGGACACCGGCCCGGTCTATCCTTGCCACCATGGCACACGTCATAGACCGCGACACATGGGCTGTTCGCTCTGACGGCTGGAAGGGCGAGCTGCAATGCGGCGCCTACGGCTCCAAGTCCTGCCTGATCTTCAACTATCTGCCTGATGTCGGCGGCGGCCCCCGGCTCCACACGCATCCCTACGCAGAGATCTTCATCATCCGCCAGGGCACCGGCCTGTTCACGGTCGGCGACCAGGAGGTCGAGGCCTTTGCCGGCCAGATCGTGATCGTTCCGCCCAACACGCCGCACAAATTCACCAATCTCGGACCGGGCCCTCTGGAAACCACCGACATCCACGAGAACGGCACCTTCATCACCGAATGGCTGGAATGACCATGATCCCGAAAGCGGGAACCAGTTTTCGCCGGAGGTCATGGTCGAACAAAAGAGCTATTTCGCGCCGAGCCTGACCAGAACCGCCTTCGGGATGTTGTATTCGCGAATGACGGCGTCATGCTTTCGCAATCCGCACAGTTCGCGCTGGATGAAATAGCCGTGCACCGCCTCTGCGGCCTCCTTGAGGAGACGGGGACGCAGGTTCTCATCGCCATTGTCGCGCAGCCTCCCCAGCGTTTCCTCGACCCGCTGGCCGGCGCGGCCGAGTGCTGCCGCCTTCTCGGCGAGGATTTCATGGCCGAGCGCGTCGAAGGCGGCTTCGGCAGCCGTGGCGCTGGCAGATGGAGGACGCAGCGACATTTCAGCCTCCTTTCCCAAAAATCATGCGGTGTGTGACGAATTCTTCGCCTATCACCGGCTGGAAGCCAAGCCGCTCATAGAACGCGAAGGCTTCTTGCGGCGCACGGGTGTTCAGCGCGGTAAAATGCTGACGCGCCCTATCGATGACGGTCTCGACCATCATGCGGCCAAGGCCGGTGCGGCGGTGAGGCGCGCTGACGAACAGGTGCCGGACCCGGCCCTGGTCCCTCGCCTCGAAATAAGGATCGATGTTCAGCCCGCACACACCGGCGAGGTCGCGGCCATGCCATGTGCCGTACAGCGCCTCGCCCCGCTTCAGGAACTTGTTGCGGCCGCTTGCCCAGCCATCCGCCAGGCGCACCAGCATCCAGTACCCCTCCAGACGGCTCTCCTCCTTCAGCGCGTCGAAGCCCGGCGTGGTTGGCCGGAGCCGCTTGAGCACAAAGCCGACCTCCGCCGATCCACCCATGCCCTCACTCCGCCGCCCCCTCATTCCGCCGGTCGCGTCTCTTCGAGCACGCTTTCCTCGTGATAGAGGAAGCCGCCGGACTGCCGCTGCCACAGCCGCGCATAGAGCCCGTCAAGCGCCACCAGTTCGTCATGCGTGCCTTGTTCGACGATGCGGCCGCCGTCGAGCACCACCAGCCGGTCGAGCGCGGCGATGGTCGACAGCCGATGGGCGATGGCGATGACCGTCTTATCCTCCATCAGCAACGCCAGATTCTCCTGGATCGCCGCCTCGATGTCCGAGTCCAGCGCCGACGTCGCCTCGTCGAGGATCAGGATCGGCGCGTCCTTGAGGAAGACGCGGGCGATTGCCACGCGCTGGCGCTGGCCGCCCGACAGTTTGACGCCGCGCTCGCCGACAAAGGCCTCGTAGCCGGCACGGTCCCGGTTGTCGCGAAGGCCCACGATGAATTCGTGCGCCTCGGCCTTCCTGGCCGCAGCGATCATCTCGGCATCGGTCGCGTCAGGCATGCCGAGTTTGATGTTGTCGCGCAGCGAACGGTGGAACAGTGCCGTGTCCTGGCTGACGACACCGATATTGGCGCGCAGCGAATTCTGCGTCACACCAGCGACGTCCTGACCGTCGATGGTGATGGACCCGCTTTCCAGATCGTAGAGCCGCAGGATCAGATTGGCGAGCGTCGTCTTGCCGGCGCCGGACGGCCCGACCAGCCCGACCTTTTCACCCGGCCGCACGACTAGGTCGATGCCGTTGAGCACGCCGAACCCCTTGCCGTAGTGGAACTCGACATTCTTGACCTCGATGCGCCCACCGGCCACCACGAGTTCTTTTGCGCCGGGCGCATCGGTGAGGCCGAGCGGCTGCGAGACCAGCGCCTTGGAGTTTTCCAGCACACCGAGATTACGCAATATGCCGTTGAGCTGCATCATCACCCGGCCGAGCAGCATGTTGAGCCGCAGCACCAGCGACAGCGTGAAGGCGACCGCGCCAACGGTGATCGAGCCTTCGAGCCACAGATAGACGGCAAAGCAACCGATCGTCGTGATCATGATGCCCGACAGTGTCGTCAGCGCCATACGCACGCCGGTCAGTCGGCGGGTGAACGGGCGCAGCGCGTCGAGATAGATGTCGAAGCCGTTCTTGATGTAGCGGTCGTCGCCATCGGCCGAGAACAGTTTCAGCGTCTGCACGTTCGAATAGGAATCGACGATGCGGCCGGTGATCATCGAGCCGGCTTCGGCGGTTTCCTCTGCGTGCTTACGGATTGCCGGCAGATAGAGCTTGGCCAGCCAGCCGAAGGCGGAAATCCAGATCACCACCAGCACGGCCAGCCTGAGATCCAGCCCGGCGACCAGCGCCAGCGTCGTCACGGTATAGACGATCATGAACCAGATGACCTCGATGAAGCTTTCCATCAGGTCACCGGTGGCTTGGCCCGCCTGCCAGACCTTGGTGGCGATGCGGCCGGCGAAATCGTTCTGGAAGAAGGCGTAGGACTGGCGCGACACGTACCGGTGCGCCTGCCAGCGCACCAGATTGTAGAAGCCGGGCGTGATTGTCTGTTCGTCGACCAGCGCTGACAGGCCGACGACGATGGTGCGGATGACCAGCACCACCGCGATCATGAACACCAGTTCGGGGCCGGCGGCATTCCACAGCGCGTGCCAGCTGCGCTCGCCGGGAAGCTGGTCGAGAATGTCGACCAGCCGCCCGACGAAGTAGAACAGGCCGGCTTCGACCAGCGGTGCTATGCCGCCGATGAGCAGCATGGCGAAAAAGGCGAATTTCGCCTGGCCGACATAGTGCCAGAGAAAACCGCCGACGCTCGTCGGTGGCCGAAGATTCGCCGGCTCCCTGAACGGATAGACCCAGTTCTCGAACCAGCGATAGACGGCTGTCATCATGCGGCGGCCATCATTCTGCGGCTTGCCCCTTTGCACGTGCGTCATTGGCGGCATCGGCCGGGCCATCGTCGAGCAGGAACCCGCCCGACTGACGCTGCCAGAGCTGCGCGTAGAGCCCGCCCCGGGCGACGAGTTCCTCGTGCGAACCTTCCTCGATGACGTGGCCCCTGTCCATCACCACCAGCCGGTCCATCGCCGCGATGGTCGACAGCCGGTGCGCGATGGCGATGACGGTCTTGCCTTGCATGAGCTTGTAGAGATTCTCCTGGATGGCCGCTTCAGCCTCGGAATCGAGCGCGGACGTCGCCTCGTCAAGGATAAGTATAGGTGCGTCCTTCAACATAACGCGAGCAATGGCGATGCGTTGCCGCTGGCCGCCGGACAATTTGACGCCGCGATCGCCGACATGGGCGTCGAATCCCTTGCGGTCCTTGGCATCCGAAAGCCCGGAGATGAAGTCCAGCGCCTCGGCGCGCCGCGCCGCCTCGACGAGCAATTCGTCGCTGGCGTCAGGCCGGCCATAGAGGATGTTTTCACGCACCGAACGATGCAGCAGGGAGGTGTCCTGCGTGACCATGCCGATTTGGGCGCGCAGCGAATCCTGCGTCACGCCGGCGATCTCCTGGCCGTCGATCAGAATCCGGCCAGCTTCCAGGTCGTAGAAGCGCAGCAGGAGGTTGACCAGCGTCGACTTGCCGGCGCCCGAGCGGCCGACAATGCCGACCTTCTCGCCCGGCTTCACCGTCAGCGACAGGCCCTCGATGACACCTTTCTGCTTGCCATAGTGGAACCGGATGTCGTCGAAGCGGATCTCGCCCCTGGTGACGGAGATGTCCTTGGCCCCCGGCCGGTCCTCGACCAGGCGCGGCAACGAGATCGAGGCGATGCCGTCCTGCACGGTGCCGATGTTCTCGAACAGGCCCGACATTTCCCACATGATCCACTGCGACATGCCCCACATCCGGAGCACCAGCCCGATGACCACGGCGACCGCGCCGATCGTCACCGCCTGCCCCAGCCACAGCCATAGCGACAGCGCGGTGACGGAGAACAGCAGCAGCGCGTTCAGGATATAGAGGACGCCATACAGCACCGTCACCAGCCGCATCGACCGGTAGACCGTCTCGAGGAAGCCGGCCATGCCCTCCTTGGCGAAGGATGCTTCGCGGCGTGCATGGCTGAACAGCTTGACCGTCTGGATGTTGCTGTAGCTGTCGACGACGCGGCCGGTCATGGTCGATCGGGCATTGGCCTGTTCTTCGCCGACCTTGCCCAGCCGCGGAATGAAATAGCGCAGCAGCAGGACATAGCCGACGAGCCAGACGACAAGCGGCGTTGCCAACCGCCAGTCGGCCGAGCCGACAATGAAGAGCATGCCAAGGAAATAGACGATGACGTAGTTCAGCACATCGATCAGCTTGATGACGCATTCGCGCACGGCGAGCGCCGTCTGCATCAGCTTGGTGGCGATGCGGCCGGCGAACTCGTCCTGGTAGAAGCTCATCGATTGCTTGAGCAGGTAGCGGTGCACCTGCCAGCGTATGCGCATGGGATAGTTACCCATCAGCGTCTGCTGGTTGAGCAGCGAATGGAGCCACACCGTTCCCGGCAGCGCGAACAGCACGATGAACGCCATGCCGGCGAGCTTCCATGCTTCCGTCTGCAGGAAGGTTTCGCGATTCTGCCCCGACAGCCAGTCGACGATCCGGCCGAGGAAGCCGAACATCCACACTTCGGCGATGGCGATGGCCGTCACCAGCACCGCGTCAAGAAGGATGTAGGGCCAGGCCCCGCGTGTGTAATGCACGCAGAAGGCGACCAGCGTCTTGGGCGGCTCGACCGGTTCCGCTGCGGGGAACGGGTCGAGCCTTTTTTCAAACCAGCCGAACAACATAAGTCATGCTCACAAATCTGTTTTCCGCTCACGCGGCGTGGGAACGTACGAAGTCGCCAGACCGCTCGGCGTCAAGGACCGATGGCTCGGCATCGTCCGAGCCATCGGTCCTGCTTCGCGCTATATAGGGGCTCGCGCTCTTTTCGCCGACAGCCGTGCTTGTCGATCCTGACGGCGCGGTGTCGACAACCCGGAGCTTCGGCCCCGGCCGGATCAGCCGGATGATCCGGCGCACCAGCGACGGCCGGCTCGGGTCGGGAACCGCGTGCGAGAAATCGACATCCGGCAGCATGCCGCGATGCGGCCGGCGGCGGACTTCGGCATGCACCGCCGACGAATAGGTTTCGCCGATCAGCAGCGCCCAGGTTGCCATTTTCTGGTCGTGCAGGCTCCTCGAGCCAGGTATTCTGTAGGGATCGAACATCGGTCCGTCCTCCGTGTGAAAATAGAGATGAAAAGGTGAATCCATATCGTCCGCCGGCATTCGGCCGGAGGCACGGATTGCGTCGGTCTGGACACGACGGGAGTCGTTGGTCTGGACATGACGGCGGGCGTCAGTCTGGACACGACAAGCGTCGGTCTGGACACGTTCAGGCGGGGCGTTCAGCCCCTTTGACAGTTTGAAAAACATCGCAGGATTCCTTCGAGAGCCGAAAAAGCGTTTCGGCGGGAATCGGTGCGATCAAGTCTTAGAGAGTCAGGAGAATTGTCGTACCGAAACCGCCATGGGGCGAACAAGCCCACGAGAGGGGCGCTGGATGTGCATGGTCATCATGAATTTCCCCTCCATCGGTTCGGGTTGACAATGGGTCTGACATACCCGACTTCGCAGAAAATGGCCACCCGCAGGTCCAGCAATTTCCAAAACCGCGAGCCGGCTGTGGCCGATCTGCCACTTATTAGAAGGACGCGGAAATGAACGACCGTCTCCGCATCGCGCTCTACCAGCCTGATATCGCCGGCAACACCGGCACAATCCTGCGCTTTGCCGCTTGCCTCGGCCTTGGCGTCGATATCATCGAACCGGCCGGCTTTCCGCTCTCCGACCGGGCGCTTAAGCGAGCCGGCATGGATTACCTCGAAATGGCTGATCTGACCCGGCATGTCGATTGGCACGCCTTCGAGGACTGGCGCAGGGCGGGCGCCCGCCGGCTGGTGCTTCTGTCGACCAAGGCCGCGATTCCCTACACGAGCTTTGCCTTCGCCAGTGGCGACATCCTTTTGTTCGGCCGCGAATCCGCAGGCGTGCCGGATGCTGTCCATCAAACGGCGGATGCGCGGCTGACCATCCCCATGCAGGGTGCCGCGCGCAGCATCAACGTCGCGCTGTCCGTCGCCATGGTGGCGGGTGAAGCCATCCGGCAACTCGGCTAGGAGTTCGCTGGCAACCCCCGTCAATTTGACCCAGGCGCACATCGCCCTCTCCTTCATTTGCACATCCTGGGTTTCTTGCTACAAGCTCAACTTAACTTGAGGTCAAGCGATAAAATCGAGGCGGGAAAGCAAGGATGGCACCAGTAACGGAATTAACGGTCGGCCAGGTGGCGATGCGCAGCGGGGTGGCGGTGTCGGCTCTGCATTTCTATGAGGCGCGCGGCCTGATCCGCAGCCACCGCACGTCCGGCAACCAGCGCCGCTACGGCCGCGACGTGCTGCGGCGCGTGGCGATCATCAAGGTCGCGCAGGAGGTCGGCATCTCGCTGGCCGAGATCGGTGCCGCCTTGGCATCCCTGCCAGAGGGCCGCACGCCGACCCGCGACGACTGGAACCTTTTGTCCACCGCCTGGCGCGACGGGCTCGATCACAAGATCGCCCAGTTGAAGAAACTGCGCGACGGGCTGACCGACTGCATCGGCTGCGGCTGCATGTCGATCGACAAATGCCCGCTCAGGAACAAGGGCGACCGCCTGTCTAGGGACGGCACGGGGGCGAGACGGTTGGTGGCTACACCTTCTCTCCGTTCGGGGAAAAGGTACCTGAAATCCTAATCCGCCGCCGGCAGCCGCCTGATGGTGAATTCGATCAGGTCGCCCGGTCGCTCGAACCAGCTTTCGATCTCGGTCCAGTAGGCCTGCTTGGGAAAGCGCTCGAACCATTCCTTGGCCTTGAGGCGCGCATCGGAGCGCGGCAGCACGAAGGTCTCGCGCAAAAACCCGTCGCGTGGCATGCGCGTGCGCTCGGTCCGGCTTTGGTCGAGCCTTTTCTTCAGGCCATCCAGCGGTGGTCTTGCCGGGGTGCGCACGAAACAACTCCTTGCACCTTAATGACGCTTGGACACTTGACCCTTGCCCCTAAGAGATTAGGGATCGCGCCGGCAAAAGACGAGTCATTTGTAGGGACTCGGCCCCCCGCAACCGGAGACGGCACTTGGAACGACCTGAAATACCGGCAGGCCTGCCCGCCGACATCGAACAGAAGAAGATGAAGGCGCGCCTTTGGTTCGAGGCGCTGCGCGAACGCATCTGTGGCGCCTTCGAGCAAATCGAGCAGGATCTTGGCGGCCCGCTGGCCTCGTGGTCGCCAGGCCGTTTCGAAAAGACGCCATGGGAGCGCGACGAGGGCCGCGGCGGCGGCGGCACCATGTCGATGATGCATGGCCGCGTCTTCGAGAAGGTCGGCGTCCACACCTCGACGGTCTATGGCGAATTCTCACCCGAATTCAGGAAGCAGATGCCCGGCGCCGAGGAAGACCCGCGCTTCTGGGCCAGCGGCATTTCGCTGATCGCTCACCCCTGGAACCCCAACGTTCCGGCCGTGCACATGAACACCCGCATGGTCGTCACGTCTAGCCAATGGTTCGGCGGCGGCGCCGATTTGACGCCGGTGCTCGACCGTCGGCGCACCCAGGACGATCCCGACACCATCGCCTTCCACCGGGCCATGCAGTTCGCTTGCGAGAAGAGCCCCGAGGTCGCCGATTATCCGAAATTCAAGGCCTGGTGCGACGAGTATTTCTATCTGCCGCATCGCAACGAGCCGCGCGGCACCGGCGGCATCTTTTTCGACTGGCTGCATTCGGGCGAGGACAAAGGCGGCTGGAACGCTGATTTCAACTTCGTCCAGGATGTCGGACGCTCCTTTCTCGTCGTCTACGGCCACCTCGTGCGCGCCAACTTCAATGAGAACTGGACCGATGGCGACCGCGACGAACAGCTCATCCGGCGTGGCCGCTATGTAGAATTCAACCTGCTTCACGATCGCGGCACCATCTTCGGACTGAAGACCGGCGGCAATGTCGCCTCGATCCTCTCCAGCCTGCCGCCCGAGGTCCGCTGGCCGTAACAAAATGGTGAGCGCGATGTGAGCCGCATTGATGTCCCATTTGCTCGAAATGGGCATGGAATGTGGCATACAGCACCGCGAAAGATTTCTTTTTCGTCTAATAGGCGATTGAAAAGGCTGGCCTATTTCCTGCGCCGGGTCGGGAAGCGCCGGCGGTTCGCCTGAGAGCAAAACAGAAGCGAGCCGCGACCCGACGCGACCGGACGGCCCAGACGATGCGGGACATCTTCGTCAAAAAGGATACCCGCCTTTTCCAGGAGTACTTCGCAATGCGCAGGATCATTGTTTCGGCTGCCGCGGCTGCCCTTCTCGCTTCCGGTTCGGTGGCATTCGCCGCCGTCAAGCACACCACCGGAACGATCAAGACCTTTGACGCAACGGCCATGAGCCTTGTCCTCGATGACGGATCGTCTTTTACGCTTCCCAAGACCTTCAAGGATCCTGGCCTTCAGGTCGGTGAAAAGGTTCGCGTCTCATGGGAGATGAGCGGCAAGAACAAGGTTGCCGAGGCCGTCAAGATCGCAAAGTGACAGCCTGCCTGCCACAGCAGGACGAGACGATTTCTGGTCCTGCTTTGGGATAGCGTAAGAGGGCGGAGCAGCGCTGCTCCGCCTTTTCGCCGTTGACTGCGACCAATGCCGCCCCATCTGTGTTATGCTGTTCCCCCGCTCGCGGCCCAAGTTCCCATCCTGGATTTGGACCATGAGCCGAAAAACTATCGGAGCCTCAGGCTCCGCGGAGGAAAAGGAGAAATCCCATGAAACAATTTCACTGCGGGTCGCTGGTGCCCGGCTGTGACTGGCACACGCGTGCCGACGAGGAGGCCGAGGTCATGCGCCGTGCCGTAGAGCACATGCGCGAGACCCATGGCGAGGCGGTCATCCGCGAGACGATGATCGAGGCGATCCGCTCGCGCATCGAGAAGACCCGCGACGCTGCGTGACTTCAGCCTGCTTTCAAGGCTTCCGCGGCGCGTTCAAGCAGCGCGCCGCGATCGGGCGAAAAGCCCGCTTCGACCCATTCAGTCTCAAGGGTCTTGAGGATTTCCCCAAGCTTCGGCCCTGGAGTTGCGCCGAGCCGCGTCAGATCGGCGCCCTTTAGCGGAAACAACGGCTTCTCCCATTTCAGGGCGAAGGTAAGCAGGCGCGAAAAGCCGCCGGCTTCGAGCAACGCGTCATTGTCCTGGACGGCGCGCATCCGCGCGCCCGCAAGCGACAGCCGCAGGCGGTCGACGAACCCCTGTCGGTCGCCGCGATAGAGCCGCTTTGCCAACTCGCCCTCCGTCGTCTTCGGCTCGGCGGCGGTGGCCAACGTCCAGTGGCGCAGGCGATCCGCTTCGGCGGTCGAAAATTTGAGCCGCTCGGCGAGCGTCTTCATGCGCGCGGCATCCGGCGGCACGATCGCTTCCAGCCTGAGCAGGGGGTCAGGTGCCCAGTCCAGATCCTTCTCGGCCTTGGTCAGCGCATGGATCGCGTCGATGCCCCATTTCTCGCTTTCCGGCAGCGCGGCGGTCAATACGCCGGCCTGCCGCATCCAGAGCAACGCCCGCGAAGGATCGGGCGCCGACAGAAGCTTCTTCAGTTCCGACCAGATGCGCTCGGCCGAAAGCTGGGCCAGCCCTTCCTTCAGCCGGGCACAGGCTTTCAGCCCCTCGGCATCCGGCCGGCCATCGCCGTACCAGGCGAAGAAGCGGAAGAAGCGCAGGATGCGCAGATAATCCTCGCGGATGCGCGCTTCCGGATCGCCGATGAAGCGCAACCGGCGCGCCTCGATGTCGGCGATGCCGCCGACCAGGTCGATCACCGTGCCATCGGCCTCGGCATAGAGCGCGTTGATGGTGAAGTCGCGCCGCTCGGCGTCGAGCTTCCAGTCGCTCCCGAACGACACCTTGGCGCGACGGCCATCGGTCTCGACATCGGCGCGTAAGGTGGTGATCTCATATGGCTTGCCGCCGGCAACCACGGTGATCGTCCCATGCTCGATGCCGGTCGGAACCGCCTTGAAGCCTTCCGCCTCGGCGCGGCGGATGGTTTCCTGCGGCAGACAGGTGGTGGCGATGTCGATGTCGGCAACCGGCTGGCCCATCAGCGTGTTGCGTACCGCGCCACCGGCAACACGCGCCTCTTCGCCGCTTTGCGCCAATGCGGCAAGCAGGCGCTGCAGATGCTTGTCGCCGAGCCACTCGGCCCGGCCCGCAATAGAGACATTCACGCATAGAGCCTTTCGTAGAGCGTACGGATAATGCCGGCGGTGACGCCCCAGATGCGCCGGTCGCCATAGGGCATGTCGTAGAAGAACCATTCGAGATCGTTCCACATGCGGCTGTCGCGCTTGTGGTTGGCCGGGTCCATCAGGAAACGCAGCGGCACTTCGAAGGCGGCATCGACCTCGTCGGCATTCAAGCTGAGCCGGAAACCGGACCGCACGATGCCCAGCACCGGCGCGATGCGGTAGCCGCTGCCGGCTACGTAGTCGGGCATGCGGCCGATGATCTCGATGCGATCCTGAGCAAGGCCGATTTCCTCTAAGGTCTCGCGCACAGCCGCCGCTTCCGGACTGGCATCGGTCGCATCGATGGTGCCGCCGGGAAAGGCCACCTGCCCCGAATGGTTGCGCAGCCTTTCGGCCCGTTTGGTCAACAGAACCGTGGCTTCGCCCTCATGATCGACCACCGGGATCAGCACCGCGGCATTGCGCAGCGGCTTGCCATGGTTGAGGCGTGGATGGCCTGGATTGAAGCGATGGTCACCATAGTCGTCGCCGGCATGCGCATCCGGCTGTGCCGCAAAGCGCGCGCGAAAGTCCGCTGCGGAAAACGGCGCCGTTGACATCTGGTCCATCACGCGCTCAGCCGCTTCAGCTGGTCCGCCGGCATGATCGCAAACACCGCGCCCTTGGAGCGCACGGCGAACATGGTCTTGCCGCCGATCTCGATCTCCTCGCCATGTCCGACCAGCTCATACATCACCGGCCGCGCCACCAGCGCTTCCAGCCGGCCGCGCACCAGCACATAGGGTTTCAGGCCACCGGTCTCGCTCTCGTCGACAAAGCGCAGCGGCCGTTCCGGTCCGGCTTCGACGACATCGCCGACATTGGTGCGGAAGGTGATAATCTGCGCGTCGCCACTGCCCGAAACATCCATCTCGACGGCGATGAATGGCGCGTCGGCGACGCGGATGCCGACCCGTTCCACCGGTGTCACCAGATAGGTCCTGCCGTCCGCGTCCTTGCGCAGCACCGAGGAGAACAGCTGCACCAGTGGCATGCGTCCGATCGACGTGCCCAGATAGAACCAGGTGCCGTCAGCCTTGATCTCCATGTCGAGATCGCCGCAGAAGTCGGGATTCCAGCGCTCGACCGGCGCCGCGCCCTTGCCGGCGCGGGCGGCGCGCGAGATCAGCGCTTCGAGACCGCGCGCCTCGGTGGCGGTCGTGAGGCTTAGCTGGCGATGTTCGGAGTGTTCCGTCATGGTCACGAAATAGTCACTGTTGTTCCGCTTGTCAGCCTAAGTCTGTGATTTAAGTTTTGACATAGGCGCCACGCGAGGCCGAATCGCGGCAACCTATGCTATGGTGCGTGCCGGTATTTCCAACCATGGTATCTCCAACCAAAGGGATCGAAGCTGCATGAGCGTGATGGTCAAGGAAAGCCCGATGAGCGAAACGGACATGATCGCCGAGGCCGAGAAGGCGCTTGCCGACATCTCCAGGATCCGCGACGGGGTCGGCCGGGTCATCTTCGGCCAGGAGAGCGTCGTCGAGCGCACGCTGGTGGCGCTGCTGGCCGGCGGCCATGCGCTGCTGGTCGGCGTGCCGGGCCTTGCCAAGACCAAGCTGGTCGAGACGCTGGGCGTCGTGCTCGGCCTCGATTCACGCCGCATCCAGTTTACGCCCGACCTGATGCCGTCCGATATCCTCGGCTCCGAGGTGATGGAGCAGGACGAGTTCGGCAAGCGTTCCTTCCGTTTCATCTCCGGGCCGATCTTCGCCCAGCTTTTGATGGCCGACGAGATCAACCGTGCCTCGCCGCGCACCCAGTCGGCGTTGCTGCAGGCGATGCAGGAGTACCACGTCACCATTGCCGGCGCCCGCCACGACCTGCCGGCGCCCTTCCATGTGCTGGCAACACAGAACCCGCTGGAGCAGGAAGGCACCTATCCCTTGCCCGAGGCCCAGCTCGACCGCTTCCTGATGCAGGTCGACATCCTCTATCCCGAAATCGAGGCCGAGCGCCGCATCCTCTTGGAAACCACCGGCATCGAGGACGCCAAAGCGCAGAACGTGCTGAACCCGGTGCGGCTGAAGGAGATCCAGACGCTGATCCGCCGCATGCCGGTGCCGGAAAGCGTCGTCGAGGCGATCCTGACGCTGGTGCGCTCGGCGCGCCCCGGCCAGGGCAATGCCGAGACCGACAAGCATGTCGCCTGGGGGCCCGGCCCGCGCGCCAGCCAGGCGCTGATGCTGTGCACAAGGGCGCGCGCGCTCTACGATGGGCGGCTGGCGCCCTCCATCGACGATGTCCGTGCGCTGGCAGAGCCGGTGCTGCAGCATCGCATGGCGCTGACCTTCGCCGCCCGCGCCGAAGGCACCAGCGTGCGCGACGTGGTGGCAAAGCTGGTGAAAGGGATTTGATGGCGCGCATCGGCGAGGTCCAGGCTCCGGCAGCGACGCGCGACGCGCTCGCTCGTGGCCGGTTGCGGGCCTCGCTTGTGCCTGATCTGCTCGTCGAGGCGCGCCGCATCGTCAACACCGTGATCGCCGGCTGGCATGGCCGCCGCAAGCGCGGCATCGGCGAGAATTTCTGGCAGTTCCGGCCCTATGTCGAAGGCGATGCCTCGCGCATCGACTGGCGCCGTTCGGCCCGCGACGACCACACCTATGTGCGCGACCGCGAATGGGAAGCCGCCCATACGGTGTGGCTTTGGGCCGACCCGTCGCCGTCGATGCTCTACAAATCGACCGGCGCCGGCGTGTCCAAGCAATCGCGCGCGCTTGTGCTGACGCTGGCCATGGCCGAGCTGTTGTCGCGCAGCGGCGAGCGCATCGCCTGGCCCGGCCTCACCGATCCGTTCACCGCCCGCAACGGCGCCGAGCGCATCGCCGCCCAACTCATGCACGCCGGCGAGTTGCCGGCAAAACCCGACCTGTCCGACATCCGCCGCTTCTGCGACATCGTCATCGCCAGCGACTTCCTCGATCCGGTCGAGGAGACGATGGCCTGGCTCGACGTGCTCGCCCGCCATGGCGTGCGCGCGCACCTGATCGAGGTCGCCGACCCGGCCGAGGAAACCTTCCCCTATGCTGGCCGCACCGAATTCACCGATCCCGAGACCGGCGACAAGCTGACCGCCGGCCGCGCCGAAATGCTCGGCGATGAATACCGCCTGCTCTACACCGCCCGCCGCCACGAACTTGCCGCCTGGTGCAAGCGGCTCGGCTGGAGCTTTACCGTCAACCACACCGATCGGCTGGCTTCCGACGCGCTCGTGCGCCTGCACATGGCGATGACCGCCGACGGCGGTTATACCGGGCCGACCGCCGGGGGCAGTCGTGCCGGGAAGGCCGTCGCATGAGCTGGCTGCCGCTCTCCTTTGGCGCCCCCATGGTGCTGTGGGGCCTGCTGGCGCTACCGGTGATCTGGTGGCTGTTGCGGCTGACGCCGCCCAAGCCGCAGACCGAGATCTTCCCGCCGCTGAAGATCCTGGCGCGTGTGTTGAAGCGCGAGGAAACGCCGCAGCAGAGCCCGTGGTGGCTGACGCTGCTCAGGCTGTTGATGGCGGCGCTCATCGTCACCGCCCTTGCCGAGCCGGTGTTCAACCCGCGCGAAAAATTGCCGGCCGAGGGCGCGGCCCTTGCGTTGGTCATCGACAATGACTGGGCAAGTGCCGCCGACTGGAACAAGCGCGTCGCCACCGCCGAGCGGCTGATCAAAGACGCCGGCTCGAACGGCGTGCCGGTCATCGTCGCCTTCACCGCCGAAAAGCCCAATTCGGAAATCGGCCCGTTCGATGCCGCCGCCGCCCTCGACCGGCTGCGTGCCGCCAAGCCACGGCCGATCCCGACCGACCGGCCCGCCGTCTATGCCCGCGTCGCCGGGGCGCTGGACACCTTGCCCGGCGCCAGCGTCGCCGTGCTTGCCGACGGCCTGGCGGCGAAGGGCGACGAGGCCGCCTTCAACACGCTGTTGTCGAAAAATGCCGCCCGTGTCGTGTGGGCCAGTTCAGACCGGCTGTCGCTGACCGGCCTGACCACCGCCGACAACCAGGTCGACGGCTTTGCGCTGACCGCCATCCGCGCGCCGGGCGACCCGGCACCCGCACAAGTCACCGCCGGCGCTTTCGACGACAAGGGCCGCCGCATCGCCGATGCGACGCTGACCTTTTCCCCTGGCGAAACCACCGCCACCGGCACCATGGCGGTGCCGTTCGAGCTGCGCAACGACTTTGCCTCGATCTCGCTCGACGGCGAGCGCCAGGCCGGTGCTGTGCGCGTCCTTGACGAAAGCTCCAAGCGCCGCCGCGTCGGGCTGCTGTCGCAGGCCGAGGCCGACCAAGCGCAGCCGCTTTTGTCGCCGCTCTACTACATCAGGCGCGCGCTGCAGCCCTTCGCCGATCTCGTCGAACCCTCCAGCGCCGACCTCGCCGATGCCATCCCGCAGATCCTCGACCAGAAGCCGGCCATGATCGTCATGGCCGACATCGGCACCATTCCCGCACAGGTTCGACAAAGGCTGGTCGACTGGGTCGACAATGGCGGCACGCTGGTGCGCTTCGCCGGCTCGCGGCTGGCCGCCGCCGGCAATGACGACGACCTGCTGCCGGTCCGCCTGCGCACCGGTGAGCGTTCGCTAGGCGGAGCCCTGTCATGGACGTCACCGCAACCGGTCACCGAATTCCCCAAGGCCGGTCCGTTCGCCGATCTTGCGCCGCCGACCGAGGTCACCGTCACCAGGCAGGTGCTGGCCGAGCCGACGCCCGACATTGTCGAGCGCACCTGGGCCGCCCTCGCCGACGGCACACCGCTGGTCACCGGACTGAAGAAAGGCAAGGGCACGCTGGTGCTGTTCCACGTCACGCCCGAGGCGACCTGGTCGAACCTGCCGATCTCCGGCAGCTTCGTCGAGATGCTGCGCCGCATCGTGCAGCTGTCGCGCAACCAGGGCGCGGCGATCGCCAATGCCGAAGCCGCGGCCACCTCGCTGGCGCCCTACCGCATGATATCAGCCGACGGCTCGCTGGTGCCGCCGACGCCGGATGCACGGCCGCTGGTGCCGGGTCCCGCGCTGGCGGTAACCTTCGAGAACCCGCCCGGCCTCTACGGCTCCGAGACCGGCGTCTTCGCTCACAATTTGCTCGATGCCGCAAGCAAGCTGGCGCCGCTGGCGCGCCCGCAAATCACCGTTCCGGTCACATCGATCCAGTATGCCTTTGACGAATCGCGCAACCTGAAGGGCGCACTGGTCGCCGCCGCTCTGGTGCTGATGCTGCTCGACACCCTGGCGGTGTTCTGGATGGGCGGCCTGTTTGCCCGCCGGCCGCGCCGTGCCGGTGGCGTGGCCACCACCGCCGCGATCCTGATTGCGCTCGGCGCGCTGTTTGGCCATGCCGATCCTGCCCGCGCCGACGACGCCAAACCTGGCGACGAGGTCGCCATCGAGGCCATATCGAAGACCCGCATCGCCTATGTGCTGACCGGCGTGCCGGGCGACGATTCGATCAGCCGCGCCGGGCTCGAAGGCCTGACCCGCTTCCTGGTCGAGAAGACGGCGCTGGAACCCGGCGCGCCGGCCGGCGTCGACATCGCGAAGGACGAGCTGTCGTTCTATCCCTTGATCTACTGGCCGATCGATCCGGCCGCACCGATGCCGAGCCAGGCCGCGATCGCCCGCATCGACGCCTATATGCAGCAAGGCGGCACGGTGCTGTTCGATACGCGCGACCAGTTCGCCAACGGCATCGGCGCCGATTCGACCAGCCCGGCGACGGAGCGGCTGCGCGACATCCTCGGCAACCTCAACGTGCCGCCGCTGGAGCCGGTGCCGTCCGACCACGTGCTGACCAAATCCTTCTTCATCCTGCCCGAATTTCCCGGCCGCTTCAGTGGCAGCCCGCTCTGGGTCGAGGCCTCGCTCGACGCCAGCAATGCCGAGAACCGGCCGGTGCGCACCGGCGACGGCGTCTCGCCGATCATGATCACCGCCAATGATTTCGCCGGCGCCTGGGCGGTCGACGAAAATGGCGATCCGCTGCTGCCGACCGTGCCGGCGGACCCGATGCAGCGCATCTACGCCTTGCGCGCCGGCGTCAATATCATGATGTACATGTTGACCGGCAACTACAAATCCGACCAGGTGCATGTGCCCATACTGCTCGAACGGCTGGGGCAGTAGGATGACGTGCTTTGTTGCGTTCCCAGCCCGGAATTGCCCTCCCCACAAGGGGGAGGCTAATTCATGAACTGGTCGATCTCCCTCGAGCCGCTGATCTCCTGGCCCCTGCTGGCTCTGGTGCTGGTGCCGCTGGCGCTGCTGGCGCTCATCGGCCTGTGGTTTCGCCAGCGCGGTGCCGTCTTCCGCTTCGTCGCCCTGATGGCGCTCGCCGCCGCCCTGTTCAACCCGGTGTTCCTCAACGAGGAACGCGAGCCGCTGAAAAGCGTCGTCGCCCTCGTCGTCGACCGCAGCCAGAGCCAGGATATCGGCGACCGCACCAAGCAGACCGACGAGGCACTGGCCGGGCTGCAGCAGCGTCTTGGCCGCTTCAAGCAGTTCGATGTGCGCGTCATCGAGGCCGGCAAATCGCAAGCCGCCGAGGAGCGCACCGAGACACGGCTGTTCGGCGCGCTCGAAGGCGCTTTCCGCGACGTGCCGCCGTCGCGCATTGGCGGCGCCATCATGATCACCGATGGCGAGGTGCATGACGCGCCCGCGGGCAGCCCCGATTTCAACGCACCGCTGCATGCCCTGATCACCGGCAACGATCACGAGAAGGATCGCCGCATCCGCTTCGAGAACGCACCGCGCTTCGGCCTTGTCGGCAAGCCGCTCGACATGACCTACCGCGTGATCTCGACGGAAAACGAGACCAGCCCGGTCGAAGTGCGCGTCTCGGTCAATGGCGAGCAGGTCGCGGTCGAACATGCCACCGTCGGCCAGGCCATGCCGCTGCAGGTGACCATTCCGGGCGCTGGCCGCAACATCGTCGAGCTCGCCATCGACCGCGAGCCGGGCGAACTGACCGACACCAACAACCGCGCCATCGCGCTCATCGACGGCATTCGCGAAAACCTGCGTGTGCTGCTCGTCTCCGGCGAGCCGCATGCCGGCGAGCGCACCTGGCGCAATCTCTTGAAATCCGACGCCTCGGTCGATCTCGTCCATTTCACCATTTTGCGGCCGCCGGAAAAGCAGGATGGCACGCCGATCAACGAATTGTCGCTGATTGCCTTCCCGACCCGCGAACTGTTCGTCGAGAAGATCAAGGATTTCGATCTCATCATCTTCGACCGCTACCAGCACCGCGACGTGCTGCCGATCCTCTACTACGACTACATCTCCGAATATGTCGAAAAGGGCGGCGCGCTGCTGATCGCGGCCGGCCCCGAATATGCCGGCGAAAGCTCGATCGCGCGCACGCCGCTGATGTCGGCCCTGCCGGCAATGCCGACCGGCGAAGTGGTCGACAAGGCCTTCTATCCACGCCTCACCGACCTCGGCCAGCGCCACCCGGTGACCCGCGGGCTCGACGGCTCGGCCACCGAGCCGCCGCACTGGAGCCGCTGGTTCCGCACCATCGGCGTGCAGAATCCCGAAGGCGAAGTGGTGATGAAGGGCGCCGACAACCGGCCCCTGCTCTTGCTCGACCGCAAGGGAGAGGGCCGCGTCGGCATGCTTCTGTCCGACCAGGGCTGGCTGTGGGCGCGCGGCTTCGAAGGCGGTGGCCCGCATGTCCAGCTCTACCGGCGCATCGCGCACTGGCTGATGAAGGAACCCGATCTCGAGGAGGAACGGCTGACCGCCGACGGTCGCGGCATGGTGCTGGAAATCCGCCGCCAGACCATGGCCGATGCTCCCGGCCCGGCGCAGATCATCACCCCGTCCGGCAAGACCTTGACCGTCAAGCTCGACAAATCCGAGCCTGGCGTCTTCCTCGGCAGCGTTGAGACCAGCGAGATCGGCCTCTACCAGGTCGCCAATGGCGACCTCACCGCGCTCGCCCATGTCGGGCCGGTCAACGCGCCGGAATTCGCCGATGTCATTTCCACGGAAAACCGGCTGAGAACGCCGGCTGAAGCCACCGGCGGCAGCGTGCGGCGACTGGCGTCATCCACGGCCCTTGGCAGTGACATTACGCTGCCCTCCATCGTGCCGGTGCGCTCTTCCGGTCAGGCCACCGGCAGCGACTGGATCGGCCTGCGCACGACTGACGACAGCGTGCTCAAGGCGGTCTCGCGCGTGCCGCTGTTCGGCGGCTTCCTCGGCCTCGGCCTGCTGCTTCTGGCGATGGGTTCGATGTGGTACCGCGAGGGGCGGTAGGGCTACTCTTCCGGCTCGGTCGTGAACAGCAGCGGATAGCCCTTGGCCTTGCCGGCATCGGTCGCCCGTGTCGCCTTGGTCTCGGCGACATCCTTGGTGAAGACGGCAACAACGCACACGCCGCGCCGGTGCGCGGTGATCATGATCCTGTGCGCTTGGTCTTCGCTGAGCTTGAACTCGCCCTTCAGCACCGTCACCACGAATTCGCGCGGCGTGAAATCGTCATTGATGAGGATGACCTTGTAGAGCTTTGGCCGCTCGGTCTGCGGCTTGACCTCGGTACGCGGTTTTGTGGTGATTTCAGGCATCGGAACCGACAATTTTGCGCAAGCGACCTGGCCCGCATTCTGACACCAGCGAATTCAGCCGTCCATTTTGATTGACGCGCAAAGCCGGTCCGGAGGGCGCCGCCATTCGCGACTATGTGGGAAAGTCTCGGTTGCCGTTCAACGGTCCTGGCGGCCGAAGATGCGGCGGCCGGGAATCTGCCGCGCGGCTGTGACGGATGGCATATCGGACCGAAGGCGGTTTCCGCCCGCATCCGCCCGACGTTCCAGCCATGCCGCGATCGGCCACGCGACGACGCAGATCAGCGTTGTGCCGGTGAGCACGATCAGCACCCAGGTCTGTGCCGGCGTGATGTAGTCCCAGTTGGTGGAAATCTCCGGTGCGAACAGCGAAGGCTCGGTGCGCCCACTGGCCGGATCGGGCACCGGGCTGGCGGTAAGCAGGATCAGCACCCTGGCGGCGCCAGTGGCGACCAGACCGCCAAGCACCAACGAACGCAGAGTGGACGAAAGCCGCTTCTTCATGCGGATTGTCCTACAGGGCCGGCATTGCGAACGGGTTAAAGTCGGTCGGGGCGGAAGCTGCCGGCGCGAGGCTTCGGCCAAACATCGGTAGGCTAACCGTCCGCTACATCGCCGATATCAGGGCTTTCAGCGGTCGGACAGGAAGAAGGCCGCCCCAGCCGAAAAACAACTGGAGCGGCCTTGTCGCAGACGGGCAAGTTATGCCCGATCTGGATTAAGCCTTCGGGGCGTCCTTCTTGACGGCCTTCGTCGGAGCCTTCTTGTGCTTCTTGGTCTTCTTGACGACCTTCTTCGGAGCAGTCTTGGCCGGGGCGGCAGTAGCCGGAGCGGTGGTGGTCGTCGAAGCAGCCGGAGCAGCGGTCGTGGTGGCAGCGGCGTTACCGAGAGCCGGCATCGCGAAGGCGAGAGCGACGGCGAGACCGGTTGCGGAGAGGATGGACTTCTTCATGGCTTCACTTCCTTTTTTAGCGGGTCGAGTTTTCGAGCGTCACTGAACCGGGTCGTTCGGCGTCACTCCAAGCAGCTTCAAAGCGTTGGCGAGCATCCGGATGCCCTGTGCCTGTTTCTTGGCGGCGCAGTACCGGTTACCCTTTCTCTGAAGTGCCTTTGCCGCGGTGACCTGCGTTGCCGCGGCATGGGTTTCGAGGGCTTCATCAAATTGGTGGCTGAGATTGGCGCACCGTTCGCTCCGGGTGGTGGGCGTCACCTTTGCGTCCGATTGTTCGACAGCGGCAGTAACCAGGCAAATGCCCAGCAACGCACCCAACAAACTGATCGACAACCTTGGCATCGGTTTATCCGTAAACCCCGAGACTAGCGTCGCAGCCGATGACCTGACCGCCACGAGACCAGTTATGCCTTTGTATTTTTTCAGGAGTTTTTCTGAACTGTAGAATTTTGTTTCTGGATTGTGTCTAAGGAAGCCGGTGTGGACGCATCATCACCACTGGCCAACATATGGCCTGAATTCTATCGTGTGGGTTGCGACAGAACGGCTAGGCAATCAAACAATGACAGGGCTGCTGTGAAATCCGACGCACACATACTGATCGTCGACGACGACAAGGGCATCCGCGACCTGCTGCAGGAATTCTTCCAGAAGCGGGGCCTGCACACCTCGGTTGCCGCAGACGGCACCGAGATGGAGGCCATCCTGCGCCGCGCGCAGGTGGACCTCATCGTCCTCGACGTGATGCTGCCTGGCAAGAGCGGGCTGGAGCTTTGCCGCGACCTTCGCGCCCAGTATTCGACACCGATCATCATGCTGACCGCCGTCACCGAGACCACCGACCGCGTGGTCGGCCTGGAGATGGGCGCCGATGACTATGTGCCCAAACCATTCGACCCGCGCGAGCTTCTGGCGCGCATCCGCGCCGTGCTGCGGCGCAACGGCGCCGCCGAGCCCAAGCGCGCCACCACCAAGCAGATCTACCGCTTCGCCGGCTGGACGATGGACTGCTCGCGACGTCGGCTGATCGCCCCCGACGATGTCAGGGTCGAACTGACCATGGCGGAATTCAACCTGCTGCAGACCTTCGTCAAGAGCGCGCAGCGCGTATTGACGCGCGACCAGCTCATCGAATTGTCCGGCGGCGACAGCGACTATTCCTTCGACCGCAGCATCGACATCCTGGTCAGTCGGTTGCGGCGCAAGATGGAAGACGACCCGAAGACGCCCAAGCTGATCCTGACCGTGCGCAGCGGCGGCTACCAGTTCCTGCCCGAGACGACCTCCGAATGAGACGTTTCCTGCCGCAGACCTTGCCTGTCTGGGTGCTGCTGATCGTCATCGCCGGCCTGCTGATCAGCCAGGTCGCGACCCTCTACATCGTGTCGCGCGACCGCGCCGCCGCCAACGACGAGGTCGACCTCTACCGGCTGAACGACCGCGCTTACTCGCTGGTGCAGCTCATGCATGATGCCACGCCTGAGCAACGCAAGGCGACGGCGACCGGCCTGTTCAATTCCACCTACGCGCTCACCGTCTCGGACACGCCGGCAGTCACCTCGTCGATTGCCGGCGACGACGAACTGGCGGAACTTGAAGACATCCTCGTCGGCCGGCTGTCGAAATTCGGCATCACCGATGCGCGGGTGCGGCGCGACCCGGCGACGCGCGAGGCCGACGACGCCACCGGCATGGCGCCGGGACCCGATATCGGCCAGGTCGAGCGTGACCTCCTGGTGCTGGCCGCCGACTTCGCCCAGAGCGACAAGTTGACGGCGTCGCTGCGCTTTGCCGACGGCCAATGGCTGAACTTCACCGAGCCGAACACGCCCGTCGGTCCGATCCTGAGCTTCGACAGCTTGCCGCTCTACTCGCTGATCGCCGGACTGGTGGTGATCATGTCGATCTGGTCGCTGCGCCGGCTGACGGCGCCCTACCGGATGATGGAAACCGCCGTGAACAGGATCGGCAAGGACCTGAAGAGCCCGCCGATCGCCGAGTCGGGCAGCCGCGAGGTGCGTGCCGCCGCCAAGGCGATCAACGCCATGCAGGCCAGGTTGCGCGAATATGTCGAGGACCGCGAACATCTGGCGGCGGCGCTGGCGCATGATCTGCGCACGCCGATGACACGGATGCGCCTGCGCCTGGAACTTTTGCGCAAATCGGCCGTTCGCGAAGCGCTGGCGCACGATCTCGCCGATGTCGAGAGCATCGCCAGCTCGGTGATCGACTTTGCCACCTTCGAGGTGACCGAGGAAAAGAGCGAACGCATCGACTTCTGGTCGCTCGTGGAGTCGATCGCCGACAGCTATGACGAGGTCTCGTTCGACGACGACACCCGCTCGCGTGGCCTGATCTGCATGGCACGGCCGGTCGCGCTCAGGCGTTGCGTCACCAATCTGATGCAGAACGCGATCACCTACGGCAAGAAGGCGCATATCAGCCTGCGCCGGTCGGAGAACATGATCCTGCTCACCATCCGCGACGAAGGGCCGGGCATACCGCAGGCGCAGATCGACGCCGTGTTCGGCTCGTTCGTGCGCCTCGAACAATCCCGCAACCGCCAGACCGGCGGTCTCGGTCTCGGCCTGACCATTGCCCGCAACATCGCGCGGGCCGCCGGCGGCGAGATCAGCCTGTCCAACAACCCGGGCGGTGGCCTGCTGACGCAACTGCGCCTGCCGCTGGCGGCGTAGGGCGATCTGGAACCACCAGGCAGCCTTCGCTGCAGCGAAGGCCGCAGCCGAAGCCTGGCGCTACCGCCGCAGCACCGCGCTCAGCACGTCGCGGATGCCGATGGCGCCGACAAAGCGCGACTGGTCGTCGAACAGCGCCACGGGTGCGGTCTGCGAGCGATGCATGGCCAGCATCACGGTTTTCAGCGAGGTACCGGGGTTGGCCCAGAACACTTGCGCCGCTTCCTCCGACTGGCCCTCGACATCGGCACATGACACCCACACCGCCGGCTTGCCATCGCGTTCGGCCGCCGCCACCAGCCCGTGGTCGTCGATCTTGAAGCGCGTCGTCTTGCGCCGGTCGAGCCATACCCAGCCATTGTCGCCGTGCTCCAGGTCGCGACGGTCGCGCATCACGTTCCAGGCGGTCAGCACCGACAGCGGGTTCACATTGGCGATGAAGTCGCGGACATAGTCGTTGGCCGGCCGCAGCACGATGTCTTCCGGCGCGCCGGTCTGAACGATGCGCCCGCCCTCCATGATGGTGATATGGCTGCCGATCTTCAGCGCCTCCTCGAGGTCGTGGCTGACGAAGATAATGGTCTTCTTCAACTCGGCCTGCAGCTGCAGCAATTCGTCCTGCAGCTTGGTGCGGATCAGCGGGTCGAGCGCCGAGAACGGTTCGTCCATCAGCAGGATCGGCGCCTCGGTGGCGAAGGCACGGGCCAGGCCGACGCGCTGCTGCATGCCGCCCGAAAGCTCATGCGCGTATTTCTTCGACCACTGGTCGAGATGAACGAGCTCCAACTGCTTTTTGACGCGCTCCTTGCGCTCGGCTTCCGGAACACCGGCGAGTTCGAGGCCGAGGCCGACATTCTCCTCGACCGTGCGCCAGGGCAGCAGGCCGAACTGCTGGAACACCATAGCTACCTGCTTCTGTCGCAGCCTTCTCAACGTCACCTCATCGCAGGTGACGACGTCGACGGTCTTGTCGCCGTCCTTGACAAGCACCTGACCGCGCGACACCACGTTCAGCCGGTTCACGGCCCTCAGCAATGTCGACTTGCCCGAACCGGACAGGCCCATCAGCACGGAAATCTCGCCCTCGTTCACGGTCAGACTGGCGCCTGCGCAACCCAGCACATTGCCGGTCTTTTCGAGGATCTCGGCGCGGGTGGCTCCAGCGTCAATCATTGCCAGAGACCCGGCCTGGTCGGCGCCGAAGACGATATCGACGTTTCTGAAATCGACGGCGACGGTCATTTCTTGCCTCCAACGGCAATGCGGGTCATCCGGTCAAGCACGATGGCGAGGACAACGATGGCCAAGCCCGCCTCAAGCCCGAGGTCGATGCGGCGCGAGCCGAGCGCCCTGTTGATTTCAGTGCCGAGGCCGCCAGCGCCGATCAGCGCCGCGAACACCACCATCGACAGCGACAGCATGATCGATTGCGTCAGACCGGCCATGATGGTTGGCAGCGCCGAGGGCAGTTCCACCTTCCACAACAGCTGGCTCTTGGTGGCGCCGAACGCTTCGCCTGCCTCGACGATCGACTTCGGTACCGAGACGACGCCGAGATGGGTGAGCCTGACCGCGGTCGGGATGACGAAGATGATGGTGACGATGAGGCCGGGCGCATTGCCTAGACCGAACAGCGTCAGTACCGGGATCAGGTAGACGAAGGTCGGCAGCGTCTGCATCAGGTCGAGCACCGGCAGCATGATGCGGTAGACCTTCGGCTTGTGCGCGGCCCAGATGCCGAGCGGCACCCCGATGGCCATGGCCATCGCAGCAGCAGCCACCACGAGCACCAGCGTCTGCACCGTCTGCTTCCACAGGTTCTGGTTGATGATGAAGATCAGGCCGAGGAAGACGCCAATTGCGAGCGGCCTTGAGCGCTGCAGCAGCCAGGCGATGGCGGCGATGACAAGCGCCAGCAGCACCGGCGGCACCAGCAGCAGGATGTCGACCAACCCGTCGAGCAGGAAATTGAGGCCATTCGAAAAGGCCCTGAAGACAGTGTCGAAATTGTCGGTGAGGAAGCCGAAGAACGCCTTTCCCCAGGCGCCGATCGGAATCTTGTGATCGACCATGAATTTCGAAATCGGATCCATATCGCCCCTCTCATGCAGGAGACCGCCCTGCCCTCGGCCTCTACTGTCGCAACGTCATCTTGTCACAGGATATGAAAAAGGGCAGCCTTTTCCAGAATGGCTGCCCTTTATTTCGGTCATGCCGAAATCACAGTCGGCTCAGCTTCCGAGCGCGGTCTTGATCGCCGCCGCGGCGTCGCCGCCATCGAAGGTGGTGACGCCGGCGATCCAGGGCGCAACCGCGCCGGGATTCTTCTTCAGCCAGTCGCTCGCCACCGTGTTGGCATCGCCGCCCTTGAGGATCGCGTCCATCATCTGGCCTTCCATGTCCAGATTGAACTTCAGATTGGCGATGAACTTGCCTGCATTCGGGCACTCCGTGGTGTAGCCCTTGCGCACATTGGTAAACACGGTGGCAGCACCGAAGCCGCTGTCGCCCATGCCGTCGAGATAGGTGATCTTCATGGCGCCCATCACCGGATGCGGCGTCCAGCCGAGGAAGGCGATCCACTCATTGTTCTTCATCGACTGCTCGGCCTGCGTCAGCATGCCGGCTTCCGAGGATTCGACCAGCTCGAACCCTTCGAGATTGTCCTTCGGGTTCTTGATCATGTCGAGGATGATGCGGTTGCCGTCATTGCCGGCCTCGATGCCGTAGATCTTGCCGTTGAACTTGTCCTTGAACTTGCCGATATCGGTCAGCGACTTGACGCCGGCATCCGCGACATAGGTCGGCACGACGATGCCGTAGCCGGCGCCGGTCAGGTTCGTGCTGATGGTCTCGACGGAGCCGTCGGCGGTGTAGTCCTTGATGTCGTTGGTCATCGACGGCATCCAGTTGCCGAGGAAGACATCAAGATCCTTGTTCTTCAGCGACGCCATGGTCACCGGCACCGACAGCTGGATCGTCTGTGGCTCGTAGCCGAGCGCGGTCAGCAGAACGGAAGCGACACCGGTCGTCGCCTGGATATCGGTCCAGCCGACATCGGAAAGACGCACCGCCTTGCAGCTTGCCGGATCGCCGGCGAAGGCAGCGCTCGTAGACAACAGAGCCGCCAGGCCGAGGCCGGCGACGAAGGAATTCATGCGCGACATAGATATTCTCCCATTGCGATTCTTAGGCGAAGCGAAGTTACGGTTTCTCTGCCCGCCTTGTTTCGTCAGCCAAACACCATTCTGGTGTGGTTTCAAGCATTAAGGCAATCACGATCAACGGCGCAGGCTGGCCAATCAGCGACACGCTTCCTGCTTTTGCATTGCGCGGCTGTCGTTTTTTGCGAGCGGGGGTCGTTTTTTGGGGGAATGCGGCGGCGCCCCCTCCCCGCGCCGGGACAAGTCGGCTTAAAAGGGCGGCATGGCCAAGCTCTACTTCCACTATGCGACGATGAACGCCGGCAAGACGACGATGCTGTTGCAGGCGTCGTACAACTATCGCGAGCGCGGCATGCGCACGATGCTGTTCGTCGCCGGCCACTACCGAAAGGGCGACAGCGGCCTGATCTCGTCGCGCATCGGCCTGGAGACGGAAGCCGAGATGTTCCGCGACGGCGACGATCTGTTCGCCCGCGTCGCCGATCACCATGAGCATACGACCGTGCATTGCGTCTTCGTCGACGAGGCGCAGTTCCTCGAGGAGGAGCAGGTCTGGCAGCTCGCCCGCATCGCCGACCGGCTGAACATCCCGGTCATGTGCTACGGCCTGCGCACCGATTTCCAGGGCAAGCTGTTTTCCGGTTCGCGGGCGCTGCTGGCGATTGCCGACGATTTGCGCGAGGTGCGCACCATCTGCCGCTGCGGCCGCAAGGCGACGATGGTGGTGCGGCTCGGCCCCGACGGCAAGGTGGCACGTCAGGGCGAGCAGGTGGCGATCGGCAAGGACGTCTATGTCTCGCTCTGCCGCCGTCACTGGGAGGAAGAGATGGGCCGCGCCGCGCCCGACGACTTCATCGGCTTCACCCGGGCCTGACGGGCCGGCGGCCCAATGCATGTCACCCAAAGTGCGCAGTGGTCTTGGGACAACGACATGCATAAAGACAAAACGCCTCTGCCCGGTGCGGCCGGATCTGGCAATTTCCCAATCCCTTGGCGATGCAGCGTTTGTTAAGGCCTCGGTCCTATAAGACCGCCAGCCAGAGCTCTCCGGGGTCAGCCATGTTTCGAGCCGCTTCGTCTGCCAGCATTGTTCTCCTAGCCACATCGCTTGCCGCTCATGCCGGCGGCGACCCGGCACTGGGCAAGCATGTCTTCAACCGGTGCATCTCCTGCCATGAAGCGGCCACCGACCGTGACAAGGTCGGCCCGCATCTGCTGGGCGTCGTTGGACGCACCGCCGGCAGTGCCGAGAGCTTCCTTGGTCACTACTCCGAGGCGATGAAGAGCGCCGGTGCTGGCGGCCTAGTCTGGGATGAAGCCAACCTCGCCGAATATCTCAAGGCGCCTCGGCTCAAGGTGCCCGGCAACAAGATGGCATTTGCCGGCCTGACCAACGACGACGACATCGCCAATGTCATTGCCTATCTGAAGGCCGATCCCAAGCCCTGAGCAACAGCCGGCTGCGTTGCATGACGACGCAGGCTTGGCCGGATATGTTACGCCCGCAACTGGCATTCCGAGCGTCCGCGCCAGCGGAGATTGACTGCTTTGCCGGCACAGAAGTTCAATGACAGTTGAACTACGCTTGACTGTAAGCTAATCACGCCATGACCACGCCTTCACTACCTTTCAAGACAGTGGCGAATTCTTTTGTTTTCGGGGCGGGTCTTGTCTTGCGTCTTTCAATCCCCGGATGCCCCACATATATTCGCCGCTGTTCGCGACCAGCGACGTGATGCCGAAGCGGGAGGCCCCAATGGCGACATTGCAGAATTTCGATGCCGAAATTGCCAAGACCAAGCAGGTCGTGCAGGACATGCGCACCAAGATCGAGCAGTCCGGCACCGTGCTTGATACGCTGGCCACCGCCGACAAGAAGATCGGCGACGCCAATTTCGACATCGAGAACGCCCGCATCGAGGATGTGCTGAAACAGCAGAAGGTGATGGAAGGCAATATCGCCGACCTGATCATCGGGCTGGAGGACGCCACCAACGTCTTCGGCGCCGAATTCGAAAGCATGAAGAACTACACCGGCTGGGAAAACTTCGTCGGCATGTTCTCCAGCCAGAGCAAGCAGCGCATGCGCACCGATCGCGTCCGCAACATGTCGCTGGCCGGCAACCTGCAGGAACTGCTGGCCAAGTCCGACACCATTGTCGGCATCCTGAAGGCGCAGAAGGAAGTCCTCGACCAGCGCTACAAGACCTCCGAGGCCAGCCTGTCGCAGGTCATCGAGCGCCGCAAGACCACCATGTCCAACCTCGAAGCCGTGCAGAAGCGCATCGAGGAACTCAACCCGATGCTGCTCGACATCGAAAACAAGATCGCCGCGTCCACCAGCCAGAAGGACCGCACGCAACTCGAAGGCGAACGCTCCAAGCTGGCGACGGAATACAATGAAAAGCAGGCCAAGGAGCAGGAGTTGCTGGCCGAGAGCCAGACGCTGGAACGCTACACCTCAATGTTCCAGACCTTCGTCGATTCGCTCAACAACCAGATCGCCGCTCAGTCGACGCTGATCAACAAGCTGACCATCGATACCGAACAACGCATTGTGCTCTACAAGGCGCTGGAGGATTCGCTGAAGACCGCCGCCCAGCAGGACGTCGCCCACAAGATCAACACGCTTGGCAGCCAGGTCGACAACACCGCCGAGGAAACCATGGCCGGCATCGGCGCCGCCTCGCAGAAACACATCGGCGACCTGCTTGAAATGCACGAGAAGAACATGGTCGCCAGCTCCGACATCCAGCGCCGCAAAAAGCTGGCCGACGATGCCTTTGCCCGTCGCTTCGACGAGGTGCTGAAGAAGCACAACGCGTCAAACTACGTGCAGTCTTAGGCGTGACTGGACTGCCCGCGAGCGCACAGGCATGACCCCCGAAAACGAAGCGGCCGCACGGTATTTCTCGGCCATCACGGCCGCACTGAGCGGCCTTGAAGTGTTCATGCGCGACGATCGCTCGCCGCTCTACCGGCATGGCATCGTCGCCAAGATCGTCGCCGAATACATCGCCCGGCTCGACAAGTCCTTTGTCTGCTGGCGCTACCGGCTGGGCTTCATGGACACGTTCCGCATTTCGCGCGCCGAAAGCGGCTTCCCGGTCTTCCAGAACCTGCTCGAACTCGAAAACGACCGTCGCCAGGCCGACGCGCGGCTTGCCAACATTCCGCTGGCCGGCGAGTTGCGCGAGGAAATGGCCGACTTCATCCTGCGCCACAAGGAATTCCCCGAGGCGCTGCAGAAGTCGATGGCCGAACGGCTCTATCTCGAGGACGTGAAAAGCGAGAATACGTTCGGCCCGTTCACGCTGGCGCAGACGGCCAAGGTCTCGGTCAATCCAAAGACGGGGCGGCCCTATTACCTCGTCCACTGGGCGACGTTCGACGGCAGCGCCAACCTGCCGCTGGTCTACATGGTGACGGTGGAAGATTCTTCCGACGCGATGGTGCGTCAGCTCGTCGACAGCAACGGCAAGCTCAATGACAAGGTCGACATTCCGCTGCCGGTCGATGGCCTGCTCAACCCCGAGTTGGCCCACCGTTTCGACGATTTCACCGAGAAGAACTCAGCCTACACGCTGTCGCCGGCGACCATCGCGGTCAACCTCGACAAGGATTTCGAGCCGCTGCATCCCAAGCAGTTGCGCCGCGTCGTGCTCGGCCCATTCTATTCGGCGGGGATCACCGACAACAATTCGACGGTGACCGAAGTGCTGGCCAAGGTGCGCAAGCCGGAAAATGCCTGGCTGCTGACCTGGACCATCCAGGAGGTCTATTCCAAGAGCGAGAAACCCGGCCGCAAGGGGCTGTTTTCGAGCGAGAAGACGACGCAGGAATTCTTCATCAACACCGATGATCTGGAAGCCGCGCGCCAGGGCGTGTCCAGCTACGAAAACCATGCGCTGATCCCGCACGAGGCCTACCAGGCACTCTACGCCGCCGGCGAGGCGCAGAAGATCTTTGCCGGCTACAAGGTCCACATCCTGTCCAACGGACAGGTCATCTCAGACGTCTGACCGTCACACCACGGAGCACTCTTCATGGATACCGGCCTGACCACCATTCCGGAAGCTTCGATCGAAAAGCACCGGGCCACCGCGCAGAGCTTCATCACCCGCATCGTCGTGCTGGAAGACCCCTCACGCGAGTCCGGCACGGCGCTGGCCGGCACCAACCGCCGCTTCGTCTCGACCGTTTCGGTCGGCTCGGTGCGGCGCACGCGCGAGGTCGAGCTGTCGAAGACCGTCGGCGCCGTCCATCCCGACGACCAGCTGCTGACCATCCCCCAGCACACATTGTTGTTTCGCGCCCGGCGCGGTACGGCCATCGCGTTGGCCATATCGGACGTCTTTGCCGAAGGCTCGGACCTCGAAAGCCTGCAAGCGAAAAACACCCGCGCGCCGCTCGAGGGCGACGAGGCCTCGGCTTTCAAGAGGCTTCTGTCCGCCTCGGCCTATATCTCCGCCTTCAGCCTCGCTTCCTATCTGTTCCAGCTGATCGACAGCGATGGCGAAGCGCCCAACGACATCCCCGAGCCCGACTTCCTGTTCGACACACCGCAGGATGCGGTGAAGTCGATCCTGGCCGGCCTCGACAAGGCGATATCGGGCTCGTCCGACGATGCCGACCTGATGACCAGGGCACGCGCCTTTGCCCGCGTCGCCATCGACGGGCTGTTGGCGCGCAAGGGTCGGTTCGACGGCATTGGCCCGTTCGAGAACGCGCATATCCGCATCGATGCCGATAACTTCACCCTCGACGGTTTCGACGTCGCGCCGGGCAAGCGCTCGAAGCCGCTGGTGATGACGTTCAAGACGCCGGAAGAGGTGGTCGGCAACCACATCGCCAAATACCAGTCGGTCAAGCTCGCCAAGATGCTGATGGCCTACGACTTCGAGCGTGAGCTCAACCCCTTCGTCGAACTCGGCGGCTTCCTGTTCACCTTTATCGGCGACGGCGCCCCCGGCACCGGCAAGACGACGTTGATCCAGATGATCGCCGGCCTCGTCAACGGCTACTGCCAGGTCGCCGGCTATCCCTTCGCCTATGAGAATTTCGGCGTCGACCAAATCTCGTCCTACCAGGGCAAGTCAGGCCAGAACTGCCGCCAGTTCATCAACAATGTGCTCAATCCGCGCGTCATCGGCTTCGGCACCATCGACGACATCGACCAAGTGGCGGCGCGCCGCTCCGACGACCGCGCCTCGGCCGGCCAGCAGGAGATCACCGGCGTGCTGATGGATGCCTTCGCCGGTGCCGGCACGGTGGTGCGCGGCAACTGCTCGTTTGGCATGTTCTCCAACTATCCCGAAAATGTCGACGATGCGCTGCGCCAGCGCGCCGGCGCCCGCTGGCTGGTCGACGGCCCGCAGACGCGCGACGACTACATCGACATCTTCGTGCTGCTTGCCGGCAAGAACCACAAGATCCCGCTCGGCGACCACGATCTCTACGCCGCGCAGGAGATCCAGCGCGCCGTGACCGAGGCCTACGAGGAGCATGAGAAGCCGCAGGAAGACGGGCTGATGAAGGTCTACGAGCGCTACATGAAGGAGAACGGCGCGCCGAAATCGATGGCCGACATCGGCACTTATCTGCACCTGATCAAGGATGCCGAGCCGCGCTTCACCGGCCGCGCCATCAAGAACGTCACCGACGCCATCAAGATGCGCGCCATGGATATCGAGCTTCCCGACGACTGGTTCGAGAAGCCGGAAGCCTTCATGCACAAGGGCTACGACGAGAAGAGAGCGATGATCGAGGAACTGCGCGGGCCGTTCTCGATGGACATGGTCATGCAGGAGATCAACCGCTACGCCGACAGCGAGTTCCGCTATTCAGACAAGTCCGACGACGCCGCTGTCGAAAAACTGCTGCGCGACGCACGCCTGCGCGAACGAGCCGCACGCGAGATGGAGGAAATGAAGAAAAAGGGTCTGTGGAATGCGTGAACTTTCCTTCTCCCCGTTCACGGGGAGAAGGTGCCCGAAGGGCGGATGAGTGGCAGCACAATGCGAGGCGGTAACGAGCCGAAGGTGGCGAGAGCCCGTCAGCTACGGAAATTCGAAAACGAGGCCGAAGAAAAACTGTGGAGCGAATTGCGTGGACGGCGATTGAATGGCCACAAATTTCTTCGTCAACTGCCGATCGGTCCATATTTCGCAGACTTTGCCTGCCGCGAAGCCAATCTGGTTGTGGAAGTCGATGGCAGCCAGCACGCAAATCGATCTCAAGATCGATACAGGGACGAAACCATGAATAGGAATGGCTGGTCGGTATTAAGAGTGTGGAACGCTGATGTCCTGGCGGATCGTAAGAGCGTGCTGGATACGATTGTTGCGGCGTTGGATGGGCGGCTCGATCATAAAATGATTTCTGTCGACGCGAAATTTTTGCCCTCTTCAACGTCGGGGGATAGATGATGAGCGTTCGCGCCGCCCCTCATCCGCCCTTCGGGCACCTTCTCCCCGTAAACGGGGAGAAGGAACGATGACCGCCAAGAAACCCGATCTGCTGCGCGACAATGAGCTGATTTATGGCCGGCTGCTCACCGTCGACGAGCCGCATTTGATCCAGCGCTACAACAAGGCGCTGGCGGCGTTCGGCCTGAAGCCGACGAAGTTGAAGAGCTTCCAGATCGACCGCACAGGGTTCTCGCCAGAAGTGGCCGAGGAATGCGGCGACTATGACTATCTCGACCCCAACGAGGTCAATCGCCGCTTCATCATCCTGACGCCGTCGCAGATCGACCTGCCGGTGGTGCACACCGCCTTCTCCAACACCTCGCAGTTGATGTTCGAGTTCATGTCCAAGAACCAGCGCGCCATCGACGCGCTGACCATCAAGGACGTGATCTACGGCGAGATCGAGGATTCCGTTCCCAAGGTCAACGACATCGAGGACCTGCTGTCGATAAGCCAGGTCGAGTTCAAGGTGCTGTCGGCCGAGGACGTGCTGGGCAAGGCTGCCGAGCTCGGCAAGCTCGTCGACCGGCTGAAGCAGGAGCCCGACGCCTGGCGCGACAACGCCATGCTGACCCGCATGGTGGAACTGGCCAAGATCTGCGGCGACATCCGCGAGAACGCGCTGGTGCCGGACCAGGTGATCTTCCGCCACAATGCCTACTGGACCAGCCATTTCGGCGGTCTCTACGTGTTCGTCGATCCGGACATGACGACGGTGATCGGCGATCCGGCCGCACCTGGTTTCCGCCGCTCTCGGCCGTGGCAGGTCAGCTATCTTTCGATCAACGACGCCGACAAGGTGTTCAAGTTCCTCGCCACCACCGGCCGCGTCGAGCTGCCGCGCGCCTCCTGGATCGAGGCCTCGGGGTATCTCGAGCATCGCGCCGAGATGGTGGTGCGCGCGCTGATCCGCGACGCCGAGCCGGACCGCAACCTGACCGATGTCGACAAGGTCTGGCTGCAGACCTGGATTCAGAGCCATGCCGACCTGATCACCAGGAACGGCAATTTTCCCTTCCTCAACGCCGCCAAGCGCGAGATCGCCCAGCTCGGCTACCTCAAGATCGAGGATGTCTTCCCGCAGCAGCGCTTCCTGGTGATCCGCGCCAAACCGGACCATCCCGACGCCTGGCTGACCAACCGGCTGATCTCGGACTTCGTCCCGTCGGACTTCGTCTCGCGCTACATCTTCAACAAGCAGGGCTTCTACAGGGACTATGACGGCTTCAGCGACGCCTGGCGATCGCATGTTGTGGACGTTCTCAAAACCACATATTTGAAAGACAAGGTGGCGTTTCGCACACGCCTCTACGGCCTGACTGACTAGAACGAAATGAACCGTCATTTCGTTCTAACTTGTTGTTTTGGCGCATGATGCTATCCAAAAAGTCTGCAACTTTTTGGCATCATGCTTTGAGGGGGTGACATCGCCATGCTCGATCCGATCGTGAACTTCTTCACCCGGATTTTCCAGTGGATCGGCCGTGGCATCGGCCTCCTGATCGGCGTCATCCTGTGGCCGTTCATGTGGGCCGGGCGCTGGTACACGCAGCGCGGCTGGATCCTCAAGGCGGTGGTCGGCGTCGCCTTGCTGGTGCTGATCGGCCTCTATGCCAACTTCTTCTACGCCACCCAGTGGTGGAACAATTTCAACCCGAACTACCCCGACACCTACACTTTCGAGAAGCGCAACGTGTCAGCCGGCGAACAGGTTGCCGCCGGCTCCGGCACGGATACCGCCAAGACCTGCGGCAACTCCGGTATTGCCCAGATCGCCGCCGACCTGACCGACTTCAACGTCAACCAGAATGCCTGGATCTCGTCGATGATCCTCTACAAGCTCGGCCTGTTCGGCATCGACTGGGACCACACGCCGTGGATGGATAACAAGGCCTCGTTCCAGCGCGGCATCAACCAGGCGGTGCGGCGCACGGCGACGGAACTCGCCGACAATCTCGGCCGCGTCCGCACCACGTCGCAGATCGATGCTGATCTGCAGGACGCGCGCGGCAATCTGCAGTTCGACGAATACACCTGGTATTTCGGCCTGAGCCCGTTCGGCCCGAAGACGCCGACGCCGAGCTATTACCGCGACGCGGTGCGCAAGCTGCGCTCCTTCAACGCCCGGCTCGCCACCTGCCAGGCGACCTTCGATGCCCGCGCCGACAATCTGAAGCAATATATCGATCGTATCTCATCCGACATAGGCTCGACGTCGGCGATCCTCAAGGAGCGCGCCGAGAACCACAATGATGGCTGGTTCGATTTCCGCGCCGACGACCGCTACTGGTTCGCCTATGGCCAGCTCTACGCCTATTACGGCCTGATGAAGGGTGCCCAGGCCGACTTCGACGACGTCATCAAGGAAAAGCACCTGCAGAGCCTGTGGGACACGATGGACGCGCAGTTCGTCTCGGCGCTGCGCATCCAGCCCTTCATCATCGCCAATGGCCGCGAAGACGGCTGGCTGTTGCCGACGCATCTGACGACGATGGGCTTCTACGTGCTCAGGGTGCGCTCCAACATGGTCGAAATCAGCAACGTGCTGACGCAGTAAGGCTTGCCGGCCGCAGCCGAAGCGATGGCGAATTTGCGCCGTCGCTTCTGTCGCATTCGGTGCATTGTGCGGCTGTTTTGAGACGGCGGAACGACGCGTCCTCTGGCTTCTATACGGCGCGGCAACGGAGCCGGGAAGAACCGATGACAGGTCGGCCGGTCCGCAGATGAATTTTCTTCATAGGAAACATAGTTGCATGCAAGTTGACGCCGTGGCAGCGACAGGGTTAAAACATGCCCGCGCCCCGGTTCCGGCCTGCATGCGAGTGAGATCAAACCCCGTCCCCTCCACCGACCAATCCAGAGGAAAGCCGTCATGGCCGAAGTGAAGTCCGACATCGAGATCGCGCGCGGCGCCAAGAAGAAGCAGATCCAGGAGATCGGCGCCAAGATCGGCATTCCGACCGAACACCTTTTGCCCTACGGCCACGACAAGGCCAAGATTTCCGCCGAGTTCATCAAGTCGGTGAAGGGCAACAAGGACGGCAGGCTGATCCTGGTCACCGCCATCAACCCGACGCCCGCTGGCGAAGGCAAGACGACGACCACCGTCGGCCTCGGCGACGGCCTCAACCGCATCGGCAAGAAGGCGATCGTCTGCATCCGCGAGGCTTCGCTCGGCCCGAACTTCGGCGTCAAGGGCGGTGCCGCCGGCGGCGGCTACGCACAGGTCGTGCCGATGGAGGACATGAACCTCCACTTCACCGGCGACTTCCACGCCATCACCACGGCGCACAACCTTCTGTCGGCGCTGATCGATAACCACATCTACTGGGGCAATGAGCTCGGCATCGACACCCGCCGTGTCGTCTGGCGCCGTGTCATGGACATGAACGACCGCGCGCTGCGCGAGATGATCTGTTCGCTCGGCGGCGTCGCCAACGGCTTTCCGCGCGAGGGCGGCTTCGACATCACCGTCGCCTCGGAGGTCATGGCCATCCTGTGCCTGTCGACCGATCTGAAGGACCTTGAGAAGCGCCTCGGCGACATCATCGTCGCCTATCGCCGTGACAAGTCGCCGGTCTATGCCCGCGACCTCAAGGCCGACGGCGCCATGGCCGTGCTCTTGAAGGACGCCATGCAGCCCAACCTGGTGCAGACGCTGGAGAACAACCCGGCCTTCGTGCATGGCGGCCCGTTCGCCAACATCGCGCATGGCTGCAACTCGGTCGTCGCCACCACGACGGCGCTCAAGCTTGCCGACTATGTCGTCACCGAAGCCGGCTTCGGCGCCGACCTCGGCGCGGAAAAGTTCTTCGACATCAAGTGCCGCAAGGCTGGCCTGAAGCCGGCCGCTGCCGTCATCGTCGCCACCGTGCGCGCCATGAAGATGAATGGCGGCGTCAAGAAGGAAGACCTCGGCAAGGAAAACATCGAGGCGGTGAAGAAGGGCTGCGCCAACCTTGGCCGCCACATCGAGAACATCCGCCAGTTCGGCGTGCCGGCGGTGGTTGCCATCAACCACTTCTATTCCGACACCGACGCCGAAATCCAGGCGATGAAGGACTATGTCGCCTCGATGGGTGAAGAGGCGATCCTGTGCAAGCACTGGGCCAAGGGTTCGGCCGGTATCGAGGAGCTCGCCAACAAGGTGGTGGCGCTGGCCGAATCCGGTGCCTCGCAGTTCGCGCCGCTCTACCCCGATGCGATGCCGCTGTTCGAGAAGATCAACACCATCGTCCAGCGCATCTATCGCGGCTCGGAAGCGATCGCCGACAAGTCGGTGCGCGACCAACTGCACGCCTGGGAGCAAGCCGGCTACGGCCACCTGCCGGTGTGCATGGCCAAGACGCAATATTCCTTCTCGACCGACCCGAACCTGCGCGGCGCGCCGACCGGCCACACCGTACCGGTGCGCGAGGTCAGGCTGTCGGCCGGTGCCGGCTTCGTCGTCATCATCTGTGGCGAGGTCATGACCATGCCCGGCCTGCCCAAGGCGCCATCCTCGGAAAAGATCTTCCTCAACGAGGCCGGACAGATCGAAGGCCTGTTCTGAGAATTTCGAGATCGTTGCGAGATTTGAAAGGGCGGCCACTGGCCGCCCTTTCTGCTTTCCAAGGACAAACCTGGCTACGCGGCGCTGCGCGCTAGCGCCCGTTGGGTGGAGGCATAGATCGTATCGCGCTCGGGCAGCGTGCCGGTCTTCAGGCATTCGATCCATTCGGCGGTCTTGAGCACCGCCGCGAAGCGCGACTGCAGGATGATCGTCACCACGCGGTGGATCTCTTCGGCTGAAGCATAGCCGGCGCTGTTGGCGTAGGGCAGCGATCCGGTCGCGTCGGACAGGAACTCGACGGCGAAGCCCATATGCACAGCGTGGATGATGGTCGACAGATCGCAATTATGCGTCATGTAGCCGACGACAGTAATCGTATCGATGGCGTTGGCGCGCAGCCAGTCTTCGAGATCGGTGCCGGTGAAGGCGGAGGGCAGGTTCTTTTCGACATAATGGTCGCGGGTGCGCTTGGCGATCTCGGGATGCAGTTCGGCGCCATGGCTACCCTTGGCGAAAACTGGCGATGTCTCGGGTGCCAGTTGCTTGATTACCACCACTTTGACGCCGGTCGCGGCGGCCGCGTCCATGGCGTGCGCCACATTGACGACGCTGTCGCGGAACGGCGGATGCTGGATGGCGAGATTGCCGCCATCATAGTCGTTCTGGACGTCGACGACGACAAGCGCGCGACGTGGCGTGGCGTTGGCTGGGTCAGACATGGTGTTTTCCTTTCCGGCTTGAATGCGATGGGTCGAAAATAGGCGAGACGCCAAGCGGTCGAAAGTGTCCCGATTGACATCATTCGAAAGAATTGGGACAATCCGCATTCACTCGCCGGAAACCCCCATGACCGACCCGATCATTGCCGTCCTTGCCTTCGACGGCATCAGCCCGTTCCATCTCTCCGTGCCATGCCTGGTGTTCGGCGAGGACAGGACATCGCTTGGGCTGCCGCGCTTCGAGTTCCGCATCTGCGCGGTCAAGGCCGGCCCGATCCACACCGAAGCCGGATTGACGGTTGCCGCGCCGCATGGGCTCGAAGGGCTCGACGGCGCCGACATCGTCATCATCCCGAGCTGGCATCATCTCGGCGAGACGCCAGCGCCAGTGCTGATGGAGGCGCTACGCGAAGCACACGAGCGTGGCGCATTGATTGTCGGCCTGTGTCTGGGAACCTTCGCCATTGCCGCGGCCGGGCTGCTTTCAGGCCGCCGTGCCGCGACGCACTGGGCCTATTCAGAGCGGCTGCAAAAACTCCATCCCGACATCGCCGTCGATGCCACGGTGCTCTATGTCGACAATGGCGATGTGGTGACCTCGGCCGGCGTCGCGGCTGGCCTCGACTGCTGTCTCCACATCGTGCGCGCCCGCTATGGGGCGGAAGCCGCACTCCGGCTCGCCCGCCAGATTGTGCTTTCGCCGCACCGGCAAGGCGGGCAGGCGCAATTCATCGAGCATCCAGTCGCAAAAGGCGCTGACGCCGATCGGTTCACCCAGGCGCTTGACGCGGTTCGCGCGACGCTTGGCGAGACGCATAACCTAGACCGCGTCGCCGAGGCCGCCGGCCTGACCCGCCGCACCTTCACCCGCCGCTTTCAGAAATCGATCGGCACCAGTTTCGGCGAATGGCTGACCAGCCAGCGGATCGAACTGGCGCAGCGGTTGCTGGAAGCGACGGAGAAATCGATGGACATGGTGGCCTTCGAGGTCGGCTTCGGCAGCGCCACGTCGCTGCGCCAGCATTTTTCGGCACGGCTCAAGACGTCACCGGCGCAATACCGTCGCGAGTTCTCGAGGCGAGCCGATCAGGACGAACCAGTGCCGCACGCCCTGCCTTTCTGAGAAAGAACGGCCAAAGGCGCCGCATCACTGCGGCGCCTTTGGTATTCCCTGATCCAGGCAGTCAGGCGACGTCTCCCGGCGATGGCGCGCGTTTGCGGCCAGTGAGCATGGCGCGAACCAGATTCTCACGATGGCGCAGGCTGGCCAGCAGCACGCCGCCGACATGAAGCCCGACGAGCACGAGAATTCCATTGCCCAGGATCTTGTGCGTGTCCTCCACCCAGGCCACGCCCCACCAGGCATCGGTGGTCTGCATCCAGCCCGTAAGCGCAATTCCCGCCACGCAGGTTAGAAGCGCCAGCACCATGGCGCCGCCGGCAGGGTTGTGGCCGAGATGACGCTTTTCGCGACCCTGCGCCACATCGGCTATGTACAAGCTCACCGTGCGCGGCCCACGCACGAACTGACGGAAGCGTGTGTGACCCGATCCCGCCAGCCCTGCGATCAGCCGTGAAGCTATCAAGACCCCGGCACTGTAACCGGCCAGTTCATGCAGCTTCATGATTTCTCCCGAGGAAAGCCAGGCCACCGCAACGCACAGGACCAGCGACCAATGAAAGAGGCGGACGTAGGAACTCCAGACCCTGACCGAGGCTTCTCGTGTCGACTCGACCGAGGTGTCTCGTGTCGAAGCGGTGGCGTTCATGGCGATCAACCGTCGTCGGAATCGGCGCCGACCGACTCGAGCGTCTTGGGATTGAACACGGCTTCCAGCTTTTTGCCATTGGCATCGAGTGCCTTGGCTTCGTAGCAGCCGTTCTCGGTCTTGATGCTGCGCACCTTCCAGCCTTCGCTTTCAAGCTTCTTTTGCAGCGCCTCGCGTGGTTGCCACTGGTCGGTCGGCACATCGCATTTGTCGGCGGCGAAAGCCGGTCCGGCAACAGCCATCACCAGCGCGGTCATGATCAAGGTCTTCATCTTGTTTTCTCCATCGGCCAATTCCGATGTCGCGAACCCTGACCGTGAAACCTGACAGCAGCCTGAACGCGTATCGTATCGCTCAAAAGCCGCAGTTGGCTTTCGTTCAGGTTCCTGTCAGCCTTGTCCCGCATGGAGGTGGCGTGTTGCTGAACACGGAGGCAAGGTGCGCGTTCTACTAATCGAAGACGACCCCGTGCTGGGCGAGGCGGTGCGCGATCATATCGCCGCCGACGGTCATGCCGTGGACTGGAGCACGACACTTGGCCATGCCGGCGATCACCTTCATGTCGTCTCCTATGAACTCGTCCTGCTCGATCTCCATCTGCCGGACGGCAGGGGGCTCGAATTCCTGAAGACGCTGCGCCGTGAAGGCACCGATACGCCGGTCATCATCCTGACCGCGCGCGATCAGCTCTCCGACCGGATAGAGGGCCTGAATTCCGGAGCAGACGACTATCTGGTCAAGCCCTTCGATCTCGGCGAGTTGTCCGCGCGCCTTGCCGCGGTCGCGCGCCGCTATGCTGGAAACCCAAATCCCCTGGTTCGGCTCGGGCCGGTCGAAATCGACCAGGCCGCCCGCCGGGTTGTCGTGGACGGCAGGGAGGCCATGCTGACGTCCCGCGAATGGGCGGTGCTCGAGCAGTTCTTGCGCCGGCCCGGCATGACCGTGGGCAAGAACCAGATCGAGGATGCGCTCTATGCCTTCGGGGCGGAGATCGAAAGCAACACGGTCGAAGTCTATGTCAGCCGCCTGCGCAAGAAGATCGGGCGCGAGGCCCTCACGACCGTAAGGGGGCTGGGCTACCGTCTGGCGTTCCCATGAGGCTCTTCGACAGCCTTGCCGGTCGTCTCGTTTCCTCGCTGATCCTGGTCACGGTCGCCTTCGGCCTGGTCGCCGCGGTCACGGGAAGCATCACCCTGCATCGTGAAATCAACGAAGCCATGGACAATTCGATGCAGGAAGCGGCCCGCCGGCTGCTGCCGCTGGTCATCGACGATCTTTTCGGGCGCGAGGTTTCGCAATCGCCCCGCAGGCTGGCAGAGGCCGTCTCGGACGATATAGGCGGTCGCCTCATCTTCCAGGTGCGGGACGGCAGTGGCCGTGTTCTCCTGCACTCCTACAATGCTCCCGCGGAGCCGCTCACGGCTGAACTCGCGCAGGGCTTTTCGGAGGCCGCCGGATGGCGCATCTACACCGAGCCCGCGGTTGGCGGCACGATCTTCATCCAGGTCGCCGAGCTCGATGCACGGCGCAACGAGGAAACCTTCGAAGCCGCCACCGGTTTCCTGATACCGATGGTCATCCTGATCCCGCTGAGCGCACTTGTCGCGTGGCTGACCCTGGCGCGTTTCCTGAGGCCGATTGCAACATTGCGCGGCGAGATCAGCGCCCGTCACGGCGACAACCTCGCTGCGATCCGAACCACCGAACTGCCTTCCGAACTCGCCGCCATTGCCAAGTCGGTCAACAGCCTGATGCGGCGCCTGCACATGGCGCTTGAGGCGGAAAAAGAATTCACCGCGAATGCCGCGCATGAATTGCGCACGCCGATTGCCGGCGCACTGGCACAGACGGAGCGGCTGATCGCGGAAGCTCCGGACGACGCGGCAAGAAAACGTCCACGCCAGATCAAGGCAGCGCTGTCCAATCTCGCCGGCCTGTCCGAAAAGTTGATGCAGCTGGCGCGCGCCGACGCCGGAGTGGCCGCCGCCGGCAAGCCTGCCGACCTTGCCGCGGTCGCGGCACTGGTGGTCGAAGACTTCGAACAGCACAGCGAAAACAAGGGCCGCCTTCGCCTCGAAACGCCGGTGAAAGGCAAGGCGCTGGCCGCGATCGACACGGATGCGCTGGCCATCGTCCTGCGCAACCTTATCGAGAATGCCTTGCGGCATGGTCCCGAAGGCGGAGAGGTTGTCGTGCGGATCGACGAAGACGCCCGACTTAGCGTGATCAACCAAGGTCCGGTGGTTCCAGCCCCAGGCAGCCTGATCAAACGGTTCGAGCGCGGCGCAACGCGCGCCGAGGGATCGGGCCTCGGGTTGGCGATCGTCAGCCGGATCCTGCAACAGATCGATGCGACGCTGGTTCTGAACTCACCGGCATCCGGGCGGCAAGACGGGTTCGAAGCGACGATCCGGTTTCCAGGCTTAGAGCCGAACTCGAAGAGATAGAGCATGATGTCGTCCGAAAACCGCTTCACACATTTCGGCATCATTCCAGGAAAAGTGTGAAACGGTTTTCCCGGGAAAAGCGCGTAGCGCTTTCCCTCAGGGAATTGCGTCAAAACAAAGAGATAGAGCGGTTCGGCGTTTCCGTGAAACGGTGAACCGCTCTAGCGTCAGCCGCGCTTGACCGCCCGCGCCGGGTTGCCGACCACCGTGGTGTTCGCGGCCACGTCGCGCGTCACCACCGCGCCGGCGCCGACGATGGCGCCCTCGCCGATGCTGACTCCGCCAAGGATGATCGCGCTGCCGCCGATCCATGCATTGGCGCCGATCTCGACAGGCCTCGCGATCTCCAGCCCCGCTTGCCGCCCGGCGACCTCCCTGTGGTGCTCGGCGCAATAGATTTGCACATTGGGGCCGAGCAGCGTTCCCCTGCCGATGCGCACGCTTGCCGTATCGAGAATGGTGCAGCCGGCGTTGAGAAAGGCGGCATCGCCGAGAAAGATGTTGAAGCCGTAGGCGCAGTGGAACGGCGCCTCGATGCGGGCGCCCTCGCCCACGCCGCCGAGCAATGCCTTCAAGCCCGGCCCGAGGTTTCCGCGCTGCCGGGGTGGCAGGCAATTGTGCTCGAACACCGCGTCGCGCGCCATGACGCGCAAGGCCTCCAGTTCGTCATCGAGGCAGGTGTACCATTCGCCGGCCGCCATCTTGGCGCGCTCGCTTCCAGCCATGACGGTGTCCTCCCTTTGGCATCCCCGCCAAAGCACAAATGCCGCGGACGGAGAAGTGCCAGCTTCTGCCAATTCCGGGCGCAAAATCCATTCCGATTTTTCGAAGTCATGTCTGGTCAAAGGCCAAGCCTATGCTAGCCTGCTCTTGCTGGGCTGTCCTGGCCCGGCGATGAGGGGATCAATCATGCTGTATATTCTCGCACTTCTGATCGGCGTCATTGCCGGCCTTCGCGCGATGACCGCGCCGGCCGCCGTCGCCTGGGGGGCTTATCTCGGCTGGCTGCCGGTCGCCGCCACCTGGGCCAGCTTCATGAGCCACTGGGCGGCTGTCGGCATCTTCACCATCCTGGCCATCGTCGAACTGGTCACCGACCAGTTGCCTTCGACGCCGAGCCGTAAAGTGCCGCAGCAATTCGGCGCCCGCATCATCATGGGCGCGTTTACCGGCGCTGTCATCGGCGCCACCGGCGGTTCCACCATCGGCGGCCTGATCGCCGGCGCCATCGGCGCTGTCATCGGCACGCTGGGCGGTGCCGAAGCGCGCGGCCGGCTGGCAGCCGCCTTCGGCAAGGACCCGCCCGCCGCCTTTATCGAGGACGCAGTGGCGATCATCGGCGGCCTGCTGATCGTGGCGGCGGTGGCATGACGGCAAAGACCTTCGACGCCATCATCATCGGCGCCGGACAGGCCGGCCCGTCGCTGGCCAGCCGGCTGAATGCCGTCGGCAAGAGCGTGGCGCTGATCGAGCGCAAGCTGGTCGGCGGCACCTGCGTCAACACCGGTTGCATGCCGACCAAGACCATGGTCGCCAGCGCCTATGCCGCGCATCTGGCGCGGCGGGCCGCCGACTATGGCGTCACGCTCAGCGGCCCCGTCGGCGTCGATTACAAGGCGATCAAGGCGCGCAAGGACAAGGTGTCGAACGACGCCCGCATCGGGCTCGAAACCTGGATCGCCGGCATGGACAAATGCACGCTCTATCGCGGCCATGCGCGTTTCGAATCCGCCAACACCGTGCGCGTCGGCGACGACCTTTTGACCGCCGAAAAAATCTTCCTCAACACCGGCGGCCGCGCCTCGGTGCCCGGCCTGCCCGGCATCCACGATATCGACTATCTGACCAACTCCTCGATGATGGATCTCGACGTGCTGCCGCGCCATCTCGTCGTCGTCGGCGGCAGCTACATCTCGCTCGAATTCGCGCAGATGTTCCGCCGCTTCGGCAGCGACGTCACGGTGATCGAGAAGTCTCCCAGGCTGACCGGCCGTGAGGACGAGGATGTTTCCGACGCCATCCTTTCCATCCTCGAAAACGAAGGCATTACGGTCCATCTCAGTGCCGACGACATCGCCTTCGCCAAACAAGGCAACGACACTGCCGTGACCTTCTCCGCCGGCAAACCGCCGGCGGTCGGCTCGCATGTGCTGCTGGCTCTGGGACGCGTGCCCAACACCGACGATCTCGGCCTCGACAGAGCCGGCGTCGAGGTCGACAAGCGCGGCTTCGTCACCGTCGACGACCAGCTGCGCACCAGCGTGCCCGGCATATGGGCGATGGGCGACTGCAACGGCAAGGGCGCCTTCACCCACACCTCCTACAACGACTACGAGATCGTCGCCGCCAACCTGCTCGACAATGATCCGCGCAAAGTCAGCGACCGCATCGAGGCCTATGCGCTCTACATCGACCCACCGCTCGGCCGCTGCGGCATGACCGAGGCCGCGGTGAAGAAATCCGGTCGCCGGGCGCTGGTCGGCCAGCGGCCGATGACCCGCGTCGGACGCGCGGTCGAAAAGGGCGAGACACAGGGTTTCATGAAGATCCTCGTCGATGCCGACACCAGGGAGATCCTCGGCTGTTCTGTGCTTGGCCCCGGCGGCGACGAGGCGGTGCATTGCGTGCTCGACCTGATGTACGCCAAGGCGCCCGTCGATACGCTGGCGCGCGCGGTGCACATCCACCCGAATGTCTCGGAACTGCTGCCAACCATCGCCCAGGAGCTGAAGCCGCTGGTGTGAGACACTCACACTCGCGCCAAGCTCTGGACTTTATGCATTGCTGCATTGCAGCAATGCATATTGCGCGGAACAGGGCTACGCGTTCAATCTGAATTTGAACCGATTCAGTCTGGACGCCTCATGCCGTTGCCGATCCTTGCGCTTGCCATTGCGTCCTTCTGCATCGGCACCACCGAATTCGTCATCATGGGCCTGCTGCCGGAGGTCGCCGCCGACCTCGGCGTGTCCATCCCTTCGGCCGGCCTGCTGGTCACCGGCTATGCGCTGGGCGTGGTCTTCGGCGCCCCAATCGTGGCGATGGGCACCGCGCATTTGCCTCGCAAGCCGGTGCTGGTTGGGCTCGCTGCGCTGTTTGTCGTTGGCAATCTGTTCTGCGCCATCGCGCCCAACTACTGGATGCTGATGGCCGCGCGCGTCTTCACCGCCTTCGGCCACGGCGCCTTCTTTGGTATCGGTTCGGTCGTTGCTGCGAGCCTTGTGCCGCGCAACAAGCGCGCCAGCGCCATCGCGCTGATGTTCGCCGGGCTGACGCTGGCCAACATCCTTGGCGTTCCCGCCGGCACCGCCCTGGGCGAAGCCTTCGGCTGGCGCGCCACCTTCCTCGCCGTGGTCGGCATCGGCCTGATCTCGGTCGCTTGCATCGCCTGGCTGGTACCATCCGACGTCGCTGAACCGAGCGGTGGCGGCCTGCGCGGCGAATTGCGCGTGCTGGGCAAGCTACAGGTCTGGCTGGCGATGCTGATCGCCGCCCTTGCCTCGGCCAGCCTGTTTGCCGTCTTCACCTACATAAAACCCTATCTGACCGACGTGTCCGGCCTGTCCACTTCCGCCGTCACCTGGGTGCTGCTGCTGTTCGGCGCCGGCATGACCATCGGCAACATCATCGGCGGCCGGCTCGCCGACTGGAAATTGATGCCGACGGTCATTGGCACGCTGCTGTTGCTGGCGCTCCTGTTTGTCGGCTTCAATCAGTTCGGCGCCATAGCCGGCGTTGCCATCGGCATCGTTTTCCTGTGGGGCCTGCTCATCTTCGTCGTCGTGCCGCCGCTGCAGATCCGCGTCGTCGAGGCGGCCTCCGAAGGGCCGAACCTTGCCGCCACGCTGAACCAGGGCGCCTTCAATGTCGGCAATGCCAGCGGCGCCTGGATCGGCGGCGTGGCCCTTTCCGCAGGTGTTTCCTATGCCAACCTGCCGCTGGTCGGCGCGGCATTGGCGCTGCTGGCGGTCATCGTCGCGGTGCTGTCGCAGACACTGGATGGGCGCACGCCTGCCGTCCCGCTTCAGGCTGCCGCGGAATAACCGCTTGCGCCCATAGCGCGGCAGGCTGGACCAATCGACATCGGCGCCTTCAAATGGGCATGTCTTGTCGCTCTTGATGGAGGAAAGTCATGCAGAAATCGATCGAGCGCATCGCCGGCGAAAGCGAAGGAGTTTCCTACGAATTTCCGCTGTTCCGGTTTGTCGGAACCGGCAAGGCCGCTCCGTCAGCCTATCTGCAGGCGGCACTCCATGCCGGCGAGTTGCCGGGCGTCGTCGCCATCGACGCGCTGATGCCGATGCTGGCCAAGGCCGAGGCCGAAGGCCGCATCAAGGGCAACATCACCGTCGTGCCCTGGGCCAACCCGATCGGCCGCGCCCAATATCATTTCGGCGAGCATCAGGGCCGCTTCCATCTCGGCACCCGCACCAACTTCAATCGCGGCTTTCCGCTGCTTGCCGCACCCGACGCAGCACTCTTGCCCGACGTCACGCTTGGCCCTGTCGACCAGCGATTGAAGACCCGGCTGGTGCAGCTTTCGCTCGGCCACGACATTGTGCTCGACCTGCATTGCGATGACGAGGGCCTCGCCTATCTCTATGTCCATACCAGCCTGTGGCCGGCGATGGCCGACTGTGCCGCCGCCATGGGCGTTGATGCGGTCATGCTGTGGAGCGAAGACACCGACGGTACGTTCGAGGGCGCCTCGATCATGCCCTACCAGAACGTTCCCGATGACATGGCCAAACTCGACCGTCGCGTCGCCACGACGGTCGAATATCGCGGCATCCTCGATGTCGACGGCGCCTTGGCCGCCGCCGACGCCGAAGGCCTCTACCGGCTGCTGGTGGCGCGCGGCGTGATTACCGACACCGCCCTGCCCGCACCCGGTCCTTTCACCGGTGTCGTCGCACCACTGGAAAACATCGAGATGATGCCGGCACCCCGGGCGGGCGCCGTGCTTTACGACGTGAAGCCCGGCGACCGCGTCGCCAAGGGCGCTCGCCTCGCCACCATCGTCCATGCACCGGGTGAAACCGATGGCCGCACCGAAGTTTTGGCACCGCAGGATGGCATCATCCTCACCCGCCGCTCGCGCCGCATCATCCGCGCCGGCGAAGACTTGTTGAAGCTGGTGGGCGACAGCAAGAGCGCCGACGCCAGATCGGGAACACTGGAGGACTGAATTAGCCGGAAATAGCCTGTCGCGCTTTCGCTTCGAGCCACTCGGCCATCTGGCGGTAAGGCACCGGGCCGTGGCTGATGCGGGCGACGCCGAGTTCCGCCAGCCGCTGGCGCGGCGGCACATGCGCCAGTGCGATGATGTTGACCGGCAACGCGATTGCCTTGCAGAGCGCCTCGATCAGGCGCTCATCGCCAAGGCCCGGCGCAAAGAAACCGTTGGCACCGGCTTTTTCAAAGGCATGCGCCCGCTCGATCGCCTGGTTGAGCAGCGCCTTGTCGTGCGCATCCGGCTTGGCCTTGAGGAAGATGTCGGTTCGGGCGTTGAGGAATGCCGGGATACCTGAGGCCTTGACCGCCGCGGCGGCGGCTTCGATCCGCTTCACCTGTAGCGCGATGTCATGCAGGCCGGTGCCGCCGACGATCTGGTCCTCGAAATTGAAGCCGATGGCGCCGGCCTGCACGGCACGCGTCACGGTGCGGGCGACGGTTTCCGGTTCAATGCCGTAGCCGCCCTCGAGATCCATGGTCACCGGCAGGTCGACCGCCCCTACGATGCGCTTGATATTGTCGAGCGCCAGCTCCAGCGGGATCTTCTCGCCATCGGCGTATCCGAAGGCGGCCGCCACCGGCCAGCTTCCCGTGGCGATCGCCTTGGCCCCTGCTTTCTCGACAATCTTGGCCGAGCCCGGGTCCCAGGCATTGTAGAGAACGATCGGGTTTCCCCTGGCGTGGAGGGAATGGAACGTCCGTGCGCGGTCGATCTGCTCGGTCATTGCTGTTTTCCCATGTTTCTGCGGTTGGACATCCAGCCTAAGCAGGACCGCCGGCTCTGGCGATGTGCCATGAGCCGCAGAAGCGGCGGCCACCGAGCAGAATTTTCAAACCTGTTGCGCATCCGGTTTTTCGCAGCTATGGATTTCGCCATGAACATGCGTTCGACCAAGACCATTTGGTGGTGGGCCTGCTGACAGCGGCCTGTTCGAACGCGTGCGCGTGAAAATAGAGGGTGGCCGCAACGGAATGTCCGGGCGGCCATTTGTTTTTTCAAGCCATTCCCGGGTCCGTTGCCCCAAGAAGCTGATGGAGACGGCAATGACGATGAAGGTTCTGGAAAACGGGGCGGAAAGTTTCGTGACCGCGGGTGGCATCACCATCACCCGCGAGCGCCACGACCAGCCCTATGCGGGCGCCATCGACGCCTACGTCGACGGGCTGAACGCTCGCCGCGGCGCGGTGTTTTCCTCGAATTACGAATATCCCGGCCGCTACACGCGCTGGGACACCGCCATCATCGATCCGCCGCTTGTCATTTCGGCGCGCGGCCGCACTGTCCGCATCGAGGCGCTGAACGGTCGTGGCGAGGTGCTGTTGCCGGTCATCGGCAAGACGCTCGGCAGCCTGGCCGATGTCACCATCGCCGAGAACTCGAAGAAACTGATCCGCCTCGACGTCGCCAAACCCGGCCGTGTCTTCACTGAGGAGGAGCGCAGCCGCGTCCCCTCGGTGTTCACCGTGCTGCGCGCCATCACCGCTCTGTTCAAGACCGAGGAAGACGCCAATCTCGGCCTCTACGGCGCCTTCGGCTACGACCTCGCCTTCCAGTTCGACCCGGTCGACTACAAGCTCGAGCGCAAGCAGAGCCAGCGCGACCTCGTGCTGTTCCTGCCTGACGAGATCCTGGTCGTCGACCATTACTCGGCCAAGGCCTGGACCGACCGCTACGACTATTCGGGCGATGGGTTTTCGACGGAAGGCCTGCCGCGCGATGAAATCGCCGAGCCGTTCAAGACCGCCGACCGCATCCCGCCGCGCGGTGACCATGAGCCGGGCGAATACGCCAACCTGGTTCGCAAGGCCATGGATTCGTTCAAGCGCGGCGATCTGTTCGAGGTCGTGGCCGGCCAGATGTTCTACGAGCGCTGCGAGACGCAGCCGTCCGAGATTTCGCGCAAGCTGAAGTCGATCAACCCCTCGCCCTATTCCTTCTTCATCAATCTGGGCGAAGGCGAATATCTGATCGGCGCCTCCCCGGAAATGTTCGTGCGTGTCAACGGCCGCCGTGTCGAGACCTGCCCGATCTCGGGCACCATCAAGCGCGGCGACGACGCCATTTCCGACTCAGAGCAGATCCTGAAGCTGCTCAACTCCAAGAAGGACGAATCCGAACTCACGATGTGCTCGGACGTCGACCGCAACGACAAGTCGCGGGTCTGCGAGCCGGGCTCGGTGCGCGTCATCGGCCGCCGCCAGATCGAGATGTATTCGCGCCTGATCCACACCGTGGACCACATCGAGGGGCGGCTGCGCGAAGGCATGGATGCCTTCGACGCCTTCCTGTCGCATGCCTGGGCGGTCACCGTCACCGGCGCGCCGAAACTGTGGGCCATGCGCTTCATCGAGCAGAACGAGAAGAGCCCGCGCGCCTGGTATGGCGGCGCGATAGGCATGGTCAATTTCAACGGCGACATGAACACCGGCCTCACCCTTCGCACCATCCGCATCAAGGACGGCATTGCCGAGGTCCGCGCCGGCGCCACTTTGCTCTTCGACAGCATTCCCGAGGAAGAAGAAGCCGAAACCGAACTGAAGGCATCCGCCATGCTCTCCGCCATCCGCGACGCCAAGACAGGCAATTCCGCCAGCACCGAACGCACCACCGCGCGCGTCGGCGACGGCGTCAACATCCTGCTCGTCGACCACGAGGACAGCTTCGTCCACACGCTGGCCAATTATTTCCGCCAGACCGGCGCCAACGTCTCGACCGTACGCACGCCGGTGCCGGAGGAAGTCTTCGACCGGCTGAAGCCCGACCTCGTCGTGCTATCGCCCGGCCCCGGCACGCCGAAGGATTTCGACTGCGCCGCCACCATCAAGAAGGCGCGCGCCCGCGAGTTGCCGATTTTCGGCGTCTGCCTTGGCCTGCAGGCACTGGCCGAAGCCTATGGCGGCGAGCTCAGGCAACTTCATGTGCCGATGCACGGCAAGCCGTCGCGCATCCGCGTCTCGAAGCCGGGCATCATCTTCTCCGGCCTGCCAAAGGAAGTCACCGTCGGCCGCTATCACTCGATCTTCGCCGATCCGGTGCGCCTGCCCGATGATTTTATTGTCACGGCCGAGACCGAGGACGGCGTCATCATGGCCTTCGAACACCGCAAGGAACCGATCGCCGCGGTGCAGTTCCACCCGGAATCGATCATGACGCTCGGCCACAATGCCGGCATGCGGATCATCGAGAACATCGTTGCCCACCTGCCGCGCAAGGCCAAGGAAAAGGCCGCCTGACGACCATGGCCGAAACCGAGAACACGATGGCGATCGCGGCCAAAGCCGCGGCGAAGCGCAAGGTCGCCAACCTTGCGTTCTGGTCGATCATCATTGCCGCAGTCGTGCTCGGTCTAAAGCTCGTCGCCTGGTACATCACCGGCTCGGTGGCGCTCTACTCGGACGCGCTGGAATCGATCGTCAACGTCATCGCCTCGATGGCCGCCTTCTGGGCGATCCAGGTCAGCTACAAGCCTGCCGACCAAGACCATCCCTTCGGCCACCACAAGGCCGAGTATTTCTCGGCTGTGCTCGAAGGCGTGCTGATCGTTCTCGCCGCGCTTTTGATCCTCAACGAGGTCTGGCGAGCCTGGCAGGTGCCAGCGCCCATCGAAAAGCCCTGGAACGGCCTGGCGGTCAACGGCATCGCGACGGTGATCAATGCCTTCTGGGCCTGGACGCTGATCCGCGCCGGCAGGGCCGAGAAATCGCCGGCGCTGGTTGCCGACGGCAATCACATCATGACCGATGTGGTGACCTCGATCGGCGTCTTCGGCGGCCTGGTCGGGGCAATCCTCACCGGCTGGCATATCCTCGACCCGGCACTGGCCGTCATCGTGGCGCTGAACATCCTGTGGCAGGGCTGGCACGTCATCGGCTCGTCGATGAACGGCCTGATGGACCGTGCCGTCGACACGCAGGCGCACATGCGCATCCGCGACGTCATCTCGGCAAACTGCAAGGGCGCGCTGGAGGTGCATGACCTGAAGACGCGCATCGCCGGCCGCGCCACTTTCATCGAGTTCCATCTGGTCGTCGACGCCGACATGTCGGTCGGCGCCAGCCATGTCATCTGCGACCGTATCGAGGACGCGCTGAAAGCCGAAATCCCCTCGGTGCGCGTCACCATCCATGTCGAGCCCGACGACGAAGCCAAGCTGCCGAAAGGCACGACGGCCGTGCCGTTCGCCTGAGGTCAGCTCACGGCGCGCAGGCGGATTGCGGCATCGGCTGCAGCCGGTAGACCTTGTCGTCGGATTTCGTCTTGCCGTCGGCGGCCTTCGAACACAGATCGACGATCGCCAGGCTGCTGTTGGGATTGGCCAGCATCATCATACCATTGGCGCCGCGCTTGAGGAAAATCTCCTTCTGCGCGATGTCGCAGGAAAAATCGCTCATCTTTGAACTTGCCGCGCAGCGCCATTGGTCGGCCTCGCCCTGGCAGGAATAGGTCTGTGTGACCTTGGCCGATTTCTGCCGCGTGGTGACGGTGACGGCAATGTCGGCGCCATCGGGCCAGTTGGCTGCGTCGCCCCCCGAAGCAAAAGACGCCAGTTCCACCGAGCCGCGGAAAACCCGGATCGACTGCGTCAGCTGGTCGGGGTGGGAAGCCAGATGCGCTGCATCGTAGTCGCGCCCATAGCAGAAGGCCTGGTCCGGCTTCAGCCGTTCGCGCAGCGGCGGCCCGAGCGCCGGGTCGATCGGATCGATGCGCGCGAATTCCGCCTTGCAGGTCGCGGCCGGCATCGGGTCGAGGCGGAAATTGTCATCCTCTTTGCCCAGCGCCTGCCTGTCGTATTCCGCTGCACCCAGTTCCTCTTCCGACCCAGCATCCAGATAAAGATCGGGCTGCACGTCGGTGAGGATCAGGCTTCCTTTGTCATCGACTTTCAGCGAGGCCAGGGTGCGGTCGCAATCCATGCCGCAATGGATCGGGCCTGATTTGCCGTCCTCGGACTCGTGATTGCACCAGCCGCCGGCCCATTCAGGCGCCTTGGCGCCGCGCACGGTGGTGGCAACGAAGGCATTGTACGATGAGTCAGAATTCGCGGCCGGCTCTTCATTCGGCCGGCTGACCGGATCATGGCCATAGTAGAAGAAGATTCGCGCCACCTTCTGCTTCGGATGCGCCTTGAGATGTGCTGCGTCATAGACGCGGCCGAAACAGGCGTCGGCGCCGTTGGGGCTGAGTTCGGTGAGCTTGAGTGCGTCATCGGCCAATGCAGAGCCGGCAAGCAGGCCGAGCAGCGCGACACCCCAGGCGCCGCGCGCCAATACCTTACAAAGCGTCATGTGACCCCTCCTCCGCATCGGCAGGACGTAACGTCAATTTATGCTAGTATTGCGGCCGCAGCCACGCATTTTGCGGTGCGCCGTCAAGCGGAGGAGAATGCGATGCGCCGGCGCGATATGTTCCGCGCGGTTCTTGCCGGAACCGGAACGTTTCTTGGCCTGCGGGTGGTGCAGGCAGCCGCCACGGAGCCCGCCAAGCAGAAGGTTGTCTATCATCTCAGCGATCTCGACAAGGTCAATTTCGTTCTCGGCAACATCAAGAACCACTATGACGGCACCGGCGGCAATGTCGACATCGTGCTGGTCGTGCATGGCCCAGCCCTTGCCGCCTTCAAGTCCAAAGCCATATCGGCCGCGATTTCCGGCCGCTTCGCCGGTCTGGTGCAGCAGGGGCTCGATCCGCACGCCTGCGCCAACACCATGCAAGGCATGGATATTTCTTTGACCGACCTGCTCGACGGGTTCCACGCCGCCGACAAGGGTGGCGTCGTCAAACTCGCGGAACTGCAGGGCCAGGGCTACGTCTATCTGCGCCCGTGAGGCTTGAACATCTGGGCAGCAAAGGCCTACGAAGGACCGGCAGAAATCCCGGAGGACACGCGTGCCAGCCACCACCACACTCAGCATTCCCGATCTCGCCGGCAAGGCGGTACTGGTTACCGGCGCATCGACCGGCATAGGCGCGGCCCTGGCGTCGGCCTACGCCGCACAGAAATGCCGCGTAGCGCTGCACTACAATTCGAGCCGCGACGCCGCCGAGGCTCTGGCCAAGGCCATTGCCGACAAGGGCGGCGAGGTGTTCCTCGTCCAGGGCGATTTCTCGGTTCCAGCCGATGTCGAACGCGTCGTCGAGGACAGCGCGCAGCATTTCGGCCGCCTCGACGGGCTGGTCAACAATGCCGGCGGCATGCTCGGCCGCGTGCCCTATGCCGAGCAGACCGAGGCGCATTACGACGCGGTGATGGACCTCAATGCACGTTCCGTACTGACCGCCTCGCGCAAGGCGATCCCATGGCTGAAGAAACAGGGCGGCTTCATCGTCAACACCTCGTCGATCGCCGCGCGCAACGGCGCCGGCGGCGGCGCCGGCCTCTACGGTTCGGCCAAGGCCTTCGTCTCCAACGTGACGCGCGGCATGGCCAAGGAACTGATCGGCTTCGGCGTCCGCGTCAACGCAGTGGCGCCCGGCACCATTCTCACGCCGTTCCACGAGCGCTATTCGACCGACGAGCAGATAAAGGGCATGGTCGCCACCATTCCACAGGGGCGCGCCGGCACTGCGGAAGACTGCGTCGGCGCCTACCTGTTCCTCTCTTCCGACCTTCTGAGCGGCTACATCACCGGCCAGGTGATCGAGGTGAATGGCGGCCAGTTGATGCCTTGACCGGCTATCTGCATACTGACGATCTGCATATCTTGTCGAAAACCTCGAAGGGAGACAAAGGAATGTATGGACTGATCGGCAAGATGCGGGCATCGCGCGGCCAGCGCGACGCGGTCATGGAGGTCCTGCGCGCCAGTACCAGCACCGGTGCTCTGCCGGGTTGCCTGAGCTACATCATTGCCCGCGACCCCGCGGATGCCGATGCGATCTGGGTCACCGAAGTGTGGACCGATGCCGAAAGCCACAAAGCCTCGCTGCAGCTTCCCGAAGTCCAGGCGGCGATCGCCAAGGCGCGGCCGTTCATCGCCGGCTTTGAATTCCAGGTCGAAACCCACCCTGTCGGCGGCTTTGGCCTGGCCGACGGCAAAAAAGCCTAAGCTCACGCGAGGCATCCTTTTTCGACGCAGCGGGGTTCGCATCGCCCGGCTTCGAGTCTAAGACCAAGACATGGATTCCCCGGACCAGCCCGTTGTCGAGCGCATGGCGCGGATGCGCAAGGCTTGGCAATGGCTGGCGATCCTGACCCTCTCCGCGCTGTTTGCCGGCGCGCTGGAGCTCGCCGCCCTGCCGGCCGCCCTGCTGATCGGACCGATGCTGGCGGCCATTGTCGCCGGCACCAATGGCGCAACGGTGCGCGTGCCGCGTCTTATGTTCGGCGCCGCCCAGGCAATTGTCGGCTGCCTCGTCGCCAGCTCGATCTCGGCCGACATCTTTCCGGTCTTCTATCAGGAATGGCCGCTGTTTCTAGGCGTCGTGGTGGCCACAGTCACGGCCTCCAGCCTGCTAGGCTGGCTGATCAGCCGCTGGCGCATCCTGCCCGGCACCACCGCCGTCTGGGGCTCATCGCCAGGTGCCGCCACCGCCATGGTGCTGATGGCCGGTGCCTTCGGCGCCGACCAGCGGCTCGTCGCCTTCATGCAATATCTGCGCGTCATCTTCGTCTCGATGACGGCGGCCCTCGTTGCAAAGATGTGGGTCGACACGTCGGGGGTCGAAATCCCGCCCATCATCTGGTTTCCGCCGATCGATCCGCAAGCCTTCGCTGCCACTATCGGCATCGCGCTTGTCGGCGGCCTGGCGGGAAAGCTTTGCCGGCTGCCTTCGCCCTTCTTTCTCGGCACCTTCATCGTTGGCACCGTCATCCATCTTGGCCTTGGCGTGGAGATGCAATTGCCGCAATGGCTGCTGGCCGTGAGCTACGCGATGGTCGGCTGGTCGATCGGCCTGAACTTCACCCGGCCGATCCTGCGCCATGCGACGCGCGCCTTGCCGCAGATCATCGCCTCGATCGTGGCGTTGATCGCCTTTTGCGGCGGCCTTGCCTTCATGATCAGCCATCTCTTGGGCATCGACCCTTTGACCGCCTACCTGGCGACCAGCCCAGGCGGCATGGACAGCATCGCCATCATTGCCGCCGCCGCGCAGAACGTCGACATCTCCTTCGTCATGGCGCTGCAATCGGCACGCTTCCTGATCGTGCTGCTGGTCGGCCCGAGCGTGGCGCGGCTGGTGGCGAGAAGCGTCAGGCAATAGCGCAATTCCAGGAAAGCGTGAAACGGTTTTCGCAGGGAAAGCGCTTAGCGCTTTGCCTTGGGGAATTACGTTAAAACAAAGAGATAGAGCGGTTCTATATTCCCGTGAAGCGATGATCCGCTCCAGGCAAAGCGGCCTCTCCTGAATTGACAAGATGGTCGCGCGCCGGAAGCGCAGGAGACGATCGTTTCCAGGCCGGCATCACCTGAATCTCCCTGCGCCTCAATCGAGCCTGTGCATCAGGTCCTCATCCAGCCAGCGGCCGAAGAAATAGACCAGTTGCTTGTGCCACCACGGCCAGTCATGGCTGACATCGCCGCCCCAATAGTCGACCCAGGCGGGAATGGACCTGTCGCGCAGGATCTGTTCCAGCTTGCGCGTCTCGACCAGCATCCGTTCCTCCCAGGCGCCCTGTCCGCAGCAGAAGATCAGCCGGAGCGCCTTCAGGCGGGCAAGCAGTTTAGGGTCGACGATGCCGGGCAGATAGTCGAGCGGCGAGTTGTAGAAGATGTCGCCTTCAAGCGCCTTGCCGAAGAAGTCGCGGGCCGAATAGACGCCCGACAGCGAGATGACGCCGCTGGCGAGTTCGGGAAAGCGGAAGACGAAGTTCGACGAATGGTAGCCGCCCATCGAACAGCCTGTGAACAGCGGCTTCAGCTTGCGCCCGCCATTGGCCTGCGCGGCCGTGGACAGGAATTCCGGCAGCGCCTCCTCGCGCACATAGCGGAAATAGGCCTCGTGCCGGCCGATGCGGTGTGCGGCGTCGGCATGCTTGTCGAAGAAGGATTCCGAATCGATGCCGTCGACCGTGAACAGCTGGATGCGGCCGGTGTCGATAAACTCGGCCAATGCCCCCACCCCGCCGGAATCCTCGAACTGGTAGAACCGCCCTTGCGAGGTCGGGAACACCACCACCGGCCGGCCAGCATGGCCGTAGCGCTTGTATTCCATGTCGCGGCCGAGATTGCGGGCGAAAGTCTTGTGATAGGAAACGTCCATCGCCTCACGCCTTTTCCGCGTGGATGTAGGCGACCGCTTCGCGCAGCGCCGCTTCGTCCTTCGAGCGCATCTGGTAGGCGTAATTTCCCATGGCGCGGCTGAAAACCTCTTCGATGGCCTGATGGTGGACGATCTTGTCGCGATGGGCGGCTAGCACGTCCTCATGGCTGTGCAAATAGCTGAGGTGCCGCTTGCGGCTGGCATAGGCGGTGAAATACTTGCCCTCATAGGGGCCGCCGGCGGCATCTTTCACCACCATGTCGGCCCACGCCGCGTAGACGTCGATGTCGAAGGTGTAGTTGATCGCATCGGTCATCCAGGCGCCAGGCGGACGCATGTTGACCTCCAGCGCGATGACGCGGTCATCCTTGGTCTCGAACAGCTCGATGTGGAAGAAGCGCTCGCGCACGTCGAACGCCTTCAGGATCTTGCGGCCGGCCTCCTCGACCGCAGGGCTGATCCGGGGAAAACAGGTGTAGCTCATGTGGCGGTCCTTGTTGACCACTTCCATGACGCTCTGGTCGTAGCGGTGGCTGGCGGCCAGCACCACCTCGCCATCGCGGTTGACCAGCCCGTCGAAAGTCACCACCAGTCCCTCGATGAATTGCTCCATGACGAAGGTCACATCCTCGGGCTTGTCCCTGAAGAACTGGTCGAGCTCGCCAGTGTTGGAGATCTTGAAGGTGTTCGAGGCGCCCGAGCCGCTGTCGGGCTTGACTACCACCGGATAGCCGACGCGGCGGATGAAGGTCATGGCGCCGGCCCGGTCGGAGCATTTGCGTTGCGCGATGGTGTCGACCCCGCTTTTGCGGAAGAAGGCGCGCATGCGGCTCTTGCGCTTCAAATTCTTCACGAAATCGAGCTTGGTGCCGTAGATGTTGAAGTCGGTGCGGATGTTGGCTTCCAGCTCCAGCCAGTGTTCGTTGAGCGATTCAAAACGGTCGATACGGCCCCATTTGTGGATGAAATGCCCCATCGCCCGGAACACCGGATCGTAGTCCTCCATGTCGGCAACACGGTAATATTCGCTGAGCGCCGCCTTCAGCTTGCCGTCGAGCGCCTCATAGGGTGCGTCGCCGATACCAAGCACCCTGGCTCCGGCCTTCTTCAACCGGTCGCAGAAATCCGCGCCATTGACGGGAAAATGCGGCGAGAAGAACACGAAATTCATGGATGACCCCCCCTGCCGATAGTGACCCCGACAAGGCCAAGTCTGGCGCATTTGCAGCGCGTGGGGAAGAGCGCACATGTTAGGGATGATTTCCAACAGAAGCTTGGCCCGCCATGCGGCCCCACTTGCCTCCCACAAGCCGCTCCTGTATGAGAACCGCCATGAACACGCGCGCCACCAACGCTTCCCGTCCGACCGGTTTTTCCGGCGAGACCGTGCGTGCACTGGCTTCGACCCTGCTTCTTCTCGGCCTTATCGGCGATCGCCGGGTTCGCTGAAGGAGCGCCCGGCGGTCGAACCGCCGCGCAAGCGCATGCTCCTTGGCCAGTCACAAAATTGGCACGTCACATCAAGCGAACGAAATTCTGGTAAAGGCGCCGCTCGCCATCAATCCATCTGAGGGTGGATCCGTGAGCCGCCGGGAGAAACGACGATGAACGCACGAGAAGAAATCCGCCCCGATGCCGCGGTAGCCGGCAAGGATGCGGCAAAGGGCACGCCCGAGGCAGCCCGGGGCATGCCGGACGCGGCGCGCAAATATCAACCCTACCCCACAGTAGGCCTCACCGACCGCACCTGGCCCTCGAAAGTCATCGACAAGGCGCCGATCTGGTGCTCGGTCGACCTGCGCGACGGCAACCAGGCGCTGATCGATCCGATGGGCCATGAGCGCAAGGCGCGCATGTTCGGCCTGCTGCTCGACATGGGCTTCAAGGAGATCGAGATCGGCTTCCCGTCCGCCTCGCAGACCGACTTCGACTTCGCCCGCTGGTGCATCGATGAAGGCAACGTACCTGCCGATGTCTCGCTGCAGGTGCTCGTGCAGTGCCGGCCCGAACTGATCACCCGCACCTTCGAGGCGCTCAAGGGCGCCACCAACCCGATCGTCCATTTCTACAACTCGACCAGCGAGTTGCAGCGTCGCGTCGTCTTCGAAAAGGACGTCGGCGGCATCAAGCGCATCGCCACCGACGCCGCCAAGATGATCACCGACATGGCGGCCAAGGCCGGCGGCGGCTACCGCTTCGAATATTCGCCGGAGAGCTTTACCGGCACCGAACTCGAAGTGGCGCTGGAGATCTGCAACGCCGTCACCGAGATCGTCAGGCCGACACCCGACAACAAGCTGATCATCAACCTGCCGTCGACGGTCGAGATGTCGACTCCCAACATCTACGCTGACCGCATCGAATGGATGTGCCGCAACCTCGACAACCGCGAGAACCTGCTGGTCTCGCTGCATCCCCACAATGACCGCGGCACCGGCATCGCCACCACCGAGCTCGGCCTGATGGCCGGCGCCGACCGCGTCGAAGGCACGCTGTTCGGCAATGGCGAGCGCACCGGCAATGTCGACATCGTCACGCTGGCGCTCAACATGTACACGCAAGGCGTCGATCCGGGGATCGACTGCTCCGACATCAACCGGATGAAGGATGTCTACGAATATTCGAACCAGTTGAAGATCCCCGAGCGCCATCCCTATGTCGGCGAGCTCGTCTACACTGCCTTTTCCGGCTCGCACCAGGATGCCATCAACAAGGGCATGAAGGCGCTGAAGAAGGCCAACACGAGCCTGTGGGAAGTGCCCTATCTGCCGATCGATCCGGCCGATGTCGGCCGCAGCTACGAAGCGATCATCCGTATCAACTCGCAGTCTGGCAAAGGCGGCATCGCCTATGTGCTGCAGGCCGACCACGGCCTCAACCTGCCACGCAATTTGCAGATCGAGTTCAGCCAGGAAATCCAGGCGATCACCGATGCCGAGGGCAAGGAAGTGCCGGTCAGGCGCATCTACGAGCGCTTTCTGGAGACCTATATCGACCAGCCGCGCGCGCGGCTGAAATTCCTCGACCACCACACCTATCCCAGCACCGAGACCAAGGGCCGGCGCGTCGTCGAGGCGGTCATCGTCGACAACGGCAAGGAGGTGACGATTACCGGCACCGGCACCGGTCCGATCGACGGCTTCGTCGATGCACTCTCGCGTCACCTCGGCATCGAGATGTCGGTGCTCGATTATTCCGAGCACTCGATGCAGCGCGGCTCGAACGCCTCGGCCATCTCCTATGTCGAGATGGAACATCCTGATGGCAAGCTGTTCGGCGCCGGCATCAACACCAACATCGTCGCCGCCTCGCTGGAAGCGGTGATGTCGGCGGCGAACCGCATCGTCGTCAAAAAGGCCGGTTGACGCACAACCAGAACGAAGATCGGAACCCTCCCCATTCGGCGATCGGTTCCGATCCTTCGTATCATTAACCACCGAAGAATTATCCGGTGGGGTACGTGATCGCATAATGGGTGAATACTTGTGTGGCGGTGCGGGAACTATATGATCGCACCTCAACCTGTGCCGACTTCGAGAGGATCGACACTTGCAGCATGCCACGCCTGCCGCCCCCGCAGTGCGCGAGACACTGGAGCGACTTCTTGCCAGCCAGACGTTCGGGCGATCCGAACGCGCGCGCAAGTTGCTCCGCTACCTTGTCGAACGCGAACAAGCCGGCGAAGCCGACAGGCTCAAGGGCTTCTCCATCGCCATGGATGTTTTCGGCAAGGACGGCGATTTCGATCCGGCCACCGACGCCGTGGTGCGGGTTCAGGCGGGCAGGTTGCGCGAGCTTCTGCAGCATTATTTTGCCAATGAAGGCGTTGCCGAGCCGGTCCGCATAGCCATTCCGCGCGGCGGCTATGTTCCCGCCTATGAATTGAACGCGATCCGGCTGCCGGCTGAGGCTGTTCCCGAACTCAGGCTGGATGGCGCCACGTCCGCCGATCGGGCCAACGACGCCAGCACGGGCATGCCGGATGCGGTGTCGCCGGCTCTCGCGAAGCCCACCCCCTCGGTGGTGCGCCAACTCCGCTTCTTCTGGATGGCGATCGCCCTGGTCATCGCCATGCTGGGCCTGCTGATCCTTCGTCAGGGCAGCAGCGCCTTGCTGAGCGGTGGCGGCGACATGTCGGCGACCCTCGAGACCGCTGGCGCAACCAGCAGCATCGCGCCGTCGGCAACGGCCGACGCCCTGCCGCTCGTCTATATCGACCTCAAGGCCGAAGGCGCCGATGCCAGCCGCGTCGCCGCCTCGCTCCGCGCCGGCCTGAGTGGCTTCGATACGATCGACTTCATCGGTCGCGACACACCCACCGATCCGGCTGACGACGCCACCAGCTTCATATTCGCCATGCTGCCCGGGCCGAACGCGGGCGATATCACGATCGAACTGCAAAGTATGGCGTCCGGACGGGTGCTTCTGTCGCGCAATCTGACCCCTGCCGACAGCGCACCGGCCGTGGTCGAAGACCGGATCGCCGACATGCTGAGTTCGGCGCTTCCCGCCTCGGGCACGATCTACAACTATATCGAGCAGACCGGTGCCCCAAACGGCCTGACGCAATGCTTGCTGCTCAACGACAAATATTATCTCGACCAGAACGCCAGAACCCATGAAGCTGCCTATCGCTGCCTCGAAAAATTGGCCGATGGCGGAACGAAGTCCTCGCTGGTCTATTCGGAGCTTGCGTCTCTGCAACTCGAGGCGGTCTCCGATCATTATGCCTACCCGCCCAATGCAACGATTGAAAAGGCTGTGGAGTTTGCCCATCGCGGCGTCCAGATGGGGCCGACCAGCCCTTATGCGCATCGCTCCTACGGCTATGTCAGTTCGCGTCTCGGCAATACGGACGAAGCGATCCGCTGGATGCGCAAGGCCTATGAACTCAATCCCTACGATCTCGGCATGGCTGCCGCCTACGGCTACGGGCTGATCTTCGCCGGTCGATACGCGGAGGGAACGCCGATCCTGGCGCATGCGGCGGAGACCTTCAGCGGCCACTCGACATGGTGGGACTACGGGCTGTTCGTCGGCGAATTCATGCTCGGCAACACGAACAAGGCGGTCGCGGCCAGCATGGCACTGAGAACGACGGCAACGAAATCGCACTATCTTGCGGCGCGGCTGATCGGTGCGAAGGCTGCCGGACAGGACCATCTGGTCAGCACGCTGCTGGGCGAACTGAACACCCAGTTCCCTAAATTTGCCGCCGATCCGCGCGCGACCTTCGTCGAGCGGAAATATCCGGCCGACCTGACCGACCGGCTGGTCCAGGCTCTGCGCGCCGCAGGGCTCGGCAACGCAAGCTGACACAATCGACATCCACAGATTAGGCGCGCCGGGACTGTCCGCAACCGCGCAAATCGCGAAGATTTTACTGGTCATCACGCTAGACTGGGGGCAATTCAGCCACAGTTGGTGTCGCGCATCCTGCAATAACAAAAAAATCAGCCTTCATGACCGCATCGCTTTTTGTCGCCGAACAGGGTGTTGGCTCGAAGGCCATCGTCCTGCTGCATGGTTTCGGCGGCTGCCACGATGTCTGGCGCGAGGTGATTTCTTCCCTGGCGCCCGCCACGCGCACGCTGGCCTATGATCTGCCGGGGCATGGGCTGTCGCTCGATTTTCCCGGAGCCGGTCCGGCCAAGGTGGCGGCCAGGGCCGTGCTCGCCGATCTGTCGGAACGCAGGCTGAAGCGTGTTCATCTCGTGGGCCACTCGATGGGCGGTGCGGTGGCAATGCTGATGGCGCTGGCCGAGCCTGGAAAAGTCGCCTCGCTGACGCTTCTGGCGCCAGGCGGTCTTGGCCCCGAGATCAATGGACCGTTGTTGCGCCGTTATGGCGGCGCCGCGAACCGGTCCGAAATCCGCGCCTGCCTTGCCGCCATGTCCGGGCCCCACAGCCCGCCCCAGAAGCGTGTCATGGACGCGCTTTGCCGAATGCGCGGACGTCCAGGCCAAGTGCCGAAGCTGGTCGAGATCGCCACCGCCATGACCATGGACGATCGGCAAGGCGTCATCCCGCACGATCGTCTCGACGGATTGAACATGCCGGTGATGGTGGCGTGGGGAACCGACGACGCAGTGTTGCCCTTTACCCAGGCGGATGATCTGCCGGCGCATTTTCATGTCCACCATGTGCTTGAGGTCGGCCATATGCTGGCCGAGGAAGCACCCGACCTCGTCGCCGAGATCATTCGCCGCAACACCAACCGGCGCGCCAGGCCGCTGCGCCAGAAATTCGCTGCTGCTGCCAGCTGACCTTTTTCGCGCACAGCCGCCTGCTGAACGCGCCTCGATCCCGTTGCTCTCGCCAGTGCATTTTACAGGCGGCTGTGTTAACCCCGTGTTAACCAAACCCGCGAGGCGAACGCCGATGAAGGAAGCAGGCGAGAAGACCATCGATCAGTCGAGGCAACTGTCGGATGCCGTCCGTGATGTGAAGAATGCCTTCGCCGACCGCGACGACGTCGTCGTCGACATGCGCGAAGCCCATCGCATGCGCCTCGAGCTGCTTGCTGCCGAACTGGCGCCGGTTTTTGCCGATGTTCCCGCCGACATGGACAATTTCGACTTTGTCGTCTCGTCCGGCTTGCAGCCACGCCTGTGGATCGATGCCGTCAGCCATGTCGCCATGGGGCGCGATCGCCGCACCTATCGCTTTCTCAGGGACACCCGCATCGGCCGGGTGGTGCTTGCCGAATCGACCGACATGAAGCCCGTTGCTGATCAGGTGACGCGCTATGTTGCCGAGCGGATCGTCGAGCGCCAGAAGATGATGGAAGGCGGGGTCGAGCCGGCCTTCGCCGGCTTGACACGCGCCGATGTGCCGGAAGCCGAACCGCCACTGCGCTCGAAGACGCGCGGCAAGGCCTGGTCGGCGTTTCTGTCGGGCCTTGGCCTGGTCGCCGCCGGCGCTCTGGTCGGACTGGTGGTGTCGGTCATCCTGTTGTGGGACCGCATCGTGGCCATGGTTCTCAACGTGCGGCCATAGCCGCACCGGCCTCCGCGCCAAGCTCCAGCGTCTGCAGATCGGACGGCGGTATGGACGGCCCGGTCAGGCCGCGCCGCGTCAGCCGGATCCGCCAATTGCCCTTTTCGCCATCGATGTCGAACAGATTGTACTGCGCCGCCGGGTGCTTGCCGCCCGGCGCCTGGCCGGCGGCGGCAACCCCGACCACCGGAACCTTGGCGCTCCGGTTGCCGATGAAGAACAGCGACGGCAGATGCGAATGGCCGTGCAGGACAAGTTCGGCGCCATGGCGGCGAATGATCTTGTGGAAGCGGGCAATGCCGAAGAGCCGCTTGTGCTGCGAGACGGCGCCGCGCACCGGCGGATGATGGATCATGATCGCGCGAAACAGCCCTTGCCCGGCCGTGGCGTCGAGCAGCTTGCCAAGTCGTTTCGCCTGACCCTCCATGAAGAAGCCATTGGCCATGAACGGCGCCGTGGCACGCGCTGTCGAGATGCCGATCAGCGCGACATCGCCGCGCACGCGCAGATAGGGGAATGCGTTGCGGTCGACCGGCGTGTTGACACCGTCGCCACTCATCCAGGCCGCCCAGGACCGGCAGACCTTGTCGAAGGCGCCGGGCACATAGGCATCGTGGTTTCCAGGAACGACCGAGACATCCTGCGGCGATCCCAGCGTCTCCAGCCAGTGCCTGGCCATCTCGATCTCGCCGTCGAGCGCCAGATTGACCAGGTCACCGGTGACGGCGAGGTGGTCAGGCGTGTTCGCCTTGATGTCGGCGACGATCGCGTCGATGACGGCATCATGCATATGGCGGCGGCGGTTGCGCTGCCAGTTGACGTAGCCGAGCACGCGCTTGGAGGCGAGATCGCGATAGGATACATCGGGGAGCGGCCCCAGATGGACATCGGAAATATGCGCGAGCCTGAACATCCATCCTTCATATGCGACGCGCCCCCCGCTTTCCACCACGGTTTCGCACCTGATGCAGACTGATCCGGAGAAGACCTTCCGTCAGACCGGTTGGGCGGGCCTCCGGGCCCGCTTGTTCCATCTCTATTTCGTGTTGCGGCGGCCGATGACGCTCGGCGTGCGCGGTCTGGTTCACGACACGGCATCCAATTCCGTCTTCCTCATTCGCCACACTTATGTGCCGGGCTGGCAGCTTCCTGGCGGCGGCGTCGAAGTTGGCGAGACGCTTGGTGAGGCACTGGCGCGCGAACTGGCCGAGGAAGGCAACATCACACTGACCTCATCGCCGGCGCTGAGGTCGATGCATTTCAACCGTCGGGCCAGCCAGCGCGACCATGTCGGTCTCTATCTGATCGAGCATTTCAGTCAGACGGCGCCGAAGCTGCCGGACCACGAGATCGCCGAGTCCGGCTTCTTTCCCCTGGACCGTTTGCCGGAAGGCACGACACCAGCGACGCTACGGCGGATCGCCGAGGTTTTTGGCGGCGAGCAGGCATCGCCCTACTGGTGATCACGCCGCCTTCTTGAACCTTCCCCGGTCATGCCGCGCGTCATAGTCCAGTTCCGGCCCAACCGGCACGATCCGTGTCGGGTTGATCGTCTCGTGGCTGCCGTAATAATGCGCCTTGATGTGATTGAGGTTCACGGTCCCGGCGACGCCCGGCACCTGATAGAGGTCGCGCAGATAGTTGGACAGGTTCGGGTAGTCGGCGATGCGGCGCAGATTGCATTTGAAATGGCCGACATAGACCGGGTCGAAGCGCACCAGCGTGGTGAACAGCCGCCAGTCGGCTTCGGTGATGTGGTCGCCCACCAGATAGCGTTGCTTTGAGAGGCGGTCTTCCAACGTGTCGAGTGCCGCGAACAGCTCGCCGAACGCTTCCTCATAGGCGCCTTGCGTGGTGGCGAAGCCGGCGCGATAGACGCCGTTGTTGAGGGCGGGATAGACCAGCGCGTTGATCGCATCGATCTCGCCGCGCAGCGCCTTGGGATAGAAATCGAGGCTGGCATCGCCCCATTCGTCGAAGGCCGAATTCAGCATCCGGATGATCTCGGAGGATTCGTTGGAGACGATGGTCTGCTCCTTTTTGTCCCATAGCACCGGCACCGTCACGCGGCCGGAATAGGCAGGATCGGCCTTGGTGTAGATCTGGTGCAGAAAATCGAGGCCGTAGAGCGTGTCGCCGGTCGCGCCATCCTGCGCCACGAACGTCCAGCCATTGGCGCCCATGAAATGATGCACCACCGACACCGAAATGATGCCTTCCAGCTTCTTCAGCGCGCGAAAGATCAGCGTCCGGTGCGCCCACGGGCAAGCGAGCGAGACATAGAGATGGTAGCGGCCGGGCTCCGCCTTGAAGCCGCGGCTGCGGCCCGCAGGCGGCGTCCCGTCGCGAGTGATCCAGTCGCGCCACTGCGATTGCGTGCGCACGAACTTGCCTCCGCTGTCCTTGGTGTCATACCAGCGGTCCTGCCATTTACCTTCGACCAGCAATCCCATCGCATGTCCTTTCCTGCTTGCTTCCCATGTAGGGCACGAAGGCACGCCGTGGAATCACCTGGTGCTGAACAGACCGTCAAGCGGTCGGGTGGACCATCAAGCCGCCGATTGCAGCGGCAGGAAATTGATGCTAGCGGACAATCCGCATGTTCGACTTTGCTTTGATCCGGTTTGACCGACGACGAAAGGGCGCCCGCGCTTGATGAAGCGCTGACTGGCGAATGCTGCCGTTTGCAGCAAACCTTTCCTCCCTATCGGAACGCAAAGACCATGAGCCTTGCCGACGTGAAATACCTGCCGGAAACCCCGGCGCATGACCTCCAGATCGAAGCGATCAACGACGAAGCCTTCGGGCCCGGCCGTTTCGTGCTGGCCGCCTACAAGATCCGCGAGGCCGGCGGGCACGAACGCTCGCTGTCGTTCGTCGCCGTCGACGGCGACCTCGTCGTCGCCTCGGTGCGCATGACCCGCATCGCCGCCGGTGCCGGCCGCGCATTGATGCTTGGGCCGCTTGCGGTGCGGCCAGCCTTCAAGAACCTCGGCATCGGCCGTCGGCTGGTTGCGATCGCGCTGGAGGCGGCCGCCAAGGCCGGCGCGCCCGCCGTGATGCTGGTTGGTGACGAGCCCTACTACGGACCGCTCGGTTTCAAGCGCATTCCGCGCGGCCAGATATCGATGCCGCGCCCCGTCGATCTTGACCGGCTGCTGTCGCACGAGATCGCGCCGGGCGCGGTCGCCAGGCTTTCGGGCGAGGTCTGCCACGCCGATCAGGCCAGGGTTGGCGACCATATCGCAGCGATGGCTTGACCTTCCCGGTCGATCTGGCGCCTGATCCGTCCCACTGTCCCTAAGATTAAAAGGATGTCGGCATGAACCCGAATGGCCAGATCGCGATCATTACCGGCGGCGGCTCCGGTCTTGGCGAGGCTACGGCGCGCGCGCTGGCCGCCAAAGGCGCCCGCGTCGCCATCTTCGATGTCGGTATCGATCGCGCGGCGAAGGTCGCGGCCGAGATCGGCGGTATTGCCGTCCAGTGCGACGTTAGCAACGCCCATAGTGGGACTGCCGCTCTTGCCGAGGTCGCGGCCAAGCTTGGCGAGCCGCGTATCCTGATCAATTGCGCCGGCATCGCCATCGGCGTGAAGACGATCGGCAAGGATGGTCCGCATCCGCTCGATCAGTACCGCAAGGTGATCGAGGTCAATCTGATCGGCACGTTCAACATGATCCGCCTCGTCGCGGACCGCGCCGCGAAGCTCGACCCGCTGCAAGGCGGCGAGCGTGGCGTCATCGTCAACACCGCCTCTGTCGCCGCCTATGACGGCCAGATCGGCCAGGCCGCCTATGCAGCCTCCAAGGGCGGCGTCGTCGGCATGACACTGCCGGTGGCGCGCGATCTCGCCCGTTCCGGCATCCGCGTCTGCACCATCGCGCCCGGCATCTTCAAGACGCCGATGATGGCCGGCATGCCGCAAGATGTGCAGGATTCGTTGGGCGCCGCCGTGCCCTTCCCGTCCCGCTTGGGCGAGCCATCCGAATATGCGGCGCTTGCGCTGCATATCATCGAAAACCAGATGTTGAATGGCGAGACCATTCGTCTCGACGGCGCCATTCGCATGGCTCCGAAATAGCCGGTCGTGAGCGCCGGTCTGTCAACTGCCGGGAAGACCGGTCCACTTGCCGGACTGAAGGTGATCGAGATGGCCGGGCTTGGTCCCGTGCCGCTGGCCGGCCTGATGCTGTCGGAGATGGGCGCCGAAGTGCTGCGCGTCGAACGGGCGGGGACGACCCGGCCTCTCCCGTCGATGTCGGATGAATACAACATCGACCGTCACGGCCGCGCCATCCTGCACCTCGACTTGAAACGCCGGGAAGGCACCGATCTGATGCTGCGCCTTGCCGAAAGGGCGGACATGTTGCTCGAAGGGTTTCGCCCCGGTGTCATGGAGCGGCTGGCGCTCGGTCCGGAAGCGGTACTGGCGCACAATCCGGCGCTGATCTACGGCCGCATGACCGGCTTCGGCCAGGACGGGCCGCTCGCGGGCCGCGCCGGCCATGACATCACCTACCTTGCTTATTCGGGCCTGCTGCACGCAGTTGGCCACGCCGGCGGCCGTCCTGTCCCGCCGCTCAACCTCGTCGCCGACTACGCTGGCGGCGCCATGATGCTGGTTGCCGGCGTGCTCGCCGCCCTTTTCCAACGTTCGCGCACGGGCAAGGGCGAGGTCATCGACGCCGCGATGGTCGAAGGCGCCTCGATGCTGGCGGCACCCCTGCATGCGCTCATGGCGGCCGGCTTGTGGAGCGACAGGCGCGGCGCGAACCTGCTCGATTCCGGCGCCCCTTTCTACGACACCTATGAGACATCAGACGGACACCATGTCGCCATCGGCTGCCTCGAGCCGCAATTCTTCGCCGAATTCGCCAGGCTGCTGCCGCTCGACGAGCGCTTTTCACGCGGCCAGTACGACAAGGCACTGTGGCCACCGATGCGCGCCGCCATTGCCGACCGGGTCCGGCAGAAATCGCGTGACGACTGGGACCGGCTGTTTGCCGAAACCGATGCCTGCGTTGCCCCCGTCCTGTCGCTGCAGGAGGCGAAGCATCACCCACACAATCGGGCGCGCAATGCCTTTGTAGCGGCGGATGGATTTGAGCGCCCGGCCCCGGCGCCGCGTTTCTCCGGCTCGCGGCCGACAGTTGCGACCAAGCCCGCCGACAATGATCTCGTCCCGTCGACAGTGCTTGAACGTTTCGGGTTTTCGAAAAACGAGATTGACGACCTTGTCGAATCCGGTTTGTTTGACAGATAAGCGGAGAAGGAAGATCAACTTATTGTGGTGATGCCTTTGGACGAGCCGAAGAAGGACGTAATCCGCGAGACGGATGCCGAGGCGGTCCGACTGGCCAAGACACTTTTGCGCAGCGCCCGCTTTGGTGCGCTGGCGGTGATCGAACCACAGACAGGTTCGCCGCTGGCCAGCAGGGTCGGCGTGGCCACCGACATCGACGGCGCGCCGCTGATCCTGGTGTCGATGCTCTCGGCGCACACCGGCGCGCTGCTTGCCGATGCGCGCTGTTGCCTGTTGCTTGGCGAACCCGGCAAGGGCGACCCGCTGGCGCACCCGCGCCTGTCACTGGTCTGCCAGGCGAAACGGCGTGAGCGCGGATCGAGCGAGCACGCCCGTTGCGAGCGTCGTTATCTCAACCGCAATCCCAAGGCGAAACTCTACGCCGGTCTCGGCGACTTTTCGATCTTCCGCCTCGAGCCGCAACGCGCCAGCCTCAACGGCGGCTTCGGCAAGGCCTATCAGCTCGATCGACCGGGTCTGCTCACCAGCGGACCGATCGTCGAGGAACTTGCGGCGACTGAACAATCCGCCATCGACCATATGAACGCCGACCATCTCGACGCGATTGCCGTTTATGCACAGCATTTCGCGAAAGTGTCCGGCAACGGCTGGATTATTGCCGGATTCGATGCCGATGGTATGGATCTGGTGTCGGGTGACGATGTTTCCCGGGTTTTCTTCCCGAAAACTTTGCAGGCGGCACGCGAATTGCGGCCTGTTCTGGTCGAAATGGCCAGAAACGGACGGGCCGCGGCCGACACGGAGACTGGGCTTAATTACATTAGATAAAAAGCAACACTTGAGATTTGAACGAAATGCTCTACCTTTTGTCAGTGACGCTGAATCGCAGCGGCTATACGCAACTGAGTTTATGGAATCAGATGCCATTGCCCCCATGGCGTCAGGATGATCAAAAAGCATGGGGGATCGATGGTCTCGTCTAAGCTAATCGCAAATGCCGGATTGGCAGCCGAATTTCTCATGCTGATGGGCAATGAGAAACGGCTGTTGATCATGAGCCATCTGATCGACGGTGAAATGTCGGTCGGCTCCATCGCCGAAAAGGTGATGCTCAGCCAATCCGCCCTGTCGCAGCATCTGGCCAAGTTGCGGGCGCTGGACCTCGTCGAAACCCGTCGCGATCGGCAGATGATCTACTACTCCTGCAAATCCGATGCCGTGCGCGAACTGCTCGGCATGCTGGACGGCATTTTCGGCAGCGGCAAGGAGGACCTCTCCCAGATGGCGCACCGTTTGCGCCGCGCCGGAACCTGACCGTCCTGTAGCCACTTACCTCGCAACGCTTTCAGGGCGATGTGCGTCCATCCGGGCGCACAGGGGTGGCTGATCGTCCTGAATTGTCGCATCGTGGTTCCCAGCCGACGGTGAGCGCCGGCAATCCGTGCGGATTTTCGGGCGGCTGCGGTGACCACGAGGAACGCATGGATCCCATTCGCATCGTCGACCCGCAAGACCTGCGCGTTGCCGCCTACCTCGATATCCGCGAGCGAGACCTCGCCGGCCGGCAAGGTCGCTTCGTCGCCGAAGGCAAGGTGGTGCTCGACCTGCTGCTCTCGTCTGGGCGTTTTGGCGCCGAATCGGTGCTTGTCCTGGAAAACCGGCTGGCCGGCCTCGAAGGCATCCTGAGCAAGGCGCCGGCGGACCTGCCGGTCTATGTCGCCACCGGTGCGGTGATGGATGCAATCGCCGGGTTTCATATGCATCGCGGCATCCTGGCCATCGGTCGCAAGGGGACACCGCAATCCGCCGAGGCCTTGCTCGATGCCTTGCCGGCCCAGAGGCTGATCGTGGTGCTTGTCGGCATCGCCAACCACGACAATATGGGTTCAATCTTCCGCAACGCCGCCGCCTTTGGCGCCGATGCGGTCCTCATGGATGCGACATGCTGCGATCCGCTCTACCGCAAGGCGATCCGGGTTTCCGTCGGTGCCGCGCTCAAAATTCCCTTCGCGTCGTTCACCGACGCCGCCGGCTTCACGGCAACGCTTGACCGCCGCGGCTATGGCCAGTTTGCGCTGTCGCCGAGCGGGCAGACCGACATTCGCGATGCGCCGCGGCGCGAGCGCCTTGCGCTTTATCTCGGCACCGAGGGTGAAGGCCTGCCCGCAAGCCTGCTCGCGCGCTTGCAGACGGTACGGATCACCATGTCGGAGGGCTTCGACAGCCTGAACGTCGCGGCGGCGTCAGCCATCGCGCTGCATCATTTCTCGGCAAACAGGAACTGATTTCAGCTTGCTGCGTCCGCGTCCTGCAGCGCCCGCACGCGATCTGCAAGGCTGCGCTCACCATTGCCGGAGCGTGCATCCGAGGGTACTGCCAATGCCTTGGCGATCGGCGAATCAGGTCCCTCGAGCTTGGCCGTCAGGTGGACGACCTCCGCTGCCAGTTCGTTCATCTGCTCGCGCAAGGCGGAGCTGCCATCCGCGGGATTGGACACGACCAGCGCGGTCAAATCCGCCTTCAGCTGCTTGTTCTCGCGCGCCAGCACCGTCAGCCTCGCCTCGAGCCGCTCACGGTCGCTGTCGAGCTTGGCGATAGCCTTGTCGACGTCATCGCTCTTGGCGACATCGCCGGCCCTGCCGACCAGGCGCAGAGCCGGCGTGGTATCCTCGGCTTTCGACTTTTCTCGCAGCCGCGCCAGTTCCTTTTCGCGGCGGTCGAGCTTGTCCTCGCGATCGGCAAGAGTGGCCAGCAGCCGTTCGACCTTCCTGTCGAGGTCGGCGGTCTTTTTCTTCTCGGCTTTCACGGCATCGCGTGCAGCCTTGCTTTCGGCCGCGATCTCCTGGCCGCGCCTGTCCGCCTCCTTGCGCTGGCCGCGCAGCAACGCAATGTCGCTCGCAAGTTTCTGCATCTCGGATTCGCGCGCCACGAGTTCGATCTGTCGGCTGCTGGAGGAGAAGCTGGCGTCGTCATACATGCTCTCCAGCTTTTCAAGCTCGAGCGCGCGCTTCTCCAGCTTGCGTTCAGTTTCCTTGAGCCGGTCCGACAGACGGTGCAACTCGTCCTCCCGCTGCCGCAGCATTTCGCTCGTGGCCCCCAGTTCGCTCAGTACCTGGTTCTTCTCCATGCGCTCGATCGCCAGGCCCTTCATCGCCTCGTGGCCGCGACTGATCTCGACGAGCTGTTCGGCCACCTTCTCGCGCAACGCCTTGACGCTGATTTCGAGGCGGCGCGTCGACATGGCGTACTCGGCGCGAACGCGATCCTTGTCCGCCAGGATCTCGGTTTGCGTCAGAGGTATCGAGGCTTCGATGCGCTTGCGCGTCAGGGCGACGGCGCGGCGCCATATGGCCGGAGCAATCATAAGCGCCAGGAAGCCGGCGCAGAGAAAGCCGAGGACGAAGAACAGGACCGATTGGACCAAGTGACTACCCGTTGTGGACGGCAACCGCTAATGCAGGACTGTGCCACGTTGACATGGCGGAAATCCAGCGTTGCGGCAAGGCTTTGCCGCAACGGAACGGGATTAGCTCAGAACGGATTCCACGTGGCGCGTTCGGTGAGCTTCAGATAGCCGAGATTGACGCCGAGCCGGGCACCGACACCAGTGCGGATCGGCACCAAAAGCACATTGTTGTTCTTCAGCACGTTGAAGCCAACGCCGGCCACCACATAGGCCGAACCGGCGACGCCGCCATAGCGGTTGTAGAGGTTGCTCACATCGTCGAGATTGTAGACCAGCATCATCACCCGCGACCCCTCGCCGCCGAAATCCCAGCCGAGCGACGGGCCCTGCCAGAACACTTTGTGATCGCCGGCATTCTTGGTGTAGAGCGTGCCTTCGCCATAGGTCAGGCCGCCGATCAGCGCGCCCGAGCCCTCTTCGCCCAGCAGATAGCCGTTGGGCAGTCCGTAGGAAGCAAAAATCTTCTCGATAACCGTGGCCAGCCCGCCCGATGTCGCGCCGAAGAACTTGTGCCCGGAATCGACAATCTCCTGAGCGGTGTATTCCTGGGCCCGCAGGGCCGAAGTCGAGAAGACGAGAACGCCCATGAGCGCTATCGCCATTGAGATGACACGGAGAAAGCTCCGGTCTTGGACGACACGGACAAAAGTCCGGTCCGGGATGACACGGAAAAAAGTCCGGTCGCAGAATCGGGAAAACATGCTTCCAATCTCCGTCAGGGAGCACTTTCGCCGACGCCTCACACCCGTACGGCTCTTTTAGCCGGCCGTTAAGGGTAACTGTTACGGGCAAACTATGCCGTAATCCTTTTTCAACCATTAAGCTCCCACATGAACATGGCGGTTCAAAGGCTGTTTGGGACGCTCAGGTGGGTCGGCAGCCTGTGTGAACACGCCATTTGCCACCACAATTTCGGATTTGTTGCCGCACGCACGGGCGCTGTGTATTCAGGATGCCCGAGGAGAGTGCGTGATTCGTGTGGGCAGGCGACGAATCGATCGCTCGGCCATGAGTTATGAAATTTTGCAGGGATTTTCGCCGATGGCCGATCTGTTTGCCCTTTCCGCACCCGATCTGGCGGCACTTTTGTGCAGCCGGGTGTGCCACGACATCATCTCGCCGGTCGGCGCGATCAACAACGGGCTCGAACTGCTCGACGAAGGCGGCGCCGACGAGGACGCCATGAAACTGATCCGCCAGAGCGCCCGCAACGCTTCGGCCCGCCTGCAGTTCGCCCGCATCGCTTTCGGCGCCGCCGGGTCGGCCGGCATGCTGATCGATACCGGCGATGCCGAAGCCGTCGCCATCGCCTTCCTCAAGAACGAGAAGCCGGAACTGAGCTGGAACGGGACCCGCGCGCTGCTGCCCAAGAACAAGGTCAAGCTGCTGCTCAACCTGCTCCTCGTCGCCAACGCGGCCATTCCGCGCGGCGGCAAGCTTTCCGTGACGCTGGAAAACCTCGAAACCGAGCCGCGTTTCGCGCTTGCGGCGAGCGGCCCGATGCTGCGCGTGCCGCCGAAATTCCTCGAGCTGCATTCCGGCCACAAGCCGGAGGAACCGATCGACGCGCATTCCGTGCAGCCCTATTACACGCTGCTCCTGGCGCGCGAAGCCAACATGACGATCTCGATCCACGCGACGCCGGAAGAAATCGTGCTTTCAGCCGCCTGAATCCACGGCATTTCCCTAGAGAAGCGAAGTATTCCGATCCGCAATACCTGCGGTGGCGCTTCGATCGCAGTGAGATGAGCTTCACCTGGCTGGTCGTGCCGAAGCATTGCGAAGAACAGCCCGCAAACGGCATCTTTGCAAAAATTTTACCTAAACGCTTTTCGGCTTCTTTACCAGATCGGCCTATGGTGCCTTTCAGATGCCCGACGCCACCGGATTGCCAACAGGCAAGAGGACCCGGAAATGAAACGCTGCATGTTCGTCGACGATTCAAGTGTCATCAGGAAGGTTGCAAAACGCATCCTGGGCGGCTCCGACATGGTTGTCATCGAGGCTGCCAGCGGACTTGACGCACTGGAGATGTGCGCGGCCGACATGCCCGACATCATCGTCGTCGACGGCGCCTTGCCGGACGTGGCGGCGGTCGATCTCATCCGCCGCGTGCGCGCCATGGAGAGCCCGATAAGGCCGCAGATCCTGATTTCGCTAGTCGAGCTCGATATTGCTTCGATCATGCGGGCCAAGCGCGCCGGCGCCCAGGGCTATCTCCTGAAGCCGTTCAATCGGCCGCAACTGCTCGAGCGTTTTCGCACCCTGAAGATCGCCGCCTGATACGGGCGGCATGGCGCAATCTTCCAGGAAAAATGTGAGACGGTTTTCCGTCCAAAATTGCGTCAAAACAAATAGTTATCAGCCGATCACAAAAAAACCAGGCCGGAGCCGGGTTTTTTTGTCGAAGAAAAGTTCGGACGCTGCTCGCTGCTCAGGCGCTGACGCGGATGTCTTCCGGTTCGCGCAGCACATAGCCGCGACCCCAGACCGTCTCAATGTAGTTCTGACCGCCGGATGCCGCGTCGAGCTTCTTGCGCAGCTTGCAGATGAAGACGTCGATGATTTTCAGCTCGGGCTCGTCCATGCCCCCATAGAGGTGATTGAGGAACATTTCCTTGGTCAGTGTGGTGCCCTTGCGCAGCGAGAGCAGCTCCAGCATCTGATATTCCTTGCCGGTGAGGTGCACGCGCTGGCCGCCGACTTCAACGGTCTTGGCGTCGAGGTTGACCACCAGGTCGCCGGTAGTGATGACCGACTGGGCATGGCCCTTGGAGCGCCGCACAATGGCATGAATACGGGCGACCAGCTCATCTTTGTGGAACGGCTTGGTCATGTAGTCGTCGGCGCCGAAGCCGAGGCCGCGTACCTTGTCCTCGATGCCGGCCATGCCGGAGAGGATGAGGATCGGCGTTTTCACCTTGGACAGGCGAAGCGTTCTCAAGACTTCATAGCCCGACATGTCAGGCAGGTTGAGATCGAGAAGGATGATGTCGTAGTCGTAGAGCTTGCCTAGATCGACACCCTCTTCACCGAGATCGGTCGTGTAGACATTGAAACTTTCCGATTTCAGCATCAGTTCGATGCTTTGTGCGGTTGCACTGTCATCTTCTATCAGCAGAACACGCATTTCATTCCCCTTTTCTGCTGCCGGACCATTTCACGACCCGTCCGGACCCGGAGCAGTGGTTGCCTTGTGCAGAGGCTGCCATCAAATGGTTAACAAAACCTAATTTCCCGTCCACTACGGTACCAGATTTTTTAACCTCTTTCTACACCCTCTTGAATCTAATAACGAATCCCAGAACCCAATTCCTAATGCAACACATTAACAACCTGGACTAAGCGACTCCAGAGACTCATTGACGCGGCTCCCGCATCGGCGGCCGGAATTTTTACCCGGCCTTAAGTCCTGAGCCGTATGATTAACAATGCCCGTAAACGAATGGTTACCGCCGGCAAAAAACTTTAGGGTTTTGTTTCCTATAGTTCGGGGAAAGCCGGTGGACACGGGCAAGGCCTGGGCCTTTCCAGGCGGTTTGGACGATATGTGCGGGTGTGCGTTTCCGGGAGTACCGAATCATGAAGTCACGTGAAAACCTCGTTCGGCTGAAACAGTTTCAGGTGAATGAGAAGCGGCGGCAGCTGCTGCAGCTCGACATGATGATCGCCGAGTTCGAACGCATGGCCGTCGAACTGGAGCTTCAGATCACCGCCGAAGAAAAGAAAGCCGGCATCACCGACATCAACCATTTTGCCTATCCGACCTTTGCCAAGGCGGCGCGTTTACGTCGCGACAACCTTAGAAATTCGCAAAGCGACCTCGCCCACCAGCGAAGCACTGCCGAATCATTACTCGGCGAAGCTGAAGCGGAGCTTTCCAAGGCTGAGATGCTCGAATCACGCGACACCAAGATTCGCGAGGCCGAGGTCGGCGGCCGCAGCGCCATGATCGGCTGAAGTCCGGCCTGTCCGCGACGTCGGCGCTTGCCGGCGAGCGCAAAATCCCGCTTCCGGCCTTTGCCGGACGGCTACGAAAGACTCGGATCGAAGCTAGGCGGCCCAGCCGCCTTCATTTTCAGCAGTCGCCCGCGCCCTGGCCTCCTTGATGTCCGGCGCATGCTGTTCCGACCACGACCTGATCTGGTTGAGCAGTCCCGCCAGGTTCTGGCCAAGCTCAGTCAATTCATATTCGACGCGAGGCGGAATGACCGGGAAGATCTCGCGCCGCACCAGACCGTCGCGCTCAAGCACGCGCAATGTCTGCGTCAGCATCTTCGGCGTGATGCCTTCGAGCTTGCGGGCAAGCTCGCCATTGCGCAACCGGCCTTTGCGCAGCGCACAAACCACCAGATAGACCCATTTGCTGGCCAGCATCTCGAGCACGGTGTGCGAAGCACACGTGCGCCGGTACGCATCATAGCCGAAAGGAGACATATCTTCACTATCCATGGGGTAGCTATATATCATACAGGTACATACTGGACAAGGGACTATTACTATCCAAATTATAGTGGCACCAACCAAGCAGGAGAACATCCCATGCGTGCCGTTATCCAGAATTCCGTCGGCGGACCCGACGTCCTGGTCACTGCCAATCAGCCCGACCCTACGCCAAAGGCCGGCGAGGTGCTGGTCCGTGTCAAGGCAGCCGGCATCAATCCGGTCGATGGCTCCGTCCGGGCCGGCTATTACCCCCTGCTCGGCGAGCCACCCTTCATCCTGGGCTGGGATATCTCGGGAACCATCGAGGCGCTGGGCGCCGGCGTCACCGGCTTCAAGGTCGGCGACGAGGTGTTCGGCATGCCGCGCTTCCCCAAGCAGGCCGCCGCTTACGCCGAACTGGCGGCTGTGCCAGCCGATGAAATCGCGCTGAAGCCGAAGGGCGCCGACCACATCGAGGCAGGCGCATTGCCGCTGGCCGGCCTCACCGCCTGGCAAGGCTTGGTCCGCCATGGCGGGCTGAAATCAGGGCAGCGCGTGCTGATCCACGCGGCAGCCGGCGGCGTTGGCCATCTGGCGGTGCAGATCGCCAAGGCGCGAGGCGCCTACGTCATCGCCACCGCCAGCCCGCAAAAGCTCGATTTCGTCCGCTCGCTCGGCGCCGATGAGGTTCTCGATTATACCAAGGGCGATTTCGCCGACACGGTTGGCGACATCGATCTCGTGCTGGAGCCGATTGGCGGCGACCATGCCGATCGTTCGCTGAAGGTGGTCAGGAACGGCGGCGTGCTGGTGTCTTTGCTGAACGTGAATGACGCCACCAGGGCGCAGGCCAGCGCGCGCGACATAAGGGTCGAGCGCATGTCGGTGGTGCCTGACCGCCAAGGCCTGCTGGAACTTGCCCGGTTGATCGATGCGAAAAAGCTCGCCGTCCATGTGGCGAAAAGCTTCCCGCTCGAGCAGGCAGGTGCGGCGCACGCCTTTCTTGCCACCAAGCCGATCGGCAAAGTGGTGCTGACGGCCTGAGCGCCAAAAAGACTCGCTTTAAACAAAAGGGCGCGGAGTGCCGCGCCCTTTGATCTTTGTTCTGACCGGCTCGATCTCAGTGTTTGAGCAGGATCTTTTCCGAAAACCGGATTCCACTTTTCGGGATGATGCCCTAATGCCGGTATTGCTGGATGCGCGTGGTGCGCAGACCGGCAAGCCCATATTCGTCGATCGACGCCTGCCAGGACAGGAATTCCTCGGTGGTGAGCTTGTAGCGCTGGCATGCCTCTTCAAGGCTCAAAAGCCCGCCGCGCACCGCCGCAACCACTTCCGCCTTACGCCGGATAACCCAGCGACGTGTATTCGTCGGCGGCAGATCGGCAATCGTAAGAGGGCTGCCGTCAGGCCCGATAACATACTTGACTCTCGGTCTAACCAGATCGGTCATCGTACTCTCTACAAAAAACTCAAAGACCCAATCCCCGCCACGTTACCGCCACAGCTTTAAAAATTGCCTAAGCAGACCCTAATGACTAGGTAAGGATCATGAACGCCGCGTTAGTCTTTTCGCCGGCATTTGAAACATCAGCAGGGAAGCGCAGCAGCGGCGCGGAAAAATCTCTCAATTCGCCGGAACCGGTCGCTGCCTGTCGATCGGCCCTGCAAGCTGGCGTAGCCGGAAAGCTTGACCTATATTCGCGTCATTGGCATTCAGGCGCCGCGCAGAACGAAAGAACCATGAACAGCCTCGATCTTCCCGGACGTCCCGAAAACACCCGCATCGTCGTCGCCATGTCGGGCGGTGTTGATTCATCGGTCGTCGCCGGCCTGTTGAAGCGCGAGGGCTATGACGTCGTCGGCGTCACCTTGCAGCTCTACGATCATGGCGCGGCAACGCACCGGGCCGGCTCATGCTGCGCCGGGCAGGACATCGACGATGCGCGCCGAGTGTCGGAGACTCTCGGCATTCCCCACTATGTGCTCGACTACGAGGAACGCTTCCGCAAGGCGGTGATCGATCCCTTTGCTGAAAGCTACGTCGCCGGCGAGACGCCGATCCCGTGCGTTTCCTGCAACCAGACGGTGAAGTTCGCCGATCTTCTGGCCACCGCCAAGGAGCTTGGCGCCGACGCGCTGGCCACCGGCCATTATATCCGCTCCGGCGCCAATGGCGCCCACCGCGCGCTTTTCCGGCCGGTCGACGCCGACCGCGACCAGAGCTATTTCCTGTTCGCCACCACACAGGCGCAGATCGACTATCTGCGCTTCCCGCTCGGTGGCCTGTCGAAGCCGCAGGTTCGCGCCATCGCCGAGGAGATGGGGCTGACGGTTGCCGCCAAGCAGGACAGCCAGGACATCTGCTTCGTGCCGCAGGGCAAATATTCCGACATCATCGCCAAGCTGAAGCCGGCTGCTGCCAATCCGGGTGACATCGTCCACATCGACGGCCGCCTGCTCGGCCGCCACGAGGGCATCCTGCGCTACACGATCGGCCAGCGCCGCGGCATCGGCATCGCTTCCGGCGAGCCGCTTTACGTCGTCCATCTCGACGCCGACCGCGCCCGCGTCGTGGTCGGCCCGCGCGAGGCGCTTGAGACGCACAAGATCTATCTGCGCAACATGAACTGGCTGGGCGACGGGCCGCTGGCCGATGTCCCCGCCGGTGGCCTGGAGCTGTTCGCCAAGGTCCGTTCGACCCGCCCGCCCCGCCCTGCCGTGCTGCATCACCGCGCTGGCGCCACTTGGGTGGAACTGGTCGACGGCGAGTCCGGCATCGCGCCCGGACAGGCCTGTGTGCTCTATTCCGATGACGGCAACGAGGCGCGTGTGTTCGGCGGCGGCTTCATCGAGCGTTCGGAGCGTGGCGCCGAGGCCGAGGCCATGCTGACTCGGCTTTCCGCCAGGCCGGCGCAGATCCCCGCCGAGTAATCCGCTACCCGCTCAGAGACTGTTTCGAAATTCGCGCCGGCGAGTGACAGAGTCCAAACGGTCTCTCAGGAATTGGGCGTGGTATGCGTGACCGTCCCCGCGGTCAGGATGCGCAGCACCCTGATCGCTTCCTCGCCGCTGGTGCGCGGCTCGGCCCGTGTCTCGATGCACTGGATGAAATGCTCCAGCTCACGCGTCAGCGGCATGCCCTGGGCAACCGCGACATAGGACGGCTCATTGGTGGTGAAGGCCCATTGGCCGCTGTCCTGCCACACAGCGTGGCGGTAGACGGCAAGCTTGCGTTCCCATGGTTCGACGTCGTCGAACACCGCCATCGCCTTGGTGCCGACCACGGTCAGCCGCCGCTCGCGGTAGGGATTGAGCCGCGAGGTGAAGAGATGGCTGCGCAGGCCGTTGGGAAAGCGCATGTGCAGATGCGCGAAGTCGCTGAGATTGTCGAGCAGGGCAGCGCCTTCGCCGCGCACCTCGATCGGCTCGGTGCCGGTGATCGCCAGGATCATCGACAAATCGTGCGGCGCCAGGTCCCACAGCGCGTCGTTCTCGGTGTGGAACTTGCCAAGGCCGAGCCGATGCGAATGGATGTAGCGGACTTCGCCGAGTTCGCCCTTGTCGATCAGCCCCTTCAGCGTCTCGAAGGCGGGATGAAAACGCAAGACATGGCCGACCATGAAGACGCGGCCATTGTCCTTGGCCGCCTGCACCGCGCGCTCGGCGTCTGGCACCGTCAGCGCGATCGGCTTCTCCACCAGCACGTCCTTGCCGCTCTCGGAGGCGCGCACCGCGAGGTCGGCATGGAATTGCGGCGGCAACGCCATGACGATGGCGTCGATATCGTCACGGACGAACAGCTGGTCGGGCTCGATCGCCAGGCAATCCTGCTCGCTGGCGAAGCCTTCGGCGCGAGCCCGGTTGGCGTCGGACACCGCGTGCAACGCGCCGAGCGCCTTGAGGGTGCGGATGTGGTTGCTGCCCCAGTATCCGCAACCGAGGACTGCAATGCGCGGTTTCATCTGTTTCAACTCTTAAAACTCGTGGCCGAGACATAGCGACGTGCCCCTACGAACTCAACCCCGGCGGCAGCAACCAAATGTCTGCGCGGCAAAGCTTTTCGACAATGACAATAAGCCGGCGCGCCGGTTGCTTCGAAGCTTGACAGGCTCGCCCTCCCAACCTTATATCCGCGCGACCTTGGCGAACGCCCCCGACATGCCTTTCGATTTAAGGCGCATTTCGGGCCTTTCGCCGCCCTGGCGGGGTAGCTCAGTTGGTTAGAGCACGGGAATCATAATCCTGGGGTCGGGGGTTCAAGTCCCTCTCCCGCTACCACCTTCAAATTCCGAACAATTCTCCAGTGGCCGCACGGTTTCCCGAAAGCCCAGCGTTTGCGGGATGTGCAGCCGAAAGCTGTGGAGTGCGGCAGCGCCCTGAGCGTGCAAATTGCTCTCTGAATGCCAATCATTCTCCGAAGCTGGGGAGTAGCCCCAAAAATCCCCAGGTTTTGACAACAGCAATATCAATGCCTTAGCGCCGGCCTTGCTGGGGGCGGTTTTGCGGTTCGCTCACCTGTCGAGAAGGACCACAACTAAGTCGTCGCTCGCTAGGTCCGGGTTGCGCCACCTACGGACATCGCCAAGTCACTACTCAGACGTCGCGTTTGGGCCGGGAGCCGACTGGCAGCTTCGAGGCGTGGAATTTCAGAAGCGGACCTCAGATGCACTGCGTGCATTGACGTGAACTGACCCGAAGCGGACACTCAAATGGGTGGGCGATCATCACCCGCTCTGCCCCACAAGCAGACCCTTGCGAGCAGATCTCAGGATCACCCTGGCGCTTGGCAGCTGAGGTTCTGCCCCTCATCTCCAGTGCCTGCTAGTCAGCCTACAGCACCGATACGGTGATCTAGAGAACGGCAGCAGCTTCGCGGATGACCGAGGTTTCTAGGCCTTCAGCGATCTCGCTAATCCGAAGCTGATTCCGATAGTCAGCTCGGAGCTCATGGCCCGACCTTCTTGAGAGCTTGGCCAACTCCGTTGCAGCACGCACCGCCAACCAACACGCGCCCTGACTTATCGCAGTATCATAGGCTCTAGTTAGGACTTTCATCCCTCGGGTCACATCCGCCTTGGCGACCAAGCAACCCTCAATACGTTCTATTTCAGCCTGCGCCCATTTCTCGCCGGTCTTGTCCATCGCCTCGACAGCATTCTCGATTGCCGCGAGACCCTCATCGATCCGTCCATGCCGGAGGCAAATGTCCGCAATCGACGAATAGAAGTGCGGCAAGTGCAGCTCAGAGCCAGTCGAGCGCCATCGGTTCATGCCGTCTCGCAGCATTCTGAGTCCTTCGTCGGGCAGGTTGCTGCCGATAGCCCAGCCGAGCACCGTGCGAGCACCTCCGGACCAGGATGCCAGCCTGCGGTTGTCAGCTAATATGAGCATTCGTTCAGCGATCTCACGGCACTCGGCCGGCTCATTGCGGAACCGTCGGGCAATGGCGAGATTCATGAGGATAAATGCCAGATTGAGCGGATGATCGAGCCGCTCCGCGGTTTCAACGCTTGACGCACAATTGGCGAGCCCGGTGTCGACCCGCCCTGCGAGCACCTGCACCACGCCCAGATAGCTGCGACAGATCGCGGGGCCGTCCTCTCCATATCTTGCGACATCGAAATCCCCATTGGAGGTCGCCCAGGCATTGATTCCGGCCTCGGCTTCCCGTGCGGCATCCCCAATGGCACCGAGATAGAAATAGGAAGTGGCGAGCGCCCGATGCGCCAAAGTCGTTTCCTCAACGTTTTCTCCGCACGAGGTTTCGGCAAGGAGTTGCTTGGCCAGGTCTCGGCTCCGGTGCAGGTCAGGCCGGTCAAGGTAGAAGTTCCAAAGCGAACGTCGGACAAAAAAGAGGTTGGAGGTGAGGCCCGTGGATATACAAAGCTCTTCGGCACGGAGAAAGTTCGCTTCAACCTTCTCCGACGCATATCCAGCTGACGCGTTCAGCGGGACGCCCATTTCAATCCGGATTCTAAGTTCAAGCTCATTTGTATCGCCCGAGCTAGTGACCGCTTCCAAGGCATCCAGCGCGCCCGTGAAATGCGCGACCGCCTCCGGATTGGCATATCGCGCCGCGGCAGCGCGCCCTGCTTGGAGGAAGCATTCAGCTGCCTCAAGATACCGCTTTGCCGCTATGAGGTGATGTGCAACCAGCTCCGGTTCGGCCGTCGGCTCCATGCCGAGTTTGTCGGCCAGCCGGCTGTGTATGTCCTGGCGCACCGATTTCAACATACTGTGATAGGCAGCATCGCGAACGAGCGCGTGCTTGAACGTATATCGTGCGTCCGAGCCCCTTCCGCGCCGGAAGACGAGCTCGGCATCCACGAGCTTATCGAGTGCCTCTTCCAACTGGGCAGCGCTGAGCCGCGTGACCGATCCGAGGAGGTCGTGGCGGAATTCGCGGCCGATGCATGCGGCCATTTGCGCAACTTCCTTGACCGGCTGCAATCGGTCGAGGCGGGCCATCAGCGAATCGTGCAACGTTAGCGGAATGTCGAGATTTGCGAGTGTGGCGTGATCTTGGTCGAAGACGGCTGCGCGATCGAAGTGGCGGGCTTCGAGAACACTCTTTGTCAGCTCTTCAATGAACAGCGGCACACCATCCGTCGCGGCGATGATCTTGTCCACAATGATGGCTGGTAGTCGAATATCGCCAGCGAGTTTCTCGATGAAAGCGGTGGTCTGTTCACGGCCCAGGCGATTAAGCGCCAATTTCGTCACTATGGGATGTCCCCCAAAACCGTGTTCGAAGGTCGGTCTCGTCGTCACCATCATCATGACCCGAGCGTGCTGAATCCGTTCTACACATTGATCCAACAATTCGAGCGTTGTCGCGTCAATCCAGTGGATGTCCTCGATCACGAACAACAATGGCAGCCTTGCTGCAGCGTCGAGGATGTCGTTCAACAATCCGTCAAGCGTTCGCGCTCGCAGCTGCTGCGGGTTCAGGCCCGTCAAAGCATCGCTCTGGTAGTTTTGAAGATCGAGCAGGGAAGCGAAGATAGGCAACAACGGATTCGCTGGACCTTTGGTGCCTTCGAGTTTTCTGACCTTCTCTTCATCCCCGTCGGCTTCTTCAATACCGACAGTGCGGCGGAGTTGCTGAACAGCTGGATAGAGCGGCGAGCCAGAGTAATACGGCGAGCACTGATAGCTCACCCGCACATGTTTCTCTTGAGAGACCGCGTCTATCAAGGCGCGGGTGATGCGAGATTTGCCGATACCCGCCTCGCCGCTGAGTAGCACGAGCTGGCCTTCGCCCCTCTTCGATTGCCCCCAACGTTCGAGAGCAAGTCCGAGTTCGAGGTCCCTTCCGAACATGATTTGAGGAGCGCTCGTGACGCGCGCGTCATAGCGCGTCTCGACGGCATGTTCCCCGACAACCAGAAACGGCGAGAAGGGTATCGAAAATCCCTTCAGCTCGATAGGCCCCAAGCTCTCAACCGCGAATATTCCGCCGAGCAACTTTCTCGTGCTCTCGGCGACCACCACATATCCCGGTTGGGCCAGGGCTTGCAGCCGAGCGGCGAGATTGGGCGTTTCGCCAACGACGACTTCTTCTTGTGCGGACCCAGTCCCGATGACGTCTCCGACGACACACAATCCCGTGGCAATTCCCACTCTAGCTGCGAGTGGCACTTGACCGGGAGTGCGCAAACTGGCGACAGCTTTCACTATGGAACGTCCAGAGCGGACCGCCCGCTCGGCGTCCTCCTCGTGGGCGTGTGGCCAGCCGAAGTAGCACAGCACGCCGTCGCCCATGAATTTGGCGACATAGCCATCATAACGGGCGACCTCTGCGGCGACCAACGATTGATATGCGGCTATGACCGAGCCCAAGTCCTCAGGATCGAGCGTCGACGCCAGCGCAGTCGATCCCACGAGGTCGACGAACATGACTGTGAGGTGGCGCCTCTCTGCCTCACTCCCCTCTCGCTTAGGTACTACACTTTGGAGAGCATCCCACTTGGCATCGTCGTCTGCTTTCAGCGGTTGGGCCGGTGGACGCGAGAGCTCGGCGATGGCGGTCAGGATTCTTCTCCGGTGACCAACAGATCTTACGCCAAGCTCCCGAAGGTCATCGTCGGAGAGCTTTGGTAGAATTGCCGGTTCAATGTCGTTGTCGATGAATGCGCCGGCATACTGCTCAAGGCCCAAGCCTTGCAGCCATGAAGCGATCTCCTTGCCGCCCTGCTGATGATCCATCGAGGCAGTCAAGCGCACATGCTCAAAATGTCAATCGGACCACGTAAGAATGCGTCACCCTTTGTGTTCAGGTGCGGACGAGCGGCGTCCGCGCTGCACCAAAACGCCCCCAATCCGATTGGCTGGGATCACGGCAGCTCCAGGCGCAACCGCGACCTTCAGCGTGATCGCGTGCAATGTCTGCTTTCAGGCGGCAGCAGGGCTGATCGCTACGGCCGACATGCGGCGCAAAGCTGCCGTTCCTTCCGTGCGCGAAACTTACGGATCCGGGTCAAAAGGCGATCTTTGCCGGCGGACGATCCATGTTGATGGCGTGCCCAATTAAACGAGCGATAAAGGGCCGAAATGGATTTTGCGACCCCATTGTCATACCGGAGCGTGGGTTAGAGCGGCCTCAAATCAATGAGTTGTCGAGACAGCTACTCAACAACAGCACGGAGAAGCAGGCGACGATCATGACGGCGAAGAGAGACACTCAACCCCCGAGCATTCGAGGACCGAGAGCATCGATGCAGTACTGCCATGTCCGCAATGCCCCAGCGAACGGACGTGGGGCAGATATTTCAGAAACGACGCGTATGACCCATCTCGGAAGTCGGGCCGGATAGACTCTAGGCCAGGGTACCAATACAATCCCAATTGCCCGGCTTTCTGAAAGTATTCAACCCACATGGCCGAGACTCGAACCCAACGCCGCCTTGCTGCAATTTTGGCAGCCGATGTTGTTGGTTATTCCCGCCTGATGGAACGCGATGAGGCTGGCACACTAGCCGCATTGAAATCACGTCGGCAGGCCGTGTTGTCTCCATTGGTCGTCCAGCACAATGGTCGCGTAGTCAAACTTATGGGCGACGGTGTGCTTGTCGAGTTCGCCAGTGCAGTTGATGCGGTACAATGCGCGGTTGAACTACAAAAGGGATTCACTGCTGCTAACGAAGGCATTCCCGAAGCCTCGCACATCGTCCTGCGTATCGGCATCAATCTGGGCGACGTGATCGTCGAGGGCAGTGATCTCTATGGCGACGGTGTCAACGTGGCCGCCCGGCTGGAGGGACTGGCTGAGCCCGGCGGCATCTACGTCTCCGCCACCGTGCACGATCATGTCACAGGCAAGCTGGCATTGGCGTTCGACGATCTGGGCGAGCACACACTCAAGAACATCGCGAAGCCAGTGCGGGTTTATCGCGCCGGAACAGGCGAGACCGGCAGACGTGCGGCGCAACCGGCGACTGCACTTCCGGAGAAGCCATCGATTGCGGTCCTGCCCTTTGCGAATATGAGCGGCGATCCCGAGCAGGAGTACTTTTCCGACGGCATCACCGAGGACATTATCACCGACCTTTCGAAAGCGTCCGGACTCTCCGTCGTCGCGCGAAATACCGTCTTTACCTTCAAGGGCAAGGCGGTATTGATCGAGGAGGTGGCGAAGAAGCTGAATGTCGCCTACGTCCTGGAAGGAAGTGTACGCAAGGCTGGAGGGCGAGTGCGTATCACGGCTCAGCTAATCAATGGTCGTGGCGGTGACCATATTTGGGCCGAGCGGTATGACCGGACGCTGGACGATATCTTTGCCCTTCAGGACGAGATATCCAAAAGCATTGTCGACGTGCTCAAAGTGAAGCTGTTGCCCGAAGAACTGGCGACAATTACAAACCGCTCGACCGACAACCCAGAGGCTTACGAGACGCTGTTGATGGGCAGGTCGTTCCTCAATAGGGGAGTCGAGACCAAGTTTATCAAGACAGCGCAGCGACTGTTTGCCAGAGCTGTTGAAATTGACCCAAATTATGCGCGCGCTTATGCCGCTTTGGCTGATTGCGAGTGGCTTCTGTTGACCTGCAACGATCCCGATGCCAGCTTCGAGGCGGTTCTTTCCAACAGTACGCGGGCGCTGGAACTTGAGCCAGGTCTCGCCGATGCCCACGCATCACGTGGCGGGGCCTTTTTCGTAAATGGCCGGTATGCCGAGGCGGAAGTGGAGTTCGAGCGAGCTTTAGAGTTAGACGCCAGTTCTTCCGATACCTATTTCTCTTACGGCCGGAATTGTTTCATTCAAGGTCAATACGAGAAAGCTGCCGCGCTGTACCAGCGTGCCGTATCGTTGTCACCCGATGACTATCGGGTCTGGACCAATCTAGTGATGGTCTATGTTTCACTTGGCCGCAGCGACGACGCCAAGGAAGCTGCAAGGCAAGGTGTGCTGGGAGTGGAAAAGGAAGTCAAAGCGCATCCCGACAATGCCACCGCGCTATGTTACGGCGCCGCAATGCTGGTGGAAAATGGCGAGATTGAACGCGCGCTGTCGTGGGTCTCCCGTGCTGAAATGTTCGCCGGAGACAACATTGCGGTTCAGTACAACATAGGCTGTTTTTATGCGAGGCTGGGCAAGGCGGAACAGGCTATCGATTGCCTGGAACGTCAGCTAACTGCATCACATGCCTACCTCATTTTGCGCATGCCTTGGATGCGTCAGGATAGCGACCTCGACTCGCTCCGCGCTCATCCCCGTTATGTCGCGCTCGTCAATCGGATGGAGGCCCAAATAGCCGCGACTGGGGCTCGAATATCAGCAGGCCACGAGGAGAGTGAAGCAATAACCCTGAATATGAAGCCCGGAAAATGAGCTGATTGAGCGCAGGTCCGTTCCTGGCCCTGCTGCAACATGATAAGGGGCGCAGAAAAGGGCTGCTGAGGGCCAGGGAGCCGACGTCGAACCGGGTCAGTTTTGCCCGGATACCAGCTGTGGGCGTTGGCATGGCTGGCCGAAATAAGACATACCCAGGCTAAATACCGCAGAAACCGACCCATGGTTTTGCCCCTCATGCTCAGCCTATAGCATATTAGTGGGAACTATGTTTGGCTGAGGTCGCATAGCTCGGCGCAGAGGTCCGACCAAAACCCGCCGCAATCACGGTATCCGCAACCCGGTGGGTCACCCATGTTGACATTGTGGCTAATTAAACGGCGCGCCGCCATCGCGGCGAAAGCGGCCCGATAGGCACAAAGCAGCTTCGCCCCTAAGGTAGATCCGGAATGAGCGCAATTGGGCCGGGAGCCGACTGGCCGCTTCGAGGCGTGGAATTTCAGAAGCGGACCTCAGATGCACTGCGTGCATTGACGTGAACTGACCCGAAGCCGACATTCCCCTCATTGCCAAAGTTCAGTATCTTGGGCTGCGAGCTTCGCATCTGTCTAGGTAACGTGTCGCAGTTACCCAATCGATTGTCAGGCGGTCATGCAAACCCACGAGACGCGCTATGCACAATGCGGCGACATTTCCATTGCCTATCAGGTAGTCGGTGATGGCCCAACGGATTTGCTCTACGCTCAAGGCTGGCTCAGCAACATCGAGTACGCTTGGGAAAGCCCCGAATACGCTCGATTTCTCAGCGGACTTGGCCGCTTTTCCCGCCTGGTCTTTTTCGACAAACGCGGTACGGGGATGTCCGACCGAAACGTGGGCTTCCCAACACTCGAACAGAGGACCGAGGACATCAAGGCCGTACTCGATGCCGTCGGATCGAAGCAAGCGGCGCTCTTCGGAGTTTCCGAGGGCGGGAACATGGCTTCCTTGTTTGCCGCTACGTATCCCGAAAGGGTGAGCGCGTTGGTTCTGTACGGCTGCCGTGCTCGCCGGGCATGGGCGCCTGACTACCCTTGGGGCGCGACCCAAGAGGGGTTCGAGCGCTTTGTAAAGTCGCTGCTCGACAACTGGGGTCGGACATTCGACCTTACCGACGGAGCGCCGAGTGTGGCAGGCGACCCTGCGGTGCAGAGTTGGCATGCGGCCTATCTTCGATTTGCGGCCAGCCCGCACGCTGCCGAATTGATCACCCGACTCAACTACGAGATCGATATTCGCGCGATCCTCCCCGCCATACAGGTGCCGACCCTCGTCCTGCATCGTGAGGGTGATCGTTGGACGGCAGTCGATGAGGGATCCTATTTGGCTGAGCGAATTCCTCACGCTGAATTTCGCCTTCTGCCCGGCAATGACCACATCCCATGGTACGGCGATCAGGACGAGTTGATCGGGCAGGTCGAAGAGTTCGTCACCGGTACACGGATGACCGCAAAGCCCGGACGGGCGCTCATGACCCTGCTGATGACGGATATCGTCGATTCGACCAAAACCCTGAGTGCCGTGGGGGATGACCGGTGGCGGACGATTCTTGAACAGCTGGAAGTCAATGCAAGCCGACGCGTTGCGGCTCTCGGTGGACAAATGATCAAGCATACTGGCGATGGATATCTCCTCACATTTGCAGGGCCTACTCCGGCGTTTGAATGTGCCAAGGCGCTTGCGCGAGACGCGAAAGCGTTTGGGCTGGAGTTGCGGACTGGTATCCACATTGGAGAGTGCGAGCACCGCGGCGACGACTTGAGCGGTCTGGCGGTCCATTTGGTGGCGCGAATCATGGCGGAATCGTCCCCAGGCTCGATCCTCGCCTCCAGCACAGTGAAGGATCTAGCAGTCGGCTCTGGGTTGAACTTCACCTTCGCTGGGCGCCGGGAGATGAAAGGCATCCCCGAGGGCTGGGAGCTTTACGCATTGGCAAGCTGAAGCCAATGTCTACTTCTGGCGCGTTCCTGACATTCAGTCAGCCAAAGAGATAATGAAAAGGCCGCTTCTGACCCGATGTGGTCATTGCTCTGGTATGTTCGGAACGTCGTGATCGCGCGTCAGAAGCGGACTTCGAGGCTTGCGATCATTCCGCCAGGGTTTGATCGATCATAGGCGGTCCAGAAGAAGCTTGGCTTCCTGGAGGTCCGGGTTTGCGAATCCTTCTGTGAACCAATGATAGGACGGCGCAAGAAGGTCCCGGGCGCGCCGCCGCTCGCCGCGCTCGGCCCACAATCGCGCGAGGTCGCGCGCTGCCCGCAACTCCAATGAAGGCGACGCCTGGTTTCGGGCGATTGTGAGCGCTTGGTTGAGGTCGGCTTCAGCCGCATTGGTCGCGTCGGCTGAGGCGCGAAGCGCGATTGCGGCCCGCAACCTGTGCAGGTCGGGCAGGAAAGGCGTGTCCCGGCTCTTCGCCTGGGCTGCGAAGGCCGCAGCGATCATGGCTTGGGCCGCGTCATGCTGCCCAGCGCGCGAGCGCGCATCCGCCGCGAGGCCGAGGTGGAATGCCTCGAAGCGGCCCGCTTTGATCCGGCGCGCTTCGTCGAGCCCTGCTTCGATCTCTGCGAGCGCGTCCGGGTGCCCGCGCTCGGCCAGGGCCCAGCCGAAATGGATCCGGCCATAGGCCTTCCAAAGCGCGAGTGACTTGTCTTTCGCCAGCCGGAGCGATTCGGCCGTGCACGCCTCCACCCGGGCGACGTCCCGGGACCAGATGCTCGTCAGGGCGACGCCAAGGCAGAGCGCGATGCCGATCGTGTTCTGGTGGCCGACCTCACGAGCCCACGTCAGCGCCTGTTCCGCCGTCGCGCGAGCTTGATCCTGGAAGCCGAGATGCCAAAGGTTCCAGGCCTTGTAGTTCATGGCCCCGGTCCGCGGGTCATGTCCGTAGCGAAGGCCGAAGTCCCGGTGCGCGGCGGGGTCGTAGAGCGAAAGCGCCTCTTCGAGGAGCCGCAGCGACGGCACGTAGAGCCCCTCGTGGAAACGTTCCAGAGCCAGCATCCGAAGCGCCACGCAGCGCGCGCCGCTGTCTTCGCCCGACGCGGCCAGCTCGGCAAAACGCGCCGCAAGCTCGGGCGCCGGGGCTCCCGAGACATAGCGGTTTGCCCAAAGGCCGTACATCGATGGGACCAGCAGCGAAGGCTCGCCCACTTCCTCGGCAAGCGCTCGGGCGCGCTCGAATGCGGCCATCGTGGCCGGCGCCTGGTAGCCGAGGTGCTCCAACAACGCCTGGCCGAGCCGAACCTGCAGCTCGCACTCCCGCCGCAGCCACAACGGGTCTGTCGACAGCTGATGGGACAGGCGTATCGCTGCTTCGAGATGCGCGATTGCCTCCTTGTAGGCCGGGCGTGCGATGGCCTCTTCTCCGGCCTTGTCCCAGCAGTCGATGGCCATCTGTGCAAGGCCGGCAGCCTCGGCATGCTGTGCCAGGATCTCGGGCGGCGCATCGTCGCGCTGCTTCAGGATGTCAAACAGCTGTCCGTGAAGAGCCTGGCGTCGACTCTTCAAAAGGCTCTCATACGCTGCGTCGCGGACCAGCGCATGCTTGAACAGATAGGTGGCCTCCGACCCGGTGCCTCGGCGAAAGACCAACTCGGCCTCGACAAGTCGCTCGATCGCCGCGGCAAGTTCAGATTCCGGAACGGATGCCAGGGCAGCGATCGTGCGGTGGTCGAAGGCGCGGCCGATCACCGCCGCTGTCTGCGCAACCTCCTTCACCGATTTCAATCGGTCGAGGCGCGCCATCAGCGAATCGTGCAACGACGTCGGAATGGCAAGCCGCGTGCCAGGCGCCTCTCCTTGCGCGCCTGTTTCGAGTACCGCCTTGGTCATCTCCTCTACAAAAAGCGGCACTCCGTCGGTGCGGGTGGCGATCTCGTCGACGAGCCTCTCCGGCAGCGTTTTGCTCCCGGCGATCCGCTCAATGATAGCGGTGGTCTGGGTGCGGCCCAGCCTGTTGAGTGCAAGCCGCGTGACAATCGGGTGACCGCCGAAGCCATGGCTGAATGTCGGGCGGGCAGTGATCAACATCAGTACGCGCGCCGGCGCCACACCGTCGAGCGCGAGCTCCACCAGTTCCAGCGTCGTCGGATCGACCCAGTGCGCATCCTCCAGCACGAACAGCACCGGCTGCCGCGCCGCCAGCCCGATCAGCTGGTCAACCAGCGCCGCCAGCGTGCGATTGCGGCGCTGCTCGGGGCTTAGATCGACGTTGCCATAGCGTGCTGCGGCATCGATCCCCAGCAGGTTCGCGAGCAATGCCGCGGTCTGGTGCAGTCCGCCCGGGGTCGGAACGAGCATCGTCTCAAGTTTCTCGAGGCGCATGTCGGTCGGATCGTCGGCACTGATGCCAGCCGCGAACACTAGTTGCTGCCGCACCGGCCACAGCGCACTGTCGGTATGATAAGGCGAGCACTGATAGCGAAGGTTGATGTGCGGCCTGTCCTCCAGCACGGCGATCAGCGCCTCAGCGATCCGCGACTTGCCGATGCCGGCCTCTCCGGTCAGCAGGACCATCTGCCCTTCTCCGGTCTCGGCCTGGCGCCAGCGCTCCAAAAGCAGCGCCAGCTCCTGGTCGCGGCCGACGATCGGCTGCATCGTTGTGCCTGCATGTGCGGCGAACCGGCTCTCCAGCGCCCGCTCGCTGAGTACCGTGAAGGCCCGTACCGGCGCGTGGATTCCCTTCAGCTCCAGCGGCCCGAGGTCGTCGAGTTCGAAATAGTCGCCGACCAGGCGTCGGGTAAGGTCGGCGATCACGGCCTGGCCGGGTTGTGCGACTGCCTGGAGACGGGCCGCAAGGTTTGGCGTCTCGCCCACCACCGCCTCCTCCTGCGAGGCTCCGGCGCCGATGAGGTCGCCCACCACGACAAGGCCCGTCGCGATACCGATCCGGCTGGCGAGTGGCGCGCCGCCGCCCGACAACGCTGCCACGGCTTTGCCGATGGCCAGTCCGGCCCGCACGGACCGCTCTGCCTCGTCTTCGTGCGCCCGCGGCCAGCCGAAATAAGCGAGTACTCCGTCGCCCATGAATTTCGCGACGTGGCCTTCGAAGGACGCGATTTCGCGGGCTACGGCGTTCTGGTAGGCGCGAAGCAGCTCTCCCATCTCCTCCGGATCGAGGCGTCCGGAAAGTGCAGTCGATCCCACGAGATCGATGAACATTACCGTGAGCTGCCTGCGTTCCGGACCGGATGACGCTGCGGCTTCCGACGTGTTCGGTGCGGGGCCGGGCGGCGCTGCCTTCAGCTCGGCGATCGCGCGCAACAACCGCTTGCGATGCCCAAGCGAGATGCCGAGCCGCTCCAGGTCACCATCGTCGAGCTCGGGCAGAAGGTCGAAATCGACGTCGTTCGTGGCGAAGATCTCGGCGTATTTCCCGAGCCCCAACTCCTCCAGCCAGCTCCGAAGATCCAGCGCCATTGCCCCTCCCGGCACATTAGCTGTCAAGCATACTATCGGCGGATCGCACGGTCTATCGACGCCCGCGCGACGACAGCGTCAGATTGAGTCCGGCGCGACAAACAAGATGCTGCCGCCACTCTTCCCTGATGGCGGGGCTGTGATTCTCAGTATATCCGCATATCCGCCCAAAGCGACGATCGCCGAACGACCACTTTGCGCCACAAACCCGACATCCAGACGACTCATCCCGAACGGCAACTCGTGGCGCAACCGCGACCTTCAGCGTGATCGCGTGCAATGTCTGCTTTCAGGCGGCAGCAGGGCTGATCGCTACGGCCGACATGCGGCGCATTGCTGCCATCGCAACGCGGACAAGGTGGCCGCTGGGTAGAACAGACCTTCACAAGCGCCGTTGGCGCTCCCACTCAACGGGAAACCCGCGCACCAGCGGCTGCAATTGCACCGTCTGAGGCTGTCGCCCGTCGAGGATTGCCTCAACCAGGTCCGGCGCCAATAGCGTTAGTCGAAGCATGTGGGACACGAACGACCGGTCGAGTTTCTCAGCCGCAGCGAGTTCGCTGATCGTCGCGTGTTTCCCTGATTCCAGCTCATGCTGCCAGTGGAATGCTTGGACAAGGGCTCTCAGCAGCGTGTTGTCGATGCGCGGTCGCGACGGGGCCCAAGGCTCTGCTCCAGCCGGGGACACGACAACCTTGCGGCCACCGCGCTTGCGGATCGCCATCGGAATGGAGACGGTCAGCAAGGTGCCGTCGCGGCTGATCTCGCGGTTGTTCTTCATGCTGCCCTATCCAGGTTTGGTCGTTCTCTAAGCTCCGCGATGACACTGGCTATGCCCTCGGTGCGAAGGCGGATGGAGATGCCGTCTACATCGACGTCGATGCGCTCGACCAGCAACTGGATGATGCATGCCTGCTCGGCGGGAAAGAGTTCCTCCCAAAGAGCATCGAACTGAATCAGGGCGTCGCGCACCTCGGTCTCGCTGATCTCGTCGCCGTGCTCGCGCGCGGTCGCCCAGGTCTTCACAATCATCTCTGGCGAGCGCAGCAGGATGCGTACCTGGTCGATGACTGCGGCCTCGATTTCGCCGGCAGGCAGGCGCCGTACCGAGCAGGTTTCCGGCCCGAGTTTCTGGACACTGGTGGTGACGTAGTACCTGTACAGCCGCCCCTTCTTCCTGGTGTGGGCAGGCGTCATTGCGTAGCCGTTCGGCGCGAAAATCAGTCCTCGGAGCAATGCCGGCGTCTGCCTGCGGCAGTGCCCTGCCCGCTTACGCGCTGGCTCGGCGATGATCGAGCGGACATTGTCCCAGAGATCCTGCGAGATGAGCGGCTGGTGCTCGCCGGGATAGCTCGTGCCTTTGTGAACGGCTTCGCCGATATACACCCGGTTGCTGAGGAGCTTATAGAGCAGACCTTTGTCGAACGACTTCCCATTCTTGCGCCTGAGGCCCTCCGAATTCAGGGTTCGTGCCAAAATGGTCGCCGAACCAATCTGCAGGAACCGGCCGAAGATCATGCGCACAATTGCTGCCTCTTCATCCTGGATGAGCAGCTTCCGATTCTCGACCCGATAGCCGAGCGGGACGTTGCCGCCCATCCACATGCCTTTGCGCCGAGACGCGGCGAACTTGTCGCGGATGCGCTCGCCAATCACCTCACGCTCGAACTGCGCGAATGACAGCAGTATGTTGAGCGTCAAGCGCCCCATCGAGGTTGTGGTGTTGAATGATTGGGTGATCGACACGAAGGTGACGTCGTTGGATTCGAAGACCTCGACCAGCTTCGAGAAATCCGTCAGAGACCGCGAGAGCCGATCGATCTTGTAGACGACGACCACATCGATCAGCCCGGACTCGATACCTTTCAGCAGGCGCCTCAGCGCCGGCCGTTCCAGCGTTCCACCGGAGATGCCACCGTCATCATAGTGGTCGGGCACGAGAACCCATCCCTCGGCCCGCTGGCTGGCCACGTAGGCCTCACAGGCCTCCCTCTGCGCGTCGAGGGAGTTGAACTCCATGTCGAGCCCCTCCTCGCTGGACTTGCGCGTGTAGACCGCGCAGCTACAAGGGAAGGGCTGTCGACGTACGGCAAGTCGCCAAAGAACTTGGTGTGCACTATGTGCTGGAGGGCAGCGTTCGGAAAGCCGGCAACCGGCTTCGTATCACTGGGCAGCTTGTCGAAGGAGTTGGCGGAACGCACGTCTGGGCCGGCAAGTTCGAGGGCGCGGTGGAAGATATCTTCGACCTGCAGGATAGGATGACTGAGAGCATAGTCGGCGCGATTGAGCCATCGATACGGCTCGCCGAGATCGAGCGTGCCAGACGCAAGAGGCCCGACAAGCTTGATGCGTACGACCTCTTTCTTCGCGCTCTGCCGCACACGGTAGCGAATACACCCGCCGACGTCGACCAAGCGCTGCATCTCCTCAGTGAAGCTCTGCGGCTTGATCCCGACTATGCCGTGGCGCACGCCTATGTGGCTTGGTGCCATCAGCAGCGTTTCCGCGACGGACACGCTCCAGAGGACGGGGCGGCCGTGCTCAGACACGCCGAGGCCGCTATCAGAGCGGGGGCGGACGATCCGCAAGCACTTAGCATCGCCGCTTTTGCCCGGGCGCATATCATCCATGACTTTGCAAATAGTATTGCGCTGCTAAACCAGGCGCTGGCAATGAATGGAAATTCGGCGCTTACCCTGCGTTTAAGCTCGATAATGCACGCGTACGGCGAACAATATGACCGCGCAATCGAGATCGCCATGATGGCGCTCAGACTGAGCCCTCTCGATCCGATGAACTATCACCCGTATCTCGCTCTGACGGTCGCCTGCTACTCTACAGATCGGTTTGAGGAAGCGGTCGGCTATTCGACTTCGGCAATCCAGATTAATCCGGGGTTCGGCCTCCTGCACGCTTTTCTGGTGGCGAGTCACGTCAAACTCGGCCGCCTCGACATCGCACGTGCCGCTGCAGAGAATATGTTGCAGGTCGCGCCGACCTTTACAATCGGCAACTTTGAGCGGCTCCGCTACATCCGCCGGGTTGATGAGGTCGCCGATGCGCTGCGCGTTGCCGGGTTTCCTGCTTGAGACAAATGGCGCTACCACGACCTCCAACACGGTCCGCCGAGATGTCTGCTTCCGGACGGGGGCAAAGTTCGCTTCTACGGCCGACATGCGGCGCAAAGCTGCCCTTACCTGCGCGCGAGAAGATCAGAGGAGGCAGTCGACCGGCGGGTAATCCATGCTGACATTGTGGCTAATTAAACGGCGCGCGATGACAGCGACTCCGGGCCTGACCAGGGTAGAGGCCGGAAGGCCCGCGAAAGCATAGCGTGGATGGTGCCGTCCCGCTCGACGGGGCCGGGCAACTTCGCCGCTCAGGCAGATTTCAGCCGAATTTCATCCGGTTGTCACGACGGCCAACCTGGCCTCCGGCAATGTGGCCAAAAGGATGAAAGGATTGATCATGACCGACATGCGAGGGGCAAGGCATTGGGATGAGAACAATTCCCGAAGCTTTCTCGATTACGGGCGCTATTTCGTCCCCGAACGGGAACGCCAGATCGGCATCATCGCCGATCTAATTCCTCCCGTGCAGGGCGGCCTGCTGGTCGAGCTCTGTTCCGGCGAGGGCCTGCTCAGCCGCGCCTTGCTGCAACGATTTCCGGACTGCAGGGTATTGGCGCTCGACGGCTCGGCGCGGATGCGCGAGCAGACGCGCGAGACCTGTCGCGACCACGCTGACCGCCTGGCCACTGCCGCGTTCGAGCTGGAACATCGTGACTGGCGAAGCTTTCCCGAGCCGCCGCATGCGATTGTCTCGTCGCTCGCCATCCACCACCTCGACGGGCGACAGAAGCGGATGCTTTTTGCCGACCTTGGGACGGCGCTCAGCCCCGGCGGCGTCCTCGTGGTGGCCGACATCGTGCGCCCGCCGGGCGCGGCCGCTCTCGCCATCGCGGCGCGGCAGTGGGACGAGGCGGTGCGTTCGCGGGCGCTCGCGATCGACGGCGACCTGGCCGCCTTCGCCGAGTTCAACCGCCTCGGCTGGAACTACTTCCGCAACCCCGACGGCGAGCCGATCGACAAGCCGTCCTCGCTGGCCGAGCAACTTTCCTGGCTGTCCGAAGCCGGTTTCATCGCGGTCGATTGCGCCTGGCTGTTCGCCGGCCACGCCATTTTCAGCGGGCTGAAAGCTTGATGTAAGAAGACAGTCATGGTGTCTTCAAGCGTGCGAGGGTAATGATCGACAGCCAGCCCGTCGCGAGCCGAATTGGGCTTGACGTCTCCCTGAGGGCGACATGACGACGTTCGAATTCTCGGGTCACAGGCTCGACCTGCGCAAAGGCAGGTTGCAAAGGGGCGGGTACGACGTCGACCTGCGCGCCAAGTCGCTCTCGTTGCTCACCTATCTCCTGGAGAATGCCGGTCGCGTCGTCGGCAAGGACGAACTGGTCGACGCCGTCTGGCCCAACATCGCCGTCTCCGACGATTCACTGACCCAATGCATGAAGGATATCCGCAAGGCGCTCGGCCCGGATGCGGACGGCCTGATCCGTACCGTGATGCGGCGGGGCTATGTGATCGACGAGGAGCGCGTGCGCCGCCTCGATGATCACCCCGCGGCCGGGGCCGGCGAAGGGTCCGCCGACGACAAGCCTTCGATCGCGGTGCTGCCCTTCGAGAATCTGAGCGGCGACCCGGCGCAGGACTATTTCGCCGACGGCATGGTCGACGAGATCATCACCGCGCTGTCGCGCATGCGCTGGCTGTTCGTCATCGCCCGCAATTCGAGCTTCGCCTACAAGGGGCAGGCCGACGGCGTGAAACGGGCCGGAGCCGAGCTCGGCGTGCGCTACGTGCTGACCGGCAGCGTTCGCAAGGCCGGCGACCACATCCGCCTTACGGGACAACTCATTGATCAGTCGTCCGGCAAGACGATCTGGGCCGACCGCTACGACGGAACCATGGCCGACGTGTTCGACCTGCAAGACCGGTTCGCCGAGAGTGTCGTCGGCGCCATCCAGCCCTCCATCCTGTCGGCCGAGATCGAGCGGTCGCGGCGCAAGCGGCCGGAAAGCCTCGCCGCCTACGACTACGTGCTGCGCGCCTTTCCGCTCGCCTGGTCGCTCGAGCGGGCGCAGAACGAGGAGGCCGGGACACTGCTTGAACGGGCGATCGCGATCGAGGCTGATTATGCGCTGGCGCTTTCGCTGCTGGCCTGGTGCCATCTGCAGCGTGTCACCTACCACTGGACCGAAACGCCGGCCGCGTCCCGGGAAGAGGGCCTGCGCCTGGCGCAGAAGGGGGCGGCGCTGTCCGGCGACGACCCGATGGTGCTTGCGGTGCTCGGCGCCGCGCATTCCTTCGCCCGCGACTTTGATGTCGCCGACATGCATCTGACACGGGCGCGCACGCTCGATCCGAATTCCGCCTGGGCCTGGCTGCGCAGCGGCTGGCTTGACGTCTATCGCGAGCGGCCCGAGGCGGCGATCGAGAAGTTCGAGCATTTCGAACGGCTGAGCCCGCGCGACCCGATGGGCTACATGGCCGAACTCGGCATCGGCGCCGCCCTTTTCATTACCGGGCGCTACGAAGAAGCATTGGTCATGACGCGGCGCGGGGTCAGCCGGCACCCTGGCGCCACCTGGGCGCTACGCTGGTTGGTGATGACGCTGGTCCATGCCGGCCGCAAGGATGAAGCCCGGCGCGTGTGCGGCAGGCTGCTGGAAAGCCATCCGGGGCTGACGGTCGCCACGATCTGGGACCAGCTGCCTTTCGAAGCGGGCACGCGGGAGCGCGTTGCCGCCAGCCTGCGCGAGGCCGGCCTGCCGGACTGATATCGTGTCGACGACCGGGGGCCGGTGCCCGCCTGCCGATTTCGTCACAATTTCCCTCGAGTTTCACCTGGGCCTCACGATCTCCGGCCGGGCGCCGACTAATCTCATCCTTGCTGTCGCTCAAGGGCAGTTCGAGGATGGAGACAACACCATGACCACGCTGGTTCCTTTCATCGGTCTCGCAGCCGATTGCCGGTCGCATGCTTCTCCCTCGCGGCCTTTCCGGATGCTGGCCGCCGTGACTTCGGCGCTGCTGTGGCTGCCGCGCTTCTGGAGGGCACGCAGGGACCTCGCCGCTTTTGCCGCCATGAGCGAATGCGAGCGTCGCGATATCGGCGTTACCGCCTTTGACATCGAAAATATGCTGGTATTGCCAGTTGACCGCGACCCCACCGAAGTGCTCGCGCGGGTCGTGGACGATCGCCGCCGTCGCCGTGAATCCTGAGCTCCAGACCCGCCAAAGCCGAAGGGTGGGCGCCATGAGCATGCTCTTGGGCGCCAGCCCGACGAAATGATGGCCAAACACTATCATCGCTTCCTGCCCCGGCTCGTCATGCTCGTAAGGATAGTTGGGGAAGCAGGCTTTCCAATTTCGACGTGCATCTTCTTGTGAGCTATATCTCCGGGGGTTTCGCGGTGGCTGTCGGCGCAGTTCTACCGGCTCTCGCGGCGCAATTTGGTGAGCAGACTTCGGCATGGAAGCTTCCGCGCCGTGCTGATGTTGTGGCTAATTAAACGACGTGCAATGGTCGTGAGCCGGTAGGATCGCTATCCTAGCCAGGGGCGAAGGGGGGCGATCATTTCATCCAAGTTGAAACCAAGGATGGGCTGAAGATAGTCAGCGCTCGGGCAATCCCGCCAGCTTCAAGCCTTCGACCACTTGGTCTGCCCATTCCGGCGTGTTCCGCAAGATAGGCAGCGACCGGAATCGCTCGATCGTGAAACTCGGCTGGGCGGCCAGGAGCTTTTGCGCAGCCCAGCGGGCGGTCTCCAGGTCGCCGCCCATCGCCGACCAGGCGGCGAGATAGCGATAGGACGTGATGATGTCGGGGTGGGCGGCGATGACGTCACGGGCGATCGCGACGGCCTGGGAAAGGGAGCCCGTCTTGGCCAAGGCGTAACCCATTCCCAGTCTCACGGCGAACGCGAACGGATCCATTGGGCTCAGCGCCATCGCTCGCTGGAACCGGTCCGGGGCCAGGGCGGCTTCGCCTCTGTAGATTGCGATCCAGCCAAGGCGTGCCCATGCCCAAGCATTGTTCGGATCGAGCATGAGCGCCTTTTCGATGAAGGTGGCGGCGCGCTCCTGGTCACCGCCCATGCTCAATGCCGCGCCGGCGGCGGTCAACGCGGTTGGATCGTCGCCGATCGAGCCGGCTGCTTCGACCGCCGCGACCGCCTTTTCCAGCTCGCTTTCCGGCTGCTCGGCCCACAGAAACACGGCGTTCGAGGCGTGGCACCAGGCCAGAAGCGCATGCGCGCGGCCATAGGCCGGATCGACCGTGATCGCTTTCTTGAGCAGCTCTATTGCCAGGTCGTTGGTGTCCTTGCGGCGGCCCCAAATGTTTGGATAGGCGCGCATGACGAAATCATAGGCCCTGAGGCTGGTCGGCGGCTTGCGCCTGGCCAGCTCGATCTCGGCGCCGCGGATGGCCGGATGGATGGCGCCGGCCACCTGCGCCGCGATCCTGTCCTGGAACTCGAAAACGTCCTCGGTCGCACCCTCGTAGCGCTCGGACCATAATTGTGTCCGCGTCTCGGCATCGACCAGCTGCACGGAAATGCGCAGCCGATTGCCGCCCCGCCGAACGGTGCCTTCGACCACGTAGGCGACGCTGAGTTCCCGGCCGACCTCGCGCACGTCGGCGAAGCGGCCCTTGTAGGTGAAGGCGGACTGGCGGGCGATGACGAAGAAGTCCCGGATGCGGGAAAGCGCGGCGGTGATCTCCTCGACAACGCCGTCGGCAAAATACTCGTCCTCCGCCCCGCCGAGATTGTCGAAAGGCATCACTGCCACCGACGGCTGGTCATGCGGTCTCGCCGGCGTGGCGATAGGCTGAGGCGGCTGCGCGGTGTCGTGTGCCGACGCGGTCTGGCGATTTCCGCCCCGCGTCTGCAGCGACGCCGCCAGTGACAGCGTCTGTGCCTCGGGTTCCACGCCCAGATGCTTCTTCAGCAGCGCGCGGCAGGTCTCGAACTGACGCAAGCCCGCATTTTCGTGGCCCCTCGCAGCGTGGATGCGCATCAAGGCCCGATGCGCCGGCTCGGCGGCCGGATCCGAGGCAAGCAGCCTTTCGGCGAGCCGTTCGCAAGCCGCTTCGTCCACGGATCCGGCTTCGGGCGGCGCGAGGCTCAGGCGCTCCACCAGCTGCTGCGCCTTCTGCCGGTATCTGACCTGGTATGGGCTGAACCATTCATCCAGTCCGTCCGGAATGGCCTCCCCCGCGAGCACATCACCGCGATAGAGGTCGGCGGCAAAGGCGAGGTCCGTCGTCCCGCTTTCGGCGAGCTTCCGCTCGAAGAGCCAGATGTCGGCTTCGTCCGGGCCGGCCGTCAGCGCAACCGTTTCCTGATCCCCGTCAATGGAAATGGCTGCATTGCCGGCGGCGGGAAACCACCGCCGGATGTCGGCCAGCGCCTGGCGCAGGCTGTTGCGCGACTGCGCATCGCCTCGTCCCGGCCAAAACCCTTCGCAAAGCCGTTCGCGAGTGGCGCCGCGGCGACCCGCCAGGACCAGGGCGGCAAAAAGCAGCGCCGACTTGCGCGTTGCGAAGCGGACGGGCTGGCCCTCTCCGGACATCACTTCGAGACCGCCAAGCAACCGGATACGCACGACCGCTCTCCAGATTTCGAACGCGCCAGCAGAATAGCATCTTCGCCGGTCGATTTAACGCAGATTTAACGGCGGTCCATCGGACTTCCCGCGATTGTTCACGCCCGGCTGAACAACCGCAAATCGCCCCCGTGACAAGCTGCGCCCGTAATCTGGAACAGGAGAGCAGAATGGCTCACACCGAAGCTCACGCAGAGACCCGCACATCGAAACACCGGCTGTTTGAGAGAGCGTCGAACAGCATGGCAGCAGCAGTCGCAGCCTTCACGGCCTGGCGGCGGACCGTTGCAGGGCGCAGGGCGTTAGCAGACCTGACGTCCGATCAGTTGAAGGACATCGGCTGTCAGGAGGTCCCCAGACCTACGTTCTTCGTCAGGGTCGGGGTCGGCCTCATGACGGACCTGATGTCGATGAGGTGAGGCAGAACCAGATGGCAAAGGCGCTGCGAGCGCCGCCGGTAGGCAGGCAGAGTTCAGCAAAAAATCAGCAGCCGTTCAGGACGAGAGGCAGCTCTTGGCGGCCATGCTTGCGGACCGCCAACGATATCTCGAAGGAGTTGGCGTGAGGGGCGCCTCCGAGCAATTGTGACCCGATTGATACGCGATTTGGCACGGCAGAACCAAATCGCCTCGCTGCTCGATGAGGTACGAGCCGGGCCTAGGTTTTGGGCGGACCGCAGCGTCCCTTGAGAATTGCAATCTCGGTTTCGTGGTCACCGCCTGACATTGAGGAGACGGGAACACCAATGAGAAACACGCCCAAGGCATCGCCAGTCGCGGCCTTATTTTGCTGATTGGACAAGAGGGCTAGTCGCTCTTTGTCCGCTTGCGTGCAGGCGCCGGCGTTTGGAACGCCTGCAATCTTGTCTGGCGGTGTCGCGAAGCCCACGAGTCCAGCCAACACGGAAATCGTCAAAGCAAATCGCGTCACAGTCCCCACCCCTTTTTATAGCCCGGCGGCAACATTGCGTAGTGGAAGACCGCGCGCAGGCCCGTTCGTCGGCAGATTCGACAACAAAATTCAAAAGGTGCATGATCTGGAGTGGTGTCGGGGGATACCTTCATGCATTGGCGTTGGTTTTCGACCGCAATAGTTGTGGCAATTATCTCAGGCTCCACTACTGACTATTTGAATAATTATGACGCGGTGACGCTCGCTGCAGGCGATTCAAACCACGCAAACATGCTTTTGCAAACGGTCGATCCGTTCAATCCGAATAGCAATAACACCCACATTGAAGGCGACGGTGCACGCGCCGTCGCAGCTTTCAACAGGTATCGAGGTGTGTCCTCTACCGGAGGCGCCGACCTGGACTGCGCAGGCGGCAAGGGAAACAATGCGGTCGTAGCCCCTGGGGTGCAAATCACGGGCGCTGATCCCAACAGGCTCGATGGTGATCACGACGGCATCGGGTGCGAGGGACGATAGATTGTCTCGAGCAAGGAAAAGAGCGCTAGGCTGGCTCGCCGTCATCGCGGTGGTAGCGTGGTACTATCCCGTCAAACACCAAAGACCAGTCCCTACCTCACCATATCCACAGGCCGCCGTTCACACCGAACCGGATTCTGGCAGTTCGAGCCAGAGCGTGGTGCAACAGGTCGAGGAACCTGCAGCACCCAGTGGCGCCTACGCATCCCAACAAGCGGCCGCGAAGGCTGCCAAGCTTGGCCTGTGGAAAGGCTCCTTCGAGGAGCCTTGGACTTGGCGCGCCGAGCAGACCGAGCGGTCCAGTCAGCCTTTGGGCATCATCGGCAGCCAAGCGCAAGCATCTGGCTTCTCATGTCAGCCGAAACGAACCTGCTCTCAGATCGGCTCCTGTGAAGAGGCTGAGTGGTATCTCAGCAACTGTCCTTGGGGCGGCAAGCTCGACCGCGATAAGGACGGCATTCCGTGTGAGAGCCTGTGCTGAGGGGATCACAATGGCTAAATCAGACAAGCCCCGTGAAGGATCGAAACGTCGGATCATATACGATCTGCAGTATCAACAAGAGGGGGGCGATATTGGCGGAACTTAAACCGCGCAAGAGGATGGGACGCCTTCAGCTACATCAACGACACCAAGAGCATCGCGCGTGAATACGGCGGCACTCCGCACTCTAATGGTGGCGGTCAGACACGACGTCTTTGGATAATCCCGCAATAGCGGAGACACTACCGACCCAGACGGTCTTTTGGGCAAATCCGCAGCTGATATCTGCCAGAGAAAGTAACGATGTTTCTAGAATCTTAGGTCGATAGTCATGTCGACGGTATTTTTTGATGCAAATGCGCGTTCGAAATGACAAGATGAGTTGGGGATATTGGGGAGACGGGGCGCCTGATGCACGCAAGTATGAGTCAAAAGCTGGCCAGCTATGGCCAGTGGACATATCGTGGCGCGTGGGCATTAGAAATCATAGCGTCGATCATCGGCCTAGCTACGGGCCTTGTCTTGGGTTTTCAAGCATTCGAGGCAAGTCAATCTGCCACGGCGATGGATCTCATTCTAGCCAGCGCCCCGTTCTTCATCGTCTCGATCGCTGAGCTAACCAAGATCCCGATCGCGACCCTCTTATACAGCGCCTCCTGGCTCTGGAAGCCTGTTATCCTGGTGTTTCTCCTGCTTTTGGCAGGCATCACTTTTGAAACTGTTCTGCTCGGACTGGAGCGCGCTGGCACGCTTCGCGAACTGCAATATGAGGAGCTCGCCGACGGCATCGACTCTCTAAACACTGAGAACGCGAAACTGATCACCGCCGATGAATCCGCAAGTCAAACGGATCAGGCGGCCAAAGCGAGAGCGGATCTCGAAGAGGTCAGCACGCTTGCCGACAAGGCTCGGAAGGAAATTCAAAGCCGCATCGCTGATGTCGATACCGAACTCCAGGCTGCAACCGCGTTAACGCCGCAGGCCTCCAGAGCAAGAGAACAGCTTCGGGAGAAAGAGCAAAGACGAACGGATCTGATCGCCGAACGAGACGGCAGGGTCCAGCAGGCAGTGGAAGAGTTTGAAAGGCAACGAGACAGTTTTGTCGAGCGGATCAGGGACGCGCAGGAAACTGGCGACGCAGCGTCGGCAAAGCGCTGGGAGGACGAGATCGGCAAACTTGCCAATCCTCGCGCCAAGATTGAGGCGAAGTATGAGCCGCAGATCGCCGCCATGGATCAGGAGATCACGGGTATCCGAAGCGATTTCGACCGTTTGAGGCTCGAAAGCCCCAAGATGACTGACGACCAAAGACAGGTGCTCCAGAACCGGCGAAACGACCTCGAGAAGTCACTTGACGCAACATCTGCAGATTGGGAGCGCCGGCTCGATCAGGCGCGGGAGACATTGTCAGCAGCACAGACCGCCGAAGCTTCCAAGGCCAAGACCTTGGCGGCCAATCAAACGCGGCGAGACGAAATAGCAAAGCAGTTGAGCGCACTCGAGAAAAAGCGCATCCCGCTCGCTCGCACTGACCAGATACGCCGAATCGCGGCTCGCTGGTATGGCGTAAAGCCGGAAGAAGTGAGCGAGCCCCAAGCGGGGAAAGTCGCGGCAATCTGGTTCGGCTCCCTCGCCGTGATTGCAGGACTGGCCGGGCCGATCACGGCCATGGTGGCTCTGGGCTTGCAGCGTATCGCAGCACAGGCGGAAAGCCGCGCCGAGAACCGCCTGTCGCGTCTGGTTCGACGGTTGCTTTTGCGGTGGCGGTGGCGCCGGGTTCGCACCGTCAAAGTGCCCGTTGAAGTCCCAGTCGACAGGGAGGTCGAGAAACGCGTCGAGGTACCGGTTGAAAAGGTAGTGAAGGAAATTCTCTACGTTCCCGTCCTTACCGATGATCCGGATGCCCTTCGAAGGGCACTAAACGAGGACTTGCCACCAGAGGTCGTCGATCTCGTGAAAGTGGCAGCCAAGGGTGGGCGCAAAAGTGCTGGTCCGGCATAATACAGCGCTTCTCGAGCGAGCCGTCGACCTGGTCGTGAAGCAGGCGGCCATCCCGACCCTGCAGGCGGAGGCAGTTGCCCATGACAAGATAGCCCGGGCAAATGCCTTTCGCAGGCTGATGACGGGAGCTGCAGTGGCAATTGCCGCTGTGGGCATCGGCTACGGTGCCGCTTTGTTTTTCGGGCGAGAGCTCAGGCTTCCGCCGGTGCCAGATACACCAGAAGTCCACAAGGAGACTGACCGGATTGCGCCGTCAGAAACGGTATCGGAGGGCAAAACGGAACGCTCAACAGTTCCTGTCCCGGAACCAGCGCCCAGGCCGAAGGAGATCGCTCCTCCTGAGGCTCCCAAGCAACCCGACGTCGTAACTGAAGACTTCAACAAGTTTCTGACACGAGAACTGGACTGGGGAGGCTCGCACTGGTCGTTGGTTTCTGGCCACCATTTCAGCGACGAACACGACCCCACCTGGGATCGTGCATGGTGCTACACACGTCGGCTGGTGAACGGCGTCGACGTAAACGTAGACCTGGCAAACCGGCCTTCGCCAACTGCCCGGCCACAGGCGCCGGCCGCGCCCATGGCTACTCTGGCATCTATCGGCCTGAACGACGCGTCGGCCCTGGAACTCGCGTCGAAATGTGCGTGGCTCGATAACAGGGCTTTCAGCGGCAATGACTATGAGGCGCCCCCTGGCCGGGCCGAGGCGGCCCAGAAGCTCATTGCACAGGATGGCTGGGATGCAATGGGCTTCGATCTCCCGAGCATGCCTGTGTGGAACGTCTCATTCGATCAATGTCAAACCCAATGCGAGGGCGACAATCGTTGTTTGGCCATTACCTATGACAAGAAGCACTCTGCATGTTTCATGAAAGGGGACGCCTCGGTGTTGGTGAGGGCTCCTGACGCCGCTGTGGCTGTCAAACAGGCGGTGGCGAACAAGGTTCAATACTCCAGCCTCGTTTTTTACAAGAATACGGTGGTGGTGGGAGAGTCGTATTCGAACATCCCCAGCACCTATGCCGACTGCGTGCTGGCGTGCGCCGCTGATCAGAAGTGCATGGGCTTTAACTTCGATACCCCAAACAAGATGTGTTCGATGCTAGATCAGGTAGATACGTTGTCGGTGTTCAAGGGGGTGGCTTCCGGAAGTAAGGCCGCCGGAAATTAACCGCCGATGTAAGAACCCAAGGGGCGCAACGTTCCACGCCCCTCTTTGTCGGCTTTTGGGCCGGAAGCTGACCGACTGGTTTTAGGTCAAAGTCCGAAGAAGCGGACACTCCGCCTACGACCCATCTCGGACATATTCCCTGTCTGCAATAGCTCCGAAAGCCGGCGCTCAGGTGCATCACCAAAGCGGCCGCTCTGGGTGACGAACGGACGTTATAGGTCGCCAAACTTGACGCTGGGTTGGCCAAAGCCGACACTGAGCAGAGAAAAACAGGAGCACCTCTGTGGGAGGGCCAGACTCCGACTCAAAGATGACGATCAGCTCGCTCCGATCCGAGTTGACAGCGGCGCGCGAAGAAAATCAGGTACGCACCGCGGAGGTCGCCAATCTCCTTGAACAGCAGACTGCGACGAGTGCGATCCTCAGGGTGATCGCCGCATCGCCGACCGACATCCAACCCGTCCTGCAGGTCGTGGCGGAGAGTGCTGCGCGCTTCTGCGACACCTACGACGCCGGCATTTTCCTGGCGCGAGACGGGACACTATTCCCCAAAGCACACTACGGCCCCATCGCCTTCGACTTCGAACCGATGCCGGTCGCACGCGATTGGGTCTGCGGTCGCGCCTTCGCCGACCGCAAGACTGTGCATGTCAACGACATAGCGGTTGCAGGTGCGGAGTTTCCTGTCAGCCAAACACTTGCCGAAAGGCTTGGCCACCGCACGATGCTCGCAACACCTCTGATGCGTGACACCGAAGCAATCGGCGCGCTCGTCATCAGGCGCATCGAGGTCAAGCCTTTCAGCGAGAAGCAGATCAAGCTACTCAAGATTTTCGCCGACCAGGCGGTGATCGCCATCGAGAACGTGCGCCTGTTCGACGAGGTGCAGGCGCGCACGCGCGATCTCGGCGAGGCGCTGGAGCAGCAGACCGCGACCGCCGATGTGCTCAAGGCAATCAGCCGGTCGGCCTTCGATCTTCAACCGGTACTACAGACGCTGGTCGACTCGGCAATACGCCTGGCCGGGGCGGACATGGGCGCAATCACGTTGCGCGTTGGCGATACGTTGCAGTTCATGGCAGGCGGCGGGCAGGCTGCCGAGCTGCATGCATACGAACGAGCCAACCCACATGTTGTGGGACGAGGGACGTTCCAGGGCCGCGCTGCGCTGGAGGGATTGACGATCCACGTGGCGGACGCGCTTGAAGACCCGGAATACGAAAGGCCGGAGGCGGCAATCATAGGCAGTTTCCGCGGAGTGCTTTCTGTTCCGCTGAAGCGGGGTCAGGAGACCATCGGCGTATTCGGCATGGCGCGGCGGGCGATCGGGCTATTTTCACCGCGTCAAGTCGAACTGGTCGAGAGCTTCGCCGACCAGGCGGTGATCGCCATCGAGAATGTCCGCCTCTTCGACGAGGTGCAGGCGCGCAACCGTGAGGTGACTGAAGCGCTGGAACAGCAGACGGCGACGGCCGAAGTGTTGAAGACGATCAGCAGTTCGGCGTTCGATCTCGATTCCGTGCTGCATACGCTTGTGAAGTCCGCGTCCGACCTCTGTCACTCCGGGATGGGCTACATCTATCTGCGCCAGGGCGACGTGTTGCAGCCGACGGTACAGATCGGATGGAGTCAAGAATTCCAGGACCACATGAACAACCTCCCGGTCACGCCCGGCCGGGGCAGCATCGCCGCCCGCGTTGCCCAGAGCGGGTCCGTGGAGCAGATTGCCGACGTTCTCGACGATCCGGAGTATACCAACATCGAAGGCCAGCGGCTCGGCGGCTTCCGCACCCTGCTGGGCGTTCCGCTGATGCGTGACGGCGCCGTGACCGGCGTCTTCGTCCTCGCCCGCTCGTCGGTCTCGCCGTACAGCACGCGCGAAATCGAACTGGTGCAGACATTTTCGGATCAGGCGGTCATCGCGATCGAGAACGTGCGGCTGTTCGAAGAGGTGGAGTCCCGCAACCGCGACCTAGCCGAGTCGCTGGAACAGCAGATGGCCACCGGCGCAATATTGCAAGTGATCGCCGGATCTCCTACGGACATTCAGCCTGTGCTGGACGCCGTCGCTGAAAGTGCCGCTCGGCTCTGCGACGCCTATGACGCAACGATCTATCTGCTGCGCTCCGACAGGCTGGCTGTGGGAGCGCATCACGGACCGATTCCGATTGACGGCACTGGCTTGCCGGTTGCGCGCGACATCGTTACCGGCCGCGCCGTATTGGATCGGGTGCCGGTCCACGTTCCCGACTTGACCATCGCTGGAGAGGAGTTTGCAACTGCCCGAATGATGGCTCAACGTCTTGGTTTTCGCGCGATTCTCGCCACTCCGCTGTTGCAGGAAGGAAAAGCAATCGGAGCGCTTATGATCCGGCGCATCGAGGCGCGACCCTTTAGCGACAGCCAAATTGGCCTTCTCAAAACTTTCGCCAACCAGGCCGTCATCGCAATCGGCAATGTGCGGCTCTTCGAAGAGGTGCAGGCTCGCACCGCCGACCTTGGCGAAGCATTACAGCAGCAGACCGCGACCGCGGATGTGCTCAAGGTCATAAGCCGCTCCGCATTCGACCTGCAGAGCGTCCTGCAGACACTTATCGAATCTGCTGTGAGGCTCTGCGGTGCGAAAACGTCTGGCATCTTTATGCGGGACGGCGATGTCTTCCGGCTTGCGGCAGCCTACGACCAAACCCCGGAGTATCGCGCGTATGAAGAGGCGAATCCGAGTCCGATCAGCCGACAATCCTGGGTCGGCCGAACAGCACTCGACAAGGCAGTCGTCCATATTCCGGATGTTACCAAGGACACCGAACATGGCCTTCCCGAAGCTCCGCGACTCGGAGGTTATTCGGCTGTGCTCTGTGTACCGCTCATGCGCGAAGGATCGGTAATTGGCGTCTTCGCAATGACGCGACCCGAACCCGGGCCCTTCACCGATAGCCAGATCGAACTTGTCCAGACCTTTGCCGATCAGGCGGTGATCGCCATCGAGAATGTGCGCCTGTTTGAAGAGGTACAGTCCCGCACGGCGGAATTGAGCGAGTCGCTGCAGCTGCAGACGGCGACGGCCGACGTGCTGAAGGCGATCAGCCGCTCTACGTTCGACCTGCAGTCGGTTCTCGACACGCTGGTGGAATCAGCAGCCAAGCTGTGCGACGCGGACACGAGCGTCATCTTCAAGCGTGACGGCGATCTCTACCGGTGGTCGGCCGAGTACGGCAATTTGCCTGAAGCCGCGGCTTTCGCCAAATCCAATCCCTTCGCCGCCGGTCGCGACAGCGTCACCGGAAGGGTGGCCCTCGAAGCCCGCGCCGTCCACGTTTCGGACGTGCTCGCCGACCCGGACTACGGGGCAACGCAGCTTCAGAAGCTCGGCGGCTACCGGACCATTCTATGCGTTCCAATCTTGCGCGAAGGCGCGCCGGTCGGCGTGTTCGCGCTGACGCGGTCACAGGTGCGGGACTTCACGCCGAGGCAGATCGAGCTCGTCGAGACGTTTGCCGACCAGTCCGGCATAGCGATCGAGAACGTCCGGCTGTTCGACGAGGTGCAGGCGCGTACCCGCGAATTGTCACGCTCGCTCGAGGATCTGAGGACCGCGCAGGACCGCCTCGTGCAAACGGAGAAGCTCGCCTCACTCGGCCAGTTGACCGCCGGTATCGCCCACGAGATCAAGAACCCGCTCAACTTCGTCAACAACTTCTCAGCGCTCTCAGGCGAACTCATCGATGATCTGAGCAGTGTGCTGGCCGGAGCGCCTTTGGAGGCATCCGTGCGCGAAGAGGTCGCCGAGCTGACAGCCATGCTCAAGAGCAATCTCGACAAGGTGGTCCAGCACGGCAAGCGGGCCGATTCCATCGTCAGGAACATGCTACTGCATTCGCGCGCGGGCTCAGGAGAGCATCGTGCGATCGACATCAATGCCGTGGTGGAGGAGAGCCTGAACCTTGCCTATCACGGGGCACGCGCCGAAAAGCCAGGATTCAACGTCACGCTGACGCGGAATTTCGATCCGCTGGCTGGGGATGTCGATCTCTACCCGCAGGAGATCACGCGGGTGCTTCTCAACCTCATCTCAAACGGCTTTTATGCAACGGCCAAGCGCAGCACCGCAGCGAATGGCGCGAGCTATGAGCCGACGCTCTCCGCCACCACCAGGAGTCTCGGCGACCGTGTCGAAATCAGGATCCGCGACAACGGCACCGGCATTCCGCCGGAGGTGAAGGAGAAGATGTTCAATCCATTCTTCACAACCAAGCCAGCCGGCGAGGGCACCGGGCTCGGCCTGTCGCTCAGCCACGACATCGTCGTCAAACAGCATGCCGGCACGATCGACGTCGAAAGCCAGCCAGGCGAGTTCACCGAGTTCCGGATTGTGCTGCCGCGCGCTGCGGCCTCGCTCGCAAAATCGGGAGGTGAAGCATGAGCCTCCTCATCCTGGTCGTCGACGACGAGCCCGACGTCGAGCCGCTGTTTCGCCAGCAGTTCCGCCGCGACATCCGAGCCAACCGCTTCACCCTGGAGTTCGCGCAATCGGCGGTCGGGGCGTTGGAGCAGATCGACCACGCCGAAGGAGTGACACTGATCCTGGTGCTGTCCGACATCAACATGCCCGGCATGAGCGGGATCGAACTGCTGCCGAAGATCAAGGTGCTGCGGCCCGACGTCCCGGTCATCATGATCACCGCCTATGGCGACGCCGAAACCAAGCGCAAGGCGTTGGAGAACGGCGCCGAAGCGCTGCTGACCAAGCCGATCGACTTTGCGGCGCTCAGGCAACAGATCGAAACGCGGCTGGGAATGGTGGCGTGACGGCGCGCATCCTCGTGGTCGACGACGAGCCCGATCTTGAGGTCTTGATCGTCCAGAAGTTCCGGCGTCAGATCCGCGACGGCGCGGTCATTTTCCTGTTTGCCAGCGATGGTGTGGACGCCCTGTCCGTCATCGACGGCAACAGCGACATCGACATGGTGCTGTGCGACATCAACATGCCCCGTATGGACGGCCTGTCGCTGCTGGAGAAGCTGCAGCATGCCGAGGGGCAGCAGCTTTCGACGGTCATCGTCTCCGCTTACGGTGACATGGCCAACATCCGCACTGCGATGAACCGCGGCGCCTTCGACTTCATCACTAAACCGATCGACTTTGCAGACCTGGAGACCACAATCGCCAAGACCTTGAAGCATCGCGAGGTGCTGCACGAGGCGCATCGGCGGCAAGCGGTCGCGGAGCGGGCGCATGCATCGCTGTCGCGCTACTTCTCGCCCAATCTGGCCGAGCGGCTGGCCGGCGACGCCGACGGGTTGGCGCTAGCCGGGCAGTGGCGCGAGGTCGCCTCGCTGTTCACGGACATTACCAGCTTCACCACGCTGGTGGAAACGATCGACCCTGCCACGTTAGGCGCGCTCCTGAACGACTATTTGGCCGGCATGACCGACGTCGTGTTCGCGCATGAAGGCACCGTCGCCAAGATCGTCGGCGATGCGCTGCATGTGCTGTTCGGCGCGCCTGGCGAGCAGCAGGACCATGCGGCGCGCGCGGTTGCCTGCGCGCTCGAGCTCGACGCGCTGTCGCAATCGTTCCGCGATAGTTGGCGCGACAAGGGCGTTGCGGTCGGTACGACCCGCATCGGCGTCCATGCAGGTCCGGCGCTGGTCGGAAATTTCGGCGGAGGCCGCTTCTTCGACTACACGGCCTATGGCGACACCATCAATATCGCGGCGCGGCTGGAAAGCGCCAACAAGCAGCTGGGCACGCGTATCTGCGTCAGCGGGAGCGCGGCTGCAAGGGTCGACGGCTTCCGTGGACGGCCGGTCGGCGATCTGATGCTGCGCGGCCGGGCCGAGGCGCTGCGCGCGTTCGAGCCTTTGTCGTCAAAGCAGTATGATGATCCTTCGACGGCGAGCTATCTCGAAGCCTTCGGCAGATTGGAGGCCGGCGATGCAAACGCGCTTACGGCTTTCGCCGCGCAGATCGGCAAATGTCCGGACGACCAGCTCGCCAGCTTCCATCTCAAGCGGCTGCTCAACGGCGCCAAGGGAACGCGGATCAGCCTAGACTGATCTTTGCGCCTGTCGCGACCGCGACCGTAGGCCTCGTCGCCGGCAATGTCTGCTTTCACGAGGCGGCAAAGGTGCCCTCAACGGCCGACAAAAGGGCAAAGCGGTCATGGGCGATGGGCGTTCGGAGGTGTGCGATCGCCCCCGCCGAGAAGCTGCATTATACCTCGACTACGGGGGGCTTGTCCGCGCAATGGCTAGCCCTCTTCCAGCCCTGCGATGCGCAAGCCCTCGAGGATCGCTGCCATGCGCGATGGATCGTATTCCGGCAGTCCTGCCCTGATGCTCGCGATGGTAACGTCGGGCGCGAGTGTCCGAAATTTGGCCAGGTAGCGACGTGCTTCATCCATTCGGCCGAGCTGTGCATTTGCCGCGATCAGCATCCAGTAAGTCGGGTCGAGGCCTGCGTTCAACGCCATTGACCGCTCCGCGGCTTTCAGCGCCTCGACATAGTTGCGACGCGCCATGTGCACATGAGCAATCGTGGTCATGGGCCACGGTGCCGTAGGGTCGCCCGGGCTCATGAGGATCGCGCGCCGGCTATGGGTGAGTGCGTCCTCCAGATCCCCGCAATGGAGTTCGGCAATGCCTGCGACCATCAGCACAAACTGGCTGTTGGGGTTCGCCTCGACGGCATTGGCGACGATCTGCATGCCTCGGTCGTACTCCCGCATGGTCACCAGCGTCAGCCCGCATTGCGCCAGCACGGTCGCATCGCCCTGCGGATCGGCAAGGGCGCGGCGCACCAGATCGAGACAAGCGGACCGGTCGTCGCCGGTAAGCTCGGGCCAGCCCATGGCAATGCGGAACTCGAGGGCAAAACAGGCGCCGATGAGGAACGCCGCGTAGTGCGGTTCGAGCGCGACTGCCTGCATGAATAGCTCAAAGGCCTCGGCGTTGTCCTCGGGCCGCGCGCTGTACGTCTTCGACAGCGCTCTCAGGTAGAGATCGTAAGCATCGAGGCTTTCCGGGCGTTGCCTGCGGGAGCGTTCGATTTCGGCCTGTCGGATCTGCGGCTCGATGACGCCGATAACGCTTTCGGCAATGCGGTCCTGCACGTCTAACACGTCTGCGACGACACCATCAAACCTATCGGCCCAAAGATGCGCCCCGGCTATCGTCTCGATGAGCTGTGCGGTGATGCGAAGCCGCTCGCCGGAGCGTCGCACGCTGCCTTCGAGCACGTAGCGGACTCCGAGCTCCCTGGCGACCTGCCGCACGTCGATGGACTTGCCTTTGTATACGAAGCTCGAATTGCGGGCGATCACCGCAAACGATTTGAAGCGGCTGAGCGCGGTGATGATGTCCTCAACTATGCCGTCGGCAAAGTAGTCCTGCTCCGGGTCGCCGCTCATGTTCTGGAACGGCATCACCGCAAGCGCCGGCCTGTCGGGCAGGCGCTCTGTCGGACGTGATGGGCCGAGCTGCTTTGCACCATCCGGGCTCCAACGATAGGCGCGGACAGGCCGGGCTATGTTCTTCAGCGCCTGCTCGCCCATATCTTCAAAGCGCAGGCCGCCGATCTTTCCCGCGGCATCTTCCTGCACGCGTCCGGAAACGCAGATCCCGCCCGGCTCCGCGATCCCCTCAAGACGGGCGGCAATGTTGACCCCCTCGCCGAAGACGTCGCCGTCCTGTTCGATGATGTCGCCGACATTGATGCCGATCCGGAATTCGAGCCGTTCGTCGGCTGCAACGGCGGCATTGCGTTCTGCCATACCGGCCTGCACCTCGACAGCGCAGCGCACCGCATCGACGACACTGGCGAAATCCGCCAACAGCCCGTCACCCGTCGTTTTAATGATCCTGCCGCGATGCTTGGCAACACAGGGATCGAGGTGCTCACGGCGATGGCTGTTCAAGCGACCGAGGGTACCTTCTTCGTCAACGCCCATCAGCCGACTGTACCCGGCGACGTCAGCCGCAAGGATCGCCGAGAGCTTGCGCTCGACGCGGCCGATTTCCATCCGAGTCCCCTCCTGGCGTCAGGATCATATGCGCCCAGATCGACCGATCCAAGGCCGCTCTTCCGGTTCTTTGGGGGTCGCGCCAACCATGCCCACCAGTATGTCCGCTGATGGCCAACCGTGACCTCCGGAGTGGTCGCCGCTAACGTCCGCTTTCAGGCGATCGCAAAGTCATGCTCAACGGCCAATATGAGGCGCAAAGCGGTCATCCGACCGCGCGGCCGGCGGAAGACCCATTTGGGTCCAAAGCCAGACTTCACAACCAGCAGGCATTGCGCCGTTGGCGCTCCCACTCAACCGGAAACCCGCGCACCAGCGGCTGCAATTGCATTGTCTGAGGCTGTCGCCCGTCGAGGATTGCCTCGACGAGGTCGGGCGCCAATAGCGTCAGTCGAAGCATATGGGAGACGAACGACCGGTCGAGTTTCTCAGCCGCACTGAGTTCGCTTATCGTCGCGTGTTGCCCTGATTCCAGTTTATGCTGCCAGTGGAATGCCTGGACAAGGGCTCTCAGCAGCGTGTTGTCGATGCGCGGTCGCGACGGTGTCCAAGGCTCTGCTCCAGCCGGGGACACGACAAGTTTGCGACCGCCACGCTTGCGGATCGCCATAGGAATGGAGACCGTTAGCAAACTGCCGTCGCGGCTGATCTCGCGGTTACTCATCAGGCGGCCCTATCCAGGTTTGGTCGTTCCCGAAGCTCGGTGATGACACTGGCTATGCCCTCGGTGCGAAGGCGGATGGAGATGCCGTCTACATCGACGTCGATGCGCTCGACCAGCAGCTGGATGATGCGCGCCTGCTCGGCGGGAAAGAGTTCCTCCCAAAGACTATCGAACTGAACCAGGGCGTCGCGCACCTCGGCCTCGCTGATCTCTTCACTATTGTCGCGCGCGGCCGCCCAGGTCTTCACAATCATCTCTGGGGAGCGCAGCAGGACGCGGACCTGATCGATCACTGCGGCCTCGATCTTGCCGGCAGGCAGGCGCCGTACCGTGCAGGTTTCCGGCCCGAGCTTCTGTACGCTGGTGGTGACGTAGTAACGATAGAGGCGCCCCTTCTTCCTGGTGTGGGCAGGCGTCATGGCGTAACCATTCGGCGCAAAGATCAGTCCTCTAAGCAACGCAGGTGTTTGCCGACGGCAGTGTCCTGCCCGCTTGCGCGGATCCTCGGCAATGATCGAGCGCACCTTGTCCCACAGATCCCGGTCGATGATTGCTTGGTGTTCGCCGGGATAACTCGTGCCCTTGTGGACGGCCTCGCCGATGTACACCCGGTTGCTGAGCAGCTTGTAGAGATAACCCTTGTCGATGGGCCTGCCGCCGCGGCTGGTGACACCCTCGGCGTTGAGGGTCCGGGCAAGCGTCGTCGCCGAGCCGACCGAGAGAAACCGCTCGAAGATGATTCGCACTGTTGCGGCCTCGTCCTCCTGTATGATCAGCTTGCGGCTTTCGACGCGGTAGCCGAGCGGCACGTTGCCTCCCATCCACATGCCTTTGCGCCGAGACGCGGCGAACTTGTCGCGGATGCGCTCGCCAATCACCTCACGCTCGAACTGTGCGAATGACAGCAGGATGTTCAGCGTCAAGCGCCCCATCGAGGTTGTGGTGTTGAATGATTGGGTAATCGACACGAAGGTGACGTCATTGGATTCGAAGACCTCGACCAGCTTCGAGAAATCCGTCAGAGACCGCGAGAGCCGATCGATCTTGTAGACGACGACAACATCGATCAGCCCGGACTCGATATCTTTCAGCAGGCGCCTCAGCGCCGGCCGTTCCAGCGTTCCACCGGAGATGCCACCGTCGTCGTAGCGGTCGGGCACGAGAACCCATCCCTCGGCCCGCTGGCTGGCCACGTAGGCCTCACAGGCCTCCCTCTGCGCGTCGAGGGAGTTGAACTCCATGTCGAGCCCCTCCTCGCTGGACTTGCGCGTGTAGACCGCGCAGCGGAGCTTTCTGATGACGTGCTTCTGCTGGGAGAGTGTCATCGTCGTCACCCATTTCCCTTCTGGCTTCGCAAGCCGAAGAACAGCCAACCATTCCAGCGCGTGCCGGTGATGGAGCGTGCGATCGCCGAGAGCGATTTGTAGGGACGACCCTGATATTCGAACCCGTCGGTCAGCACCGTGGCGATGTGCTGTTCACCCTGCCATTCGCGCAGCAGCCGCGTGCCCGTAACCGGCAAGTTGTCTTTCCTGGCGCCAGAGCGCCGAGGCTCCAGTTCCTCGGCCAACGCAGCCAGCCGCTTCAGCGTCTCCGGCTTCAGACCGCCATAGGCGAGTTCCTGAATGCGATATGCTAGCCGGCTCTCCAGGAACTTGCGATTGTACGGTGGCGGTTCCGCGGCAAACAGGTCGCGCCACGTTGCCTTCAGCGCGACGATATCTATCGTCTTCAATTCGGCCAGGCGGGCCAGTATTTTGTCGGTCATCAAGCATTCTCCGTCGCAAAGGTTTCGACGGCACCACCGCTCTGGTTGGCGGTGAAGTCCACGCAACTATTCTCCCGCTCGCCAGATAGTCCGCTTGACTGCCGGGCACGAAGACGCGTGAGGCCTAAGGCGAGGATTTCCGCGACCTCCGCGAGGCGCTCGGCGGCGGTCAGTCGGCAGGATGGGAGTGGGTGCGGTCCGAAGCTGAGTGGGTGCATTTTTGTTTTCGCCATGCCGACCTGTGTAGCCAACCTACAACCGTGCTCAACAGCACAGCGAAGGCCGTCGCAAATGTGCGTAAGCGTTGGAAAACTTTGGATAAAACTAGCGTCTAGGAACGTTTTCCTGTAGATTGTTGCGAGTCGATCCTGGTGCCGGAGACCATATTTGAACAGGGCTTTTCTTGAGCAGAGCGAACTGGCCAAACGCTGGCGCATCAGCGCCCGAACTCTTGAGCGTTGGAGATGGAGAAAGACCGGGCCGAGCTACATAAAGCTGGGCGGCAAGGTCGTTTATTCCATCGAAGACGTGGAAGCCTACGAGCGGCGCCGGCGGGCAGAAACCCACTCATCCATTCTCGGGGCATGGCCAACACGTGACGTTGCGTAGCGTTATCAACCGTACAATTCAGTCAATGCCACTCGAGCAGGAAGCCGACCTCCAGTCAGGAGACTTGGCGGCACACCCGCGCCTGCCGGCCGTTCTCACCTCGGAGATGACTCGCCTCTATTCGGCGGGCTTCTGGCTGCTTTCGCTCGGAGGCAACGACGGCAAGAAGCCGATCATCGGCTATCAGAATCGGATGCGACATCCACTTGGGCTAGTATCCGACAAGATGGCCGCTGCCGGCAGCCATTCTTATGGCATCCGCCTCAGGGACATGATTGTTGTCGACGTCGACACGGACACGCCCGAGGCACGCCAGTATGTGGAGCGCCGGTTCGGCACATCGTCCGCGCGGACCAAGACCAGCCGAGGCTATCATCTCTACTTCCGGCACACTGGGCCTAAGCCGAAACAGATTCGGCTGCCTGGCATCTCCATCGACTTCAAGTCGGGCGAGAACGAGTTCGTAGTCGGGCCACAAGCGGAACGTCCCGATGGCGTGGTGTATTGGCCCGAAGGGCGGCTGATCGCTCCGGATGTTCTGCCGCCGTTCGTCGACCGCGGCGCCGGTTCTGTCGAGACCGAACGCGAGAGGGTCAATGGGCGCTATCCGCGCGGTATCCGGCACACGACACTGAAGCGACGCGCCCGTGAGCTTGTTCTGGCCGCGGAGAGCTTCGACGGAATGGTTGCCGACCTCCTCGCGTTTCGGGATTGGGAGATTGAACAGCCAGAGGAATTTTCCGACGATAGCCTCATCAATCTGGCGGAATGGTTTTGGGAGAAGCGCGAGCAAGGCGAACTGTGGACCAAAGCCACTTCGGTTGTTCAGATCCCTCGCGCCACACTCGACAAACTTGCCCGGCTTGGCGAGGGCCTGGCCTTTCTACTCTATGGCATCCTTGTGTCTGCGCATGGCCACCAGCCGGCCGCTCCGTTTGCAATCGTGCCGGACGCCCTTCGCGAAAACGGCCGCCTGAAAGCGGGCCGACGGCAGATTTACGCTGCGATCCAAGTTCTTTTGGAGGCTGAACTGCTGGTTTGCCACAAGAAACCTCGCGGGAACCGCAACCATCACCTCTATCTGCTTGGTGCCGGGGTGCCGGCGGTAGCGGGTGAAGAAAGAGGAGAAGGATCTAAGCTTATATTAGTATCCGAAAAGGACACACACTCTGCCCCCGACGAGGAGCTTGCGGCATGAAGCGCAAGCTCGATCCTCATAGGCCGGCCGATGATCGGCATTCGGCTGTCATTCTCGATTGGTCGCAAGCTTTTGCCGCACGAGTGATGTCGCGCATCCATGAATATGACGACGACTGGCCAAAGCCGTTCAACACAAACACTATCATTCGGTTCGAGCGATGCACGGCCAGGAGGGCTAATCGGAGATGAGGAATGATCAGCAGAGCTCCAACAACGACGGGACGTCTCTCTCTGGGTCCCACACTGCAAGACGCTTGGACTCGGTCGACCACATCGAGAATGGCGCTCTTCCTCTCGCGGTGGAGTATCGTCTTACCGCGGCTCTGATCCCGTTCGCGAAGAACGCCCGCACGCACAGCGATGCGCAGGTGGCGCAGATCGCGGCATCGATCCGCGAGTTCGGCTGGACGAACCCGATCCTTGTCGATGGCGAGAACGGCATCATCGCCGGTCACGGACGCCTGCTGGCAGCCCGCAAACTCGGAATGAGCGAAGTGCCCGTGATTGAACTGGCGGGCCTGACCGAGGCGCAGAAGCGGGCGCTGGTCATCGCCGACAACAAGCTGGCGCTCAATGCCGGCTGGGACACCGAACTGCTTGGGCTGGAACTCTCGGATCTCGGCGAACTCGGCTTCGACCTATCGCTGACGGGTTTCGATGACCTGGAGATCGCCGCGCTGACTGGGGCCGGCAATTCAGGACTGACTGACCCGGACGATATTCCCGAGACCCCAGCGCTATCAACCACCCTTTCCGGCGACGTTTGGATCCTCGGCAAACACCGGCTGATCTGCGGCGACAGCACCAGCGCCGCTGATGTCGAGCGCGTTCTTGCCGGGGTGAAGCCGCATCTGCTTGTGACGGATCCACCCTATGGCGTCAGCTATGACCCGGCCTGGCGCGAGCGCTTCGGTGACGGGGCCAACCTCGCCAAGGGAACCGTGTTGAACGACGATCGTGCCGACTGGCGCGAGGCCTGGGCGTTGTTTCCGGGCGACGTTGCCTACGTTTGGCACGGCGCCCTTCATGCCGCCACAGTGGCCGCCAGCCTGGAGGCCAGCGGCTTTGCCGTTCGCTCTCAGATCATCTGGGACAAGACCCGGCTGGTCATCGGCCGCGGCGATTACCACTGGCAGCACGAACCGGCCTGGTATGCCGTCAGGAAGGGCAAGAAGGGCCACTGGGCGGGGGATCGCAAGCAGACCACCGTCTGGGCCATCCCGCACCGGAAATCCGACACGGGCCACGGCACGCAGAAGCCTGTCGAGTGCATGCGGCGTCCGATCGAGAACAACTCGTCACCGGGACAGGCTGTCTATGAGCCGTTCTGCGGCTCCGGCACCACGATCATCGCCGCCGAGATGACCGGCCGCTGCTGCCATGCGATCGAACTGAATCCCGCCTATGTCGATGTCGCGGTCATCCGCTGGCAGGACTTCACCGGTCAGGCAGCGGTGCTGGAAGGCGACGCTCAGAGCTTTGCCGAGGCAAAGCTTGAGCGGAGCGAGATCAGGCCATGACCACCAAGACTGCGATCCTGCAGGCGATACGCCACAAATGTCTGGACTGCTCCGTCTATCAACCCGCCGAGGTTCGGGAGTGTCCCGTCAGCACATGCGGTTTGTGGCTGTTCAGGTTGGGGATGGACCCCGACCCCAGCCGGACTCGCGGCTTCGCCAAATCCCCCGTGTACACGGACCCTTCCGGGCAAGGCATGCCTACCCCCAAGGCGAGGCAGCGCACAGGAACCGGAGATATTTGAATGGCCCGTCCCAAGCATGTGCCTGACGCCTTCCACCGCCGCCAGGTTGAGGCGCTGGCCGGCTACGGTGTTCCGGAAGCCGAGATTGCCGGCATGGTCGGTGTCGATGCGAAGACGCTGCGCAAACACTATCGGCAGGAACTGGCATTCGGCCACACCAAGGCCAATGCGAAGGTGGCGGAGAACCTCTTTCGCAAGGCAACAGGCGAGGGTCGTGAATCGGTCATCGCCGCGATCTTCTGGCTGAAGGCCCGCGGCCGCTGGAAGGAGACCGCCGTCAACGAACACTCAGGCCTTGACGGCAAGCCGATCGAGCAGGTGCACGAGATCCGCCGCATCATCATTTCACCGCCTGACTGGAAGGAGATAAAGGCATCGCGTGGGTAGCGCCGAACGATCTCGGCGAAGAACCTGAGTGGTCGAAATGGAGCCCACAATGACCATAGCTGCCGACACCGAGAACCAACGGAAGCCACACTGCGCCCAGGTGGAAGCAATGGCAGGGTACGGCGTCGCGCCGGCTGACATTGCCCAGGTACTCGGCATCGAGGTCGAGACGCTGAAGGCCGCCTATGCTTCCCAACTCGATGGCGGTCACATCAAGGCCAACGCACGTGTTGCCGAAAGTCTCTACCGCAAGGCCACCGGCGAAGGACGCGAAGCCGTCACAGCGGCCATCTTCTGGCTGAAGACGCGAGCACGGTGGAAAGAGACCTCCGTTCATGAGGTCGAAGGAAAACTGGACACATCGGTGACCTTCATCACCACCTACGAAGATCGGAAGTTGCTGTAGGCACGCCGCGTGTCTCAGCCAAGGGTCGGCCGATTTGCAGTTAAATCAACAGCATAGCTTGCTAGTCTTCGCCCTGTGAGCAAACTGCAAACGGTGGTTTGCAGTGTGCTCACCCGGAGGATTTGCATCATGTCGAGCGCCGTTGCCTACTATCGCGTCTCAACTCAGAGGCAGGGTCGGTCGGGACTTGGCATCGACGCCCAGCGAGCAGCCGTTGCCCGCTTCGCCGAAACCGAAGGCATCGCGGTCTGCCACGAGTTTACCGAGGTCGAAACTGGCAAGGGCTCAGATGCCCTGGACCGACGACCACAGCTGGCAGCCGCTCTCGCCCTCGCCCGCCAAGCCAAATGCCCGGTCGTTGTCGCTAAGCTCGACCGACTGTCGCGGGACGTCGCCTTCATTGCAGGGCTGATGGTTCAGCGCGTGCCCTTCATCGTGGCCGATCTCGGTACCGATGCCGATCCATTCATGCTTCACCTCTATGCAGCGCTCGCTGAGAAAGAGCGGCGGCTGATCTCGGAGCGCACCAAAGCCGCCCTCGCCTCACGCAAGACCAACGGAGCCAAGCTGGGCAACAAGACCAACAGCGCCGAGGCAGCTGCGAAGGGACGTGCGGTATCGATCAGCGAGGCTGACCGATTTGCCGAGACGGTGTTGCCGATCATCGCATCCATTCAGCGTTCCGGAATCACCACCCTTCGCGGCCTGGCAATCGCGCTGAACAACCGTGGTGTCCGCACGGCCCGCAATGGGCACTGGCAGGTGTCGAACGTTCGCAACATCTTGGCGCGTCAGCAATAGCAGCCGGTTTTGTCGAAACTGCTTTTATAGGCGGGAACTACCGATCTCGAGGTCTATTCGGTTGTAGGCGCCAGCAGCGCCTTTATAGCCTCGGCCAAAGATGCAGCAAAAGCAGGCGGACCATTTTAGGGTCAGCTTACCTCCGCTGGCGCTATATGAAGCCCGCCACCTGTTCTGACCTAGGTGGCGGGCTTTTTTGTGCCTGTGGAACGGTTTGGTTTTTGGCCCGTTGGCTTCGGCACCAGGGGCATAACAGGTGCATGAAAGTTGTTCGCGCACCTTTCAGAGGCCCGTCACGGCCTCCTCCGTGGCGGGCTTTTGCATTCATGGCCCGATATCGAGCGGTTTGTGTCCGGGCCTTGCATGCCACATGATCTGCCGAAGGTCGCGCATATCGACCGACTGGCCGCAGATCGGGCAAGGGTAGAAATACTCCCGCTCATCCTCCGGTTTGCCACTTTGGCGCTGGCCGGGAATGGGCGGCCCGAATTCGTTCAGGTTTGTCATCACTATCAAACATTCAATTTGCCTAAAATGTTCCGGGAACTATTTTAGCGCATGCTAATTGAATCGCGGTTTGTGAGAGTTCCGTGCATGCATTTGAAGTTCGTCGCGCCCTTGATACCGACCCTGGTCGAACAGCCGCCCGAAGGCGAGGCCTGGATTCACGAGGTCAAGTTCGATGGCTATCGCTCCCAGCTCATCATCGACGAAGACGGACCTAAGATCTACACGCGCAACGGTCATGACTGGACGTCGAAGTATCGCGACCTGGTGAAAGAGGCGGCAACGCTCGGAGCAGAAAGCGCCATCATCGACGGTGAGATCATCGTTCTGAACGACGCTGGCCTTTCCGACTTCGGCGAGCTGGGCAAGGCGATCACAAGGAGGCAGCACGACCTCTATTTCGTCGCCTTCGATCTACTCCACCTCAACGGCCACGATCTACGCGACATGGCCTGTGAGGAACGTCGCGATATCCTGGCCAGCATGATCGAGCCGGGCGCGCGCATCCAGTTCAGCGAGCCTCTGCCGGGCGATGCAGCGTCGATCTTTCACCTGATCGATCAGGCAGGGCTCGAAGGGATGGTTTCGAAACGCAAGGACAGCAAATATCGAAGCGGCAACTCGACGGCATGGCTGAAGACCAAAGCCTATTCGATCGATGAATATGAGTTGCTTGGGGTTGAGCGTGAGCCAGGCAAGCCTGCCTTCGCTCTGCTGGCGCAGCGCGGCACCGGTCGGTATGTCGGATCGGCTTTCATCACCTTGAACCGCGAGATGCGCGAACGGCTCTGGACCCGGGTTCAGGACCACGCGGGCACGGCGCCGACGGGCATGAAACGGCCGGCCACGCAGTGGGTCAAGCCGGGTCTGATCGGCCGAGTGAAGCACTTGCGCGGCGAGGAAGATTTGCGGCATGCCTCGCTGCAGGATTTTCGGGAACATAACAGCGCTCTAAAGCACGGAACATTTTAGCCTGAGCCGCATTCCATCGGTCAGTCAGCCAAAGGAGGCTTTCTTGACCCAACGACGCGTCGACAAAGAACGAATTGAGCGTGCTGATCGCGAATCGAAAGTGGCGATCAAGGCCGAGCGTCTTGCGAGAGATGCCAAGACGGCGCGGCTGCGAGAGCAGCGCCTTTCTGTGGAAGCATCTCCCGAGCAGCCGTCTCCGGTCAAACGTCATTGACCGGCCACCAGGAAGCCAGGTCGGAAGATTATCGAGGTCGACTAGCGCGCGTCGGGAACTGAAAGCTAACCACGAGCTTATGGATCGATGAGCACACGCGGAATCAACTTCCTCGATCAATGGATTGCCAACAACGTCCCGGAGACGACGAAGGCCGATGTCATTTCGGTCGACGAGCTAACCCATAAGCTGATCGCCGACGCCAAATCCGTCGGGATCAAGCGAGGCGAGATCGATGAAGAAGTCGACAGCCTCTATCGAACGATCCTCGACGCCATCGTCCATTATCAGCCAGGCACGCCAGAATGAAATGAGTGCGTATACCGATTTTGCCGGCTTTACACGGGCAGGCCAAAATAGGAATATTGTCTCGGGTGGGCGACTCTCAAAAGGTGTCGCGATGGCTAGAACGAAACTTTCCAAACAGCTTTCAGAGGCTGAAATCGACCGCTTCCTGGTGGAGGCGGAACGGCTTCATAAGAGCATCGTCCAGCCGCTTCTATCGCCCACCAGCGAGCACTACCGGGCACTCCAACGGACCCATGAAGCGCTGCTGAAGACGGTCAAGGACATCACCGGAAGGGATGCGCCGTTGCGGGTCTCCCCACATAGGCTGTGGGCCATATCTTCAGATTGATAGTCGGTCCTTATCCATCCGCAGAGTGATGATCGCGCCTTCGTCCGCCCAATTGTGATGGACCGAACCATTGAGCTGAGAGGTTATGCTGCGCCGAAGAAGCTTGCTCCCGAAACCGCCAAGCTCTGCGGGTGATACTACGGGCGGCCCGCCCCTCTCAGTCCACACAACTGTCACGTCATTTTCGTCGACAGTGCTGGAAACGTCGAGCGTTCCGGTCGCGGCAGATAATGCACCGTACTTCATCGAGTTAGTCGCAAGTTCATGGATGATCATTGCCAACGTGGTGGCGCCAGCTTCCCCAACCGACATTCGCGGCACAGACACCCGCACGCGGCCGCTAAAAGCGCCCATATCGTCGTACGGTGCCAGCAGGATCGTCAGGAGATCCCCAAGCAGGGCGCCATTTTCATTACGTCCCGGCACAGGGCGCACCAGATCGTGAGCTCTGCCCAACGCCGCGAGCCTACTGGTTAGTTCGTGCGCCATCTCCTCCGTTGACTTGGCTGAGCGGGATGTAATCGTGGTGAGCGCGGTCGCGATACTCAACAGGTTCTTGACCCTATGGCTCATTTCTCCCGCAAGCAGTTCGTTGGCCTCTTCGGCTTGCTTGCGACCGGTAACGTCGAGAAAGACTCCAAACATCGTTCGGCCTTCGATGTCGGCATCATCTCCCTGGCCTCGCGCGGAAATCCATCGCACATCGTCTCCGACCATAATCCGAAAGTCGATCTCGTATGGGCCAACTATCGCGCGCGTTGCAGCAAACGCTGCACGAACCCTGTCCCGATCCGCAGGATGAATTTTTGCAGAGAGATCTTCGAAAATCACGAAGGGACCGAACGGCAGATCCCAAAGACCATAGCCGTGCTGGTCCATAGTGAAATGATCTGTGTCAACGTTCCAAGACCACAGCGCCACGCCCGCCGCGTCGATGGCAAGCCGGAGGTGTCTAGCATCCCATTTTATGAGTGGACGGGCATCAGTGGGCAATAGCGAGCGGTTCCTTCGCCTGTGTTTATAGCATGTATCGCGGCTCAAGACTCCGACAATTCGCATAGCGGCCGATGGCGGGCGCAGCGCTAGGAGGCTCACTCCGGCAAGCCAGCGTCGTAGTGGACGATGGCTTCGAGGATTGTTCGATAGAGGCTGTCGACCTCTTCGCCGATCTCGATCCCCCGAATTCCGACCACCGCCGCGTCAGCGATCAGTTTGTGGGTGAGTTCGTCAACCGAGATGACATCGGCCCTTGCCGTCTCTGGGACGTTGTTGGCGATCCATTGATAGAGGAAGTTGATTCCGCGTGTGCTCATCGATCCACAAGGCCGTGCTTAGCGTTCAGTTCCCCACGCGCGCTATTGCTCGTCGGCGATTAGACGCCCCGTCGGTTTCGGCCGGTCAGAAAGTGGGCTTCCCGCAATAGCGAGGCCCAGCTATGGACACCCAATAATACGATTAGCTCGCGCGCTTGCGTTTCCGTGATGCCGGTTTCATCGACCAGACGCCGCACGACAATATCGTCCGGCTTGCTAGGCGCTTTGCCCTGTTCGTCAGTCATCATCGTGTCCCTTGACGACCCAACGACAGGGCAGAGGCAATGGTTCCTTCGCCGGAATGACTCGCTAATCCTGTCCGGAAGCGTACACTTCCTTTGGCGCTCGATATTGCAAGGCAACGGGCGCTTGGGAGAGTCGATCACGCTTTCGCCCTACTCGATAAGGGATTGCGTACATGGGGACTCTCTGGGGCGTTGCCGACCCCGAACAACTGGCCGCGCTCGCCGATCTCTTAGCGGAATACGCCAAGGATATGGGTATCTCTGGAGATCAAGAGGCACGCGACCGTTTGGCCGAGCGTATCCTCGCACTGTTCAACCAGGGTGCGACACCTGAGGAAATCAGAAGGCGCTTGGATTCCAGTTCCCGCAGCGCCTTCGCGTTAGGTCGTCCGGCCGGGGGTGGGCGTTGGTACCGGATCGAGGAGTGAAGGCTCATCGATCTGGGTCGGATTTGCTACGGGCAGTACCCCTTCTGGCGTCAGCTTGTCGACTGCTTCGGGCAAATCTTTCGTGATCCTGGCAATCAACTCATCGCGCGACAGACCGGTCTGCATCGAAAGGGAAGTGAGGGTGTCCTCGTCTATTGCCGTCTCCACATCTTTCGGTTCAATCGGCTCGTTGGCTCCGGTACCAACCCACGAATCTACCTTCGATCCCACTCCTGCATTTCTAAAACGGTCCAGGACGTCTCCAAGCGCCGTTCCGGACACACCCTTAGACAGCTGATCCAGGAGCCCGCCCTGCGGATTGTTGGGATCGCGATTTCCTGCGCCGCGGATCAAGTCGCCGATCTTGTCGCGATTTTGGTAGGCCAGAACGCCAAGCATTGCGATAGCCAGTCTTCCCAGATTTGCCATTGTTTTCCTCCCTTAGGTCACAAAGGAGAAGGTTCCGTGCTCGTAAAGGTTCCACTCTGTTCGATCCCGGTAGACTTGACATGTGCTTCGCGCTAGCTCGTCTCTTCCCGGAAATCCTGCAGCGAGGCATGCCGCAGATCCTCCTCGCCGCGTAGGTGCTTTACACGGCCCGATCAGACCCGGCTTCTCCTCCTCGATCCGCACCGATCTGCTTGAAGCGCGCGGCGATGGTTCAGCAGCGCGCAACTGTCTTTTCCATCTGGCCAGCGGCGGCACCCTTCGCGTCGACTGTCGCCTGGCCAGGCGCCGAAGACTGTGCACTGCCGGTCTGCTGGCCGGTGGCACAATCTTTTGCCGCATTCGGTTTCGACGTGCCGCCCGTTATGGTGGGGTCGACCTTCATGCCGCCGGCCGCACCATAATTTGTTCTGATACCGTGTTTTTGTTGAACGGGCGTGGCGGCTTGTGACAACGACAGCCCAGCCGACAAAGCGATTACAACTGATGTGAACATAAGCCGTTGCATGATATTTCTCCCGGTTTGAGCGCTATGCGACTTGGGGTGTTGGTTTGCCCCTGCTGACTAAAGAACTATTAGCTGCCTCTAATGTTCCTTTCCTAGCGTGCGTATTGCTCATTCTTCCCCGAAATCCTGCACAGACGCGTGGCGCAGCTTTGGCTCGCCGCGGAGGTCTTCACGCGCGCCGTGATGCCTGGGCTGACCCATTCGACCCCTGCCCAACCTGCGGCCAGTTGGTTGATATGCGGGACCTTCGGCAAATCATTTGGCATGAGAGGCCCGAACACAAACCCCTCGATCTCGGTCCATGAACGCAAAAAAGCCCGCCACCTTGGGGTAAAAGGTGACGGGCTCCAAAGTCGCCAGCAGAGGGACATTAGCTGGCAGAGAGGTAACTTTCTGCGGAAATATTAGTTGCGTCTAAAATAATAAACTCGCCTATGGCTAGCCCGCCGGCCGAAGCCAGCGGGCGTGAACCACTTTCTTAGCGTCGGTAATCGATTCAACAGGCACACGAAACCGATCCTCGACCGGCAGAGACGAGGCGGTCCGTACGATGGGGGACTTTTGCAAAAGGTGCTGCTCCAAACGTCTCCTAGCTGAAACGCTATGAAGCGCTTCCGGTTCTGACATCAAGGATCAACGAAATGGCGCTTGAACGAAGCGCTGTATCCGCGGCGGCACCGGTGCCAGCCATCATTTCGCGACTCGCGGGCTACCGCTCAGTCGACCTCGATAATCTTTCGTCCTGGTGTCTTGACGGCGCCTCGACGGCGTTTCGCTGGAGCCGTCTTTTCGACAGACGCTTCCACGGAAAGGCGCTGCTCTCGCAGTCGCGCCGTCTTGGCATCTCTCGCTAGACGCTCAGCCTCGATCGTCAGTTTCGATTCGCGATCAGCGCGCTCAATCCGTTCCTTGTCGACGCGTCGTTGGGTCATGAAAGCCTCCACCGCCAAGAGACCCATGAATTCCTAGCCGGCAAAAATGTTCCTAAATTCATCAGCTGGTCGACTGACGCGGCTCGCTCACGCCAGTTTCGTCAACTTCCGCTTCCATCTGGTCGCCGACCAACCTGGCCTTGTCCGCTCCGATGATGGGTTCACCATCAAATCCTTGCAGCCATCCATCGGCGTATTCGTACCAGACCTCGGGCACCACGCGCTCCTTGCCGTCCTTTCGAGCCTGCACGCCGTACATCCAAGCGTAGGTGATGCGCTCCTGGTCCTTCTTAGCCAAGGCCAATTGCGTCTACCTCGACCCCTCTCCTCGCGAACCCGAAATTGCCCGCCTCGGTTTGTTTTGCCCCACCCCGAGACGGGCTGTGGAAGCTGTAGAGGCAACTTCCATGCCTTGGCCACGGGGAGCAAACCAAGGCACAGTCAAAACTTCACTCCGATGAGAATGTTCCTCAGCCAATATTAGCAATCTTTTGACAGCCAAACCGACCGGTCCAGAGCGCGGTCGCCACTCTCCGAGCCATAAACAGGGCGCGCAGATCAATGCCAGTTTATCGCTGACCGTCCGGAACAAAGCCGACTGGCGCAGGTTAGGCCCTTAGCACATGTGTGCACAAACAAGGACCTATCCCATGAAAACCCGCCTACTTTTGGCCTCACTGGCCACAGCTACAGCTATGTCTTTCGCCCTGCCCGCCCTTGCTGCCGACAGCGCGCAAGACTTTGTCGACAAGGCCGCGGCAGGCGGAATGTTCGAAGTGGATTCCAGCAAGGTTGCCGAAACCAAAGCACAGGACCAGAGCGTCAAGGACTTCGCGCACAAGATGATTGACGATCATGGCGCGGCCAACGCCAAGCTCGAGACAATCGCCGGCGAGCTGAAGCTGACAGTCCCGAAGGAACTGGACGCCAAGCACAAGGGCGATGTCGACACTCTGCAAAATGGCAAGGACCCGATCGACACACCCTACGTCCAAATGCAGCGCGATGCGCATTCCGATGCGGTCAAGCTGTACGAGAGCTACGCCAAGGATGGCGACAACGCTCATCTGAAGGCCTTCGCCCAGGAGACAGTCCCGACACTCAAGATGCATCAGGAAATGATCGAAAAGATCGCGTCCAAGATCGATGACAAATCGGCGGCCACCTCCTCGACGACCCCGGCCGTAGCCACCACCGACACCGCGAACCCCTCCGCTCCCGTTCCTGGTGCGAACAGCTTCACCGAGGATCAGGCCAAGGATCGCATTCAGGACGCCGGCTTCTCCGATGTGTCCAAGCTGGCCAAGGATGATCAGGGCATCTGGCGCGGCCAGGCGAACAAGGGCGGCAAGACCACGGCAGTAGCGCTCGACTACCAGGGCAACGTCGTTGCCGGCACCAACTAACCAAACAGAAATCAGGAGATCCAAAATGAAAACTGTGACCGGACTATTCGACAATTATGACGACGCTTCCGATGCCGTTGGCGAACTGGAAGCGACGGGCATTCCGCATTCCAACATCAGCATCGTCGCCAACAATGCGGACAACCGGCGCGACCATGACGAATCCAAGGCTGCGGACGATGCAGCGGGCGGCGCCGGACTTGGTGCCGTTGTCGGCGGCGCTGGCGGACTGCTGACCGGGCTTGGCCTCATGGCCATCCCGGGCGTTGGTCCGGTGGTGGCCGCCGGATGGTTGGCTGCCACTGCAGTCGGTGCGGTTGGGGGCGCCGTCGTCGGCGGCGCTGCCGGCGGCATCGTCGGAGCCCTCACTGATTCCGGCGTCGCAGAGGACGATGCCCACGTCTATGCAGAGGGTGTGCGTCGTGGCGGCACGTTGGTCACCGCCAAGGTAGACGACCCGCTGGTGGCAAACGCCGAAAGGATTCTGGGGCAGACCAAGTCCGTGAACCTGGAAGAGCGTCGTGGAGAATATCAGGCCGGCGGATGGACAGGTTTCGACGCCGATGCCGAGAACTACGCCTCGAATGAAATTGGGCGAGACGGCGCTCGTCGCGTCAATCGCATCTAACCGCGCGAAACTTCCCGGCCGGAATTTCGACTTTTCGGCCGGGAGACCTTCTTGGCATCAAGCCTGTCGGTCTTACCCAGCCAAAGAGCTTTTGAGCTAACGCATCAAGCCGGCTGCGCGCAGAGCGTCCTCAATCACCTTGGTAATGCCTGTGGCCGAACCGCCGCGAGCATCAGGCTGAGGCGCCTTTGCGGCATCGGCGCGTACTGCTCGCGGATTTTCCGCAGGTGCATAAGTCCTCACTGCTTTGCCCGCCGATCTTCCCGGCGCTTCCCCAGATCTGGCTTCAGTTCGGCTTGTAAGACCCCAGAAATCCGCAATATGGCGTGTTGATGAAATGCCGACGTTCAGCATGAATGGGGCGGCAACGCCCAAGCCATCATCACCGAGCGTCTGCAGTGGCGTGCCATGGCCCATGCCGGCAATCGTGTATTTCTCGATCAACTCCTTGCCGTCCGCGCCGCACCACACCTGACGTATCTGTCGATCGACCGTTTCTTTTCGGGTGGGGCTGGCGCCCACGCCGTGAACCGCTTGCCATTGGGCGAGAATGGAATCCGCGTTCGACGCGACCACGGTGGTGTCGGCCGCGCCCTGCCAGATTGAAATCTTCGGCCAAATCCCTTTGTGGGGCGAAGCTTCCGCAAGGCGCCTTTGGAGTTCAGCCTTCGAAGGGCCCCCATGGCCACGCATACGATCGAAGGCTTCCGGGATCGTCGACGCGCTGCCGTAGGCGAGCCCTGCTATGATTGCGCCGCCAGCGAACACTTCCGGATATGTTGCCAACATTGCCGCCGCCATGGCGCCGCCGGCGGAAAGACCCGTGATAAAAATGCGCCGGTGGTCGAGGCCATGCTTTGTCACCATGGCTTGGATCATCTGGCGGATGGAGAGCACTTCTCCACGGTCGCGCGTGATATCTTCGGGCATGAACCAGTTGAAGCAAAGATTGGGATTGTTGCCGCGCTGCTGCTCCGGAAACAGCACTGCAAAACCCTGGTTGGTCGCTAGCTTCGACCATCCAGATCCATGATCGTACCCATCCGCCGTCTGCGTGCATCCGTGCAGGACGACGACCAACGCGGCTCCCAGCGGGAGATTCTCTGGAACGTAGAAGCGCCCACGCAAAGCACCAGGATTGGATCCGAAACCAGCTATGTCGGAAAAGCGGTCGTCGCGGTGCGCGGACAAACCCGGCCGGCCCCGCATAGCGGCCAAGCGAGTGATTGTATCTGAGAGGTTTCGCAAATCGAGATCCTTAGCCGCCAAGGTGACGAAAACCGCGCACAATGCGCAGGCAACAACATCGTTGCTGCACTGCACAATAGCAAGCTTACGTCAGGTCATAGTCCAGCCGGCTCATGAGCGGCTCCGGTCGGCCAAATCGACTTTGTACGGAACCCCGAGCCCTCGCGTTGGAGCCCAATTGCGGGACAGCATTCGGTTTATTCGAAGGAACCAAAGTCGCGGGAAGAGCTTCAATCATAGAGCGCCCCGACAGCGCGCATCTGACATGCAGGAGGACGAAATGGGCTTTTTCGGCAAGGTGTTCTCGGGCCTAACCGGCAGGAGAGCGGATGACAAAAAGACCACAGGGGACATGCGCAAGGCAACAGGCGCCGGGCCAGCCATAGCGGCACACTCCAAGGACGCAAGAACCTCCGCTGCCACCGGGCAAAACCAGCAAGCCGCGCGGAAGAAGGCGCAGAAGTAACGACGGAAATGGCTTGATGCCATGCACGGGCACCTGCCTTCCGGAGTGGCAGAGGGGAACCGACCTGCGAGTTTGTTGTTGTCCTTCACACACGGGAGACAGCACCATGCCGAAGGACCAGACCAAATCCCAGGATTCCGACCGCGAGGCGATGCACCTCGCCGAGACGACCGACGTGTCGCCGAAGCAGGCGAAGGATCTTTTGCGCGAGCATGGCGGCGACAAGAAAAAAGCCACCGAAAAGGCCAAGAATTTCAAGGCTGAGGGATAGCGGTGCAAGCGGCGCACGAAGGCAAGTTGACACTTGGTCAGGCCAAACGGTCTTTTACCGCATTGGCCGCCCACACGGGCATCCCGGTTGAATATGGCGAAGAGTGAGGCGCTATGCCAAGGCCGATGAAGAAGCCGGTTCCGAGAGCACCCGGTTTCTGCTTGGCCAGGGCCTGCAACTGGTCGCGAATGAGATCGAGCCCGCCCGACGGCAGCAAACCGCCCAGATAGGCGACATGATCCGCGACCGTGACAGGATCCGCGACGAAACCAAAGATCGAAATGAAGGCCGCCAGCGCCGGAAGCGATTGACCCTTCGGAGGCGAATGCTCCCGAGGGGATTGTTGCTCTTGTTCAGTTCCTTATTGGGTGCACGAGGAAAGAGCTAGCCACTGGACTTCACCCCTGTGGCAGGCTCGTCGGGCATTGCCGGCCCCGACCGAGCAACGCGTCAGCGCGGCGCCACCAACTGAACTTGTTTATCTCGTCGTTCTCCTGAGATTGCCCGATGTCGCTAGCGGAACTTAACCCAACTTCACCGTCGGCTCGCGCGTCCACCAGCGTAACTCTCCAAGCCTTGCAACAAAGCCCGAAATATCCTTGGCCGATCCAAGGGAGATAACCGCCTCATCTTCGACAACTCCGGCCTTAGACAACAGCGGACCTGCCGCCTCGACGAAGCCGATGAACTTGCAATGCGCGAACGCATCCGCGACGAAGTCGCGGGCGGTCGATTCCTTCATCAGGTCGCCCATCGCAGGCTTTGCCGGCAACAGCGCGATGGCGTCGTAGAGAACCGATGGCGCGCCCGACATCATCTGGTGCGCATCGATCCAGCTGCCGTCGCTGGCCTTGGCTCCGCCGACCTTCGGCGCGATGATCTCGAAGCTTGCGCCAGCCTTGGTCAACGCCTGCTGCATACCCTTCAGCAGGCCGGCGTCTGTCCCGTCGGTCACGAGGATGCCGAGCTTGCGGCCTTCAAAACGACCGGGGCCGTTCTTGAGGATGCTGAGCGAATCCAACGCACCGAGATCCCGGCGCGTTGCCACTGCCGCATCGGCAGGCTTCGGCATAGCCTTCAGACCGAGTGCGTCCGCCACCTTGCCGGCCAGCCCATCGTCGATGTTCAGAAGATGGGAAACGATGCGTTCGCGAATGACCGGCGTTTGCACCTTGCTAAGCTCAAACGTGAGCGCCGAGGCGATGTGAGCCTGCTCGACCGGCTCCTGGCTGATGTAGAACTGGCGTGCTTGGCTATAGTGATCGGCAAAGGTTTCCGACCGCAACCGGGCCTTTGGGCCAGCTTCGACTTCGTCAAAGGGCCGGGCACCCCTAGCGGGCGATTCACGTGGTCCTTCCTCCCATGAATTCGGCTGGTAGTTGGCACGCCCGACCGGGTTGCGCATCGCCATGTGTCCATCCTGTTGAAAGTGATGGAAGGGACATTTGGGTGCGTTGATCGGCAGGTGGGTGAAGTTGGTGCTGCCCAGCCGTTTGATCTGCGTGTCGAGGTAGGAGAAATTTCGGCCCTGCAGCAGCGGGTCGTTCGAAAAGTCTACGCCGGGCGGCACGTTCTGCGTCATGAACGCGACCTGCTCGGTCTCGGCAAAGAAATTGTCGGGCATGCGATCGAGCACAAGACGGCCAATCGGGATCGGCGGCAGCACCTCCTCGGGGATGAGTTTGGTGGGATCGAGGATATCGAAGTCGAAGCTGTCGGCGAACGCCTGATCAAACAGCTGCAGTTGCAGTTCCCATTCCGGGAAGTTGCCGGCGTGGATGGCGTCCCACAGGTCGCGGCGGTGGAAGTCGGGATCCGCGCCGTTGATCTTCACCGCTTCATTCCAGGCGACGGACTGGAGACCGAGCTTCGGCTTCCAGAGGAACTTGACGAAGGTCGATTCATCGTTGGCGTTGAGCAGCCGGAACGTGTGAACACCAAAACCTTCCATGAAGCGCAGGGAACGCGGGATCGCCCTGTCTGACATCGCCCACATGATCATGTGCATGCTTTCCGGAGTGAGCGAGATGAAGTCCCAGAAATTGTCATGCGCTGTCTGCGCCTGCGGGAAGTCGCTGTTGGGCTCTGCCTTGGCGGCGTGGATCAAGTCGGGAAATTTGATCGCATCCTGGATGAAGAACACCGGCATGTTGTTGCCGACGATGTCCCAGTTGCCTTCTTGCGTATAGAGTTTGACGGCGAAGCCACGCACATCCCGGGCAAGGTCGGCAGAACCCTTGTTGCCGGCAACGGTGGAGAAGCGGACGAAAGCCGGTGTCTTTTCGCCGGCGCGCTGGAAGATGTCGGCACGCGTGTATTTCGCCAGCGATTCATAGGTTTCAAAATAGCCGTGCACACCATAGCCACGGGCATGGACGACGCGTTCGGGGATCCGCTCGTGATCGAAATGGAAGATTTTTTCGCGGAAGTGAAAATCTTCGAGCACGGTCGGTCCACGTGGGCCGATCCTGAGCGAGTTCTGGTCGTCTGAAACCGGCCCGCCCTGGGCCGTTGTCAGCACCGGTGTCGAGCCGGATGCGACCTGATGCAGTTCACCGCCAGCGCCACGCGCCAGTTTCTGATCATGAATTGTCGCAGCCGTCCCGGCCGATTTGGATGTTTGCTTCGCCATGCTGGAAATCCCTTGAGGTGAACGCGCAAGCTGCACTGCTTGCTCAATGTCCCGAATGGATTTGCGTTCCTTGTCGATTCCAGATCCTTGAACGACGAAGGCCGCCCGGTTTTGCCGGCGGCCTTTCATTGCCCTCAAAGGGCGAATGCGGTCAGAAGTTCTTGTTGATCGCGGCTGCCGTCTTGTTTATCGCATCCTTGACGGCGGACTTCGCCTCGCCTACACCTTCTGAACCTTGCCGTTGGCTTCCTGCGCGGCGGCCTTCAGCCCGCAGATGGTCATTGCCGACGGCCTTGCCGACGCCTTCCTTAGCTTTGCCTACTGCCCGGTTGGCGAGACCCGAAGCCTAGTCGCTGGTGCTTCCCATGGAATTTTCCTCTTCCCGCCTGGCTTCTTGGCGGTACGACGACGTTTGACCGGAGAGGGCTGCTCGGCAGATAGGCGCTCCTCGGCCGGGTAGTCCGTTTCCGCTCCGTGCGGGACGGGTGGGTCAAAGAATCATGGTGCAGCGCAACAAATATGTTGCATTGCACACAAACTTCCGTTAGGTAATGCTAATACAAATGCGAAGGCTTCTTAAAAGTCGCCCCCTAAACGAAGGATGGAACGATGTCCAAGACCACTGAAAAGACCGCTGAATTTATCGACAACGCGTACCCCGCTTTTGATGCATCCAAGGCCATCGAGCAGGTCAGCGCTTTCACGGAAAAGGGCGTCGAGCAGTCGAAAGAAGTGCTCGCCAAATTCAAGGCGGATTCGGAGTTGACCCAGAAGGCTCTCGAGACGAGCTTCGCATCCGCCAAAGCCGCTTCCAGCAACCTGTCGCTGAAGACAATTGCCGTTCTGCGCGCCAACACTGAAGCCGCCTTCTCGCATTTCGAAGCCCTAATTGCCGTGAAGTCGCCTTCCGAATTCGTTGAACTGCAGACCGCCTTCGTCCGCAAGCAGGTTGAAAGTGCCGTCGAGCAGACGAGGGAACTTCAGGCCGTCACGACCAAAGCCGTCGAGGACGTATCCAAGCCGATCAAGTCCGCCTTCGAGAAGGCGGTCAACGACCTCAAGGTCGCCTAGCTTTTTCTGGGCGGATAGAGCGGGGCGGGTTGTCGCGGGGTCCTTCAACTTCGGCCAGTCCGCGCCGTGCTTGCGGAGCAGTCCGCGCGCCTGTTTGGGCGACAAGTCCGTAACTTCAGTGAGGTGTTGAACCTCTAGCTCCTGGCCCTTTACTACCCGGCTCGCGCCGCTTGATTTCTTGACGACCATTTCTGCGTCCTTCCCGGTGTACCAACCAGATGAACGAGCACCGGTCACCATGGTTCCGGCATACGGAACTATCTGCCTGCCGCGTGGTTTCTCCGTCGAAGGAGAACTATCATGCTTAGACTGTTGATCCGCCTCGGTGCGATCTATGCAGCGTTTCAAATCGGCAGGGAATACGGCCGCGCCGAGACGGAGGTCATGCTGTTGCCGCCCGTCGACTATGAGGGACGCCCATCGGCAAGGAGCGAGGCGGAGTTTGGGGAGCCGACCTAAGTGCGGTTCCGACTAGGTCGGTCGTCAGCAACGTATCTGAGGCACGTTTCAAGTTGCCGTCATGGCGCCACTCCATGGAGAAGGTTGGATTCCGGTTCCTTTCCCTCTACCACCTTCAAAGTCCAAACAATTCTCCGGTCGCCGCACGGTTTCCCGAAAGCCCAGCGTTTGCGGGGTGTGCAGCCGAAAGCCGGGGAATGCGGAAACGACGTTCTTCCCCAAAACGCTCTCTGAATGCCCATCATTCTCCAAAGCTGGGGAGTAGCCCTAAAAATCCCTAGGTTTTGACGACAGCAATACCAATGCTTTAGCGCCGGCCTTGCTGCGGCAGTTTGCGGTTCGCTCGCCTGTCAAAAACGACCACAACCATACCATCGCTAGGCCTGGCTTGCGCCATGAGCGGGCGCTTGGCGGCATCGGGGTCGCGGGCCGACTGTCCGCTCATGGGCGTCGAGGGTTGAATAGCTGCCGTAAAGCGGCTGAACTCGACGGCGGCTTCTGGCTCAGAGCGGACGCTCACGCTGTCAAGCTACCATGGCTATCCTTGATCTAGGAGGTCGGAACCTTGCGGCTCACTGACACTGCTAAGGGGCACTCTGCACGAATTGCAGACAATCTTAGGACCGCTTTCGATCATCCGCCACGCCGCCCATGTTCTGAACAGCTAATGTGATCGACCTCTCCGCGAAAACAGTTCAGCAGTGATTTCGTCTCCGTCTCCACCATGGCTAGCGATCAAAGCCAGCGCTTCCTGGCGGCTGATGTTGCCGAGCTTCATGAGGTACGGAACCTCAAACGTTCTCTTCTTGAGGCGCCATTCTGGCACGCGCCGTATTGCCCTTTTTGGCGCTGCTGTTGTTCCATCTTGACGCATCATTTTTCACTCCTCCCTGATATGATGATGCCGCCGCAATTTCCGTGCCACGTCCCGCTTGGCCTGGTGTCGCCGATAGTCTTAGTTGCGCAGCTGCTAATATGCTCATAACTTAGGCAGCGCGGGGGACGATCCCAAAAAAACGCCCGATCCCGCAGTGGCCGGTGTGGCCGCCAGCATCCCAAAATAGCCCAGCCGCACCGGCCATTCTTCAATACGTGAAACGCGCCGGAGCGGCGCTTCTAACGCCCCAACGGCTGCTTTGAAAGCGATACCAACTCCGTCTCGTCAGTCACGCCGGCCATGTAATTCGCGATGATCCGAGACGCGAGTGCGTCCCTCGCAGGAGTCGGCTGGTCGGCGACCTTGAGCTGCTCGAAAACTCGTCCTAACAAGGCCAATTCGGACGGGTCAAAAATACCGGCTTCCGTAGCTTTTTGTCGAATAGGCGATCATGCTCCCCACTCTCCCTTAAATAAGCTTTGGCTAAAATAGTTCCGGAACCTTTACCGTGCTCGGTGGTTCGAGCGTCCATGACGAAGCTCTCGGAACTCGGGCCGCCCATCGTCGGCCGACGCCACGGCGATCAGCCAAAGGATGATATTGACCCCTTTCACATGTGCCCGGTATGTGGACAGACGGTCAACCGGCGCGATTTGAGGCGAGTCATCTGGCACGATGAGCCAAGGCACGAGCCATTGGAGATGGACGCGTAAAGCCCTGCAAGAGGCCTTCGAATGACGACCGATAGCCAAGCCTTCCCGACTTTTACCATGGAAGAACTCGCGCCACCCGGAACGAGCCGTGTCGGCCGCGGTCGAGATCGTAGTCCGATCTTTCATTCCGTCGGTGCCGGCATCAGATCGAGCCGCGGGACAAATTCCTCCAGCGAGTCGTCAATCAGCGGGGGTTCCTCCTCAGCCTCCTGCTTGGGCTCGACCATCAGGAGACCAACGACGACCAGTGCCAGAGAGGCCCATGTCACAGCTGGTATGGCCTCTCCAAGCAAAAGCATACTCCAGCCTATGCCGGCTGCTGTCCCCGCGTAGGCGTTTTGGCTGGCAAAGACGGCACCGGTGCTGGAGATCAACAGGATGAAGAGCAGCATCGCCAAATTGCCGGCGGCAGCCATCAGCACGACGATGACGCCAAGCCGACCGGTCAAGAGATCGAACGGTATGAAGTCCTGATAAAAGACGGCAATTGGAATCAGCATCAAAACCGAGACAACGAGCGTGATGCCGAAAAGCGCGACGTTATCGATATTGGCGGGTTTGGACTCCGAGAGGTAGATATCCTCGGTCGCGTAAGTGACGGGGATTACAAGGGCAATGACCAGCCACAGCCAACTGGTGGCCATTTCCCCGGGCTCTCCGTAGAGAAGTATGATGCAGATGCCGACGAGACCCAAACCAAGCCCTAAAAAACGCTTCAAATTCGGCGCTTCGGTCCGCATCAGGGCGGCGAACAAAAAGACTGCAAATCCCTCGAGTACGATGACAATGGAGACGATAGAAGCTGGAAGCTTGCTTGCCACCCAATACACAAGGACCTGGTTGATCACGGAGCTGATAAACGCAAAACCAAGGATGAACTTCCACTCCGCCCGCGTGAGACCCTTGAGATTCGGCATTGTTTTACGCTTCAGGCTTATCCCGATGCAGAACACAGCTCCAATAATGTCAATAAGGATTGCCAGTCCGACCGGATGAGCCTCGACCAGCGAAGCCATCTTGGAAAGTGGCACAACCACGCCCCATAACCCGCCACATGCCAGCAGCAGTAAAGCGCCACGAAAAGTGCGGATGTTCTGCCGCATCTTTCGTTCGCGCTCGTAGACCTTCTGGGCCATTGTCGCGAACACCGTGGCGAGCTTGCCGAGACCATCTGGACGGCCTGCCACATCGCGGATGCCGAGCTTCGAAGGGTTGAACCGCCCTGTCTCCAGGGTAGCGGCCGCCCTGGTCAGCTTGGCCACCTGCCGCAGATATTCCGTCTCAACGTCGCGGAGTCTTTTCTTCTCAATGCAGGTCGCAACGCGTGCCTTGAGGAGAGCGAGTTCAAAGTTCTTGGGCAGAAAGTCCTCGGCACCAAGCTCAATCGCCTTGACGACGCTGCTCATCTCATCATCGAGCGCTGAGATCACGATGACCGGCACATCCCGCGTCCTGGACGACGCCTTGAGGCTCTTGAGCACCTCGAAGCCGTCCATCACGGGCATGATAATGTCGAGAAGAATGAGATCGAAGCTTTCGCCAGCAAGCCGGTCGAGAGCCTCGCGGCCACTCTCAACCGCCTCGGCTTGATGTCCGAGTGCTTCGACCGACTTCTTGAGCTTGATTCTTATGGTCCGGGAGTCGTCTACTATGAGGATCTTGCCAGGGTTACGCACGACGTCCTCCCAGACCGAAAATCTCTCGAAGCTCCGTGACAGCCAAGTCGAAGGCGTCCTGCGCGCTGTCGATCTGCTGCAAATCCGGCTGTTCCCGACTTTCGCAGCGCCGCTCCAGTCGAGCGCAGATTTCGGCGAGGTCGATAGCCCCCATGTCCCTGGCATTGGATTTGAGAGAATGCGCGGCCCTGCGGGTGGCAGCCAAATCCGAGGCCGCAACAGAAGCCTGCAGGTCTTGCATGATGGAAGGCCCTTCTTCGAGGAAGGACTCCACCAAGTTCTACCAGATCGGCTTCCTCGCCACCTACAAGCTCGCGAAGCTTTGCAAGCGCCTCTCTTTCGATAGCCAAAACGACCCCCAAATGCGCCGCTATCTCCTGGCTCCTCAGCCCGTGACCGCGAACTTTTCCCGTTTGTTATTGAAGTGATATCGAAAATCGAACCGTTTCCCGAGATTATCAATGTCCCCTAGTGCTCAAGAAGCTAAATGTCGCAGCAATTCTAATTTAGTGATAGCTCATAATTCGAAAACAATGCCGCCACGGAGCCTGGGGTTGTTGCGCCAGCCGCCTAATTTGCCTCTTCACCGCTTGGTGTGCCGGGCACCGCGAAATCCTTTGCTGCGCCAGCGGGTCTGCGCCCACCAGACACTACCGCCTTGTTCAACGAGGCGATGAGGTCCTCGACGCGTAGCGGCTTGCTGAGATAGTCGTCCATGCCGGCGTCCAGATACCTTTCCCTATCGCCGGCCATGGCGTTGGCGGTGAGGGCCACGATAAACGGCTGACGCGCATCCTGGATACCAGACGCCCGGATCAATCTTGTCGCCGCAAGACCGTCCATGTCCGGCATTTCGATATCCATCAAAATGACGTCGTGGCTGCCTTGCGTGTATGTGGATACCGCCGACCGGCCGTCGATTGCCAGGTCCGGTCGGTAACCAAGGCGCTCCAACACTTTGAAGCCAAGCTTTCTATTGGTGTTGTTGTCATCGACAAGCAGTATGCGAAGCGGAAACTTTTCCGCCATCGAACTATCTAGGGCCGGTCCCTTCGGCTGATCGGTCCGGGCGGGTCGCACAGGAGCCTCCGCAAAGACTGACATGAAAGCATTGAGGAGTGGCGAGGGCTTGATCGGCTTGGGAAGCATGGCCGCGAATTTGATGCTTTCGATGTCCGCCTTGTTCCTCTCATCAAGGGGTACGAGGGAACTCAACAATATCAATGGCAGATCACCGCTTTGACCAAGCCCACGTAATCGTTTGGCCAGTTCAATACCGTCCATCTCTGGCATGTTCATGTCGAGCACGACGGCGTCATAATGTTGGCCGCTTGCAATCCTGTCGAATGCGTTAAGCGGCGATTCGGTTGTATGTGGCACCATGGCCCAGGATTGGGCCTGCAGAGATAGGATTCGCCGGTTGGTTGCGTTGTCGTCCACGATCAGCAACCGTTTGCCCGCGAGTTCAACTTTGGCCACGGACATTTGCGCCTGCCTAGGAGCGGGCGCAGCGGCGGCGCGGATCGTGAAGAAGAATGTTGTACCCGCCCCTTCAACACTTTCCACCCATACTTGCCCACCCATCAGTTCTGCCAGGCGTTTGCTAATCGCCAACCCTAGCCCCGTCCCGCCGTAGCGCCGCGTCGTCGAGGCATCTACCTGGCTGAATGACTTGAACAAGCGATCCAATCGGTCCTCGGGAATACCGATGCCGGTATCGCGTACTGAAAACTGCAGGGTGGACAACCCCTCCGCGCTTCCGCTGTGGGCTGCGCCCGCACCCTCAGTTGCGTGCGGAACTTTCATCACCGATAGTACGATTTCACCTCGTTCGGTGAATTTCACGGCATTGTTGAGGATGTTAAGCAAGATCTGTCGCAGCCTCGTGCTGTCTGCGACAATCCCGTCGGGAGTACCGGGCTCCACCAGGTAGGCAAGGTCGAGCCCCTTCTCCGCGGTCTTGGAGGCTACGAGGTCAATCGCGCTCTCAAGGCATTCCCGCAGTTCGAAGGGCCTTGGATCGAGCTCCAGCTTGCCAGCCTCAACTTTGGAAAAATCAAGTATATCATTGATGATCGTTAGCAGCGCCTCCCCGCTGTGGCTGATCGTCTCGCTGATCTCGCGTTGTTCGGGGTCAAGGTTTGTACCGAGCAGCAAGTTGCTCATTCCGATCACGCCGTTCATTGGTGTGCGGATTTCGTGGCTCATGGTCGCCAGAAAAGAACTCTTCGCCTCATTTGCCGCCTCGGCCGCCTCCTTTGCTTGCTGCAGCGCAAGGGATAGCTGTTTGAGCTCAGTAAATAGCTGCGCGTTATGCAGGGCAGCACCGGCATTGGCGGCAATGGTGGAAAGCAAGCGGAGCGAGTCGTCGGTAAATATGCCCTCCCGGGTAGTGCTCTGCACGCTGATCACTCCTAGCGTGCCTTGCGCCGTCTTGATCGGAACTCCCAGATAGGACAAGGCATCCTTGCCGACGGGGGTGGCCCCGATCTGAGCACCGCGTTCTGCAACATCCTGATTGATAAGCAGCGGGTGGCCAGTTTCTATGATCTTGCTTGTCAGCCCTTCACCGAGGGTTAGCGTATTGAAGGCCTCGCCAAACTGATAGGGGAAATGGATTAGCTTGGTTTCCGGGTCGAGCAGAGCGACATAGACGATATCTGCATCGAAGATTTCCTGCATCTGGTCGCCGATCAGCTGGATCGTGCTTTCGAGTTCGGATTCCGCAATCAGCGCCTGGCTGACCGTGCTGATAGCACCAAGCTCGGCGGCGCGGGCCTCGGTCACTCGTAGCAGGCGCTGTGTTTCGTTAAATAGGCGGGCATTGGCAATGGCGACCCCCATGTTGGAGGCGACCGTCTGCAGAAGGCGTACGTCATTTTCGTCAAACGCATTCTCCAGGTAGCTCTGTACACTGATAACCCCCAGCGTTTTTTCGCCAGACTTGATGGGTACACCTATGTAAGATGCAGTCCTGTCTCCTTCGTTTGGAAAGTACGCGCCAATCTCTCTTCCTTTCGCGAGGGTCTGAAAGACCAACGGCCGCCCTGTTTCTATAATTTTGGACGCTACACCGATGCCGAATGGAAATGGATCAATTACTCTATATTGCCTGAAGTACGCATAAGGGACATGGATCAGGCCGGATTCGCTGTCGTGCAACAAGATTTCGCTGACCTCGGTGCCGAAGGCCTCCCGCACCTTGTCGCCTACGAGGCGAATGACCGTGTCCAGATCCAGCGACTGCGTCATGGCCTCGCCGACGTTATTGAGAATGGCTAGTTCTGCTGCGCGGTCCTCTGTTACTTTCAGCAAGCGCCGCGTCTCGGTGAAGAGCCTCGCCTTTTCAATTGCAATTGACGTCGCATTGCCGATCGTCGTGAGCAGGTTCACGTCCGATTCATTGAAGGCGTGCTCACGATCAAGGTTTTGCAGCGAGATGACGCCCTTGGCCTGTCCTTCGATGATCATCGGTACGAACAGGATCGACTTCGGCGCCTTTCCCTGCGCCACGCTCGGGTTGCCGTATTTCTCGGTCGCGGCGATGATCCCCTCATTGAGCAGCAATGGCTGCCCCGTCTCTAAGACATGCTTGCGAAAGCCAACGAGCGGGATCGGCTCATCGGGGAAGCGAACGTTCCGCTCGATCGCGTAGGGGAAATGCAGGAGGTTGTCGTCCGGGTTGAAAAGTCCGATATCCACCACCTGGGCGTCGAATATCTCATGGATCTTATCGCCGATCTGGTCATATATCGCCTGCATTTGCACATTGGAGACGAGCACCTCCTGAACGCCATTCACGAAGGCCAGTTCAGCGTTGCGGGCCTCCATCATTTTCAACAGGCGCTGGGTCTCATCGAACAGGTGGGCGTTGGCGATGGCGATGCCCATGCTGGATGACAGCCCCTGCAACAGACGCACATGATCTTCATTGAAGACATTCTTCTCGTAGCTCTGCACGCTGACTACACCCAGAATTCTGTCACCGGCGATGATCGGCACGCCCAGGTAGGATTCGGTCCTGTCCTCCTCGGTAGGTATGAGCGCGCCCAGAGCAACGTGTTGCTCAGTCGTACCCAATACCAATGGTTTGCCTGACGATATGACCTTTGACGTAAGCCCTTCGCCCATCGCAAATGGCTCGGGATCCTGATAGCCCTTGTAAAATGCATAGGGTACGGTGATCAGGTCAGACCTATCACTACGCAACAAGATTTCAGTAACGTCCGTTCCGAATATTTCGCGGACCTTATCGCCGACGATGCGAGTGACGGTCTTGACGTTCAGCGTCTTGGCCATTGCTTCGCCGACGCTGTTTAGGATCGCGAGTTCTTTTGCGCGCTCCTCCGAAACTTTCAGCAGGCGCTGCGTCTCATCGAAAAGACGAGCATTGGCGATGGCCACGCCCATGCTCGATGAGAGCCCCTGCAACAGACGGACATGATCTTCGTTGAACGCGTTTTTTTTGTAGCTCTGCACGCTCACAACGCCCAGAGTTTTGTCTCCGGCGATGATCGGCACGCCGATGTAGGATTCGGACCGCTCATCTTCGGTGAGGACAATGACACCCAGTTCAACCGCTTGCTCGAAGGTGTTGAGAATCTTCGGTTTACCCGAGAGGATAATTTGGGAAGTCAATCCTGCACCCAAAGGGAACGGTTCGACCTCCACATAGTCTCGATAAAACGAATAGGGGACACTGATCAAACCAGAGGCTTCATCGTGCAATAGGATTTCAGTGACGTCGGTTCCGAATATTTCTCGCACCTTATCACCGACAATACGAGTCACCGTCTTTGCCGTCAATGTCTTCGACATTGCTTCGCCGACACTACCGAGGATTGCGAGTTCCTTTGTGCGCTCCTCACCTATTCTGAGTAGGCGCTGGTTTTCGGCTAAAAGTTTATCAAGTTCAGTCGCTGCAGTGGCCTTTGCGATTTCCAGTTCGACTATTTTGCGGTTGGCGTCCCCTAGACGGCTCACGAGGTCCATTTCGACTAAGCTTGGCATTCGGCCTCTTCCCCAACAGACATCCCGCCGTTTGAGGGGAGCCTTGCTTACCGCCTGAAGGATATTAGCAGATACTGTTACACGCCAATCGCCCGATTGACAGTGCCTTGCGTTCTGCCCCCCAATGATCTGCCTAAAGAGCACAGCGGCCATAACAGTTGAGCCGCGCCGATAATGCCTGTTCCGCTACAAGATAGCTTCCAGCCGGATGAGGATTACCTGCGCATCGACCTACGCATCGAAGCTGCCAATATCTGGTCCTGGGGCACTTCAACTTGGTCGTCGACGATGACTGCTTTCGGGAATCGACAAAAGTCGTCTCTGCGTCCGATTTGCGGCGCAAAGCGGATGTTGATCATGCAGAGAAGGTTGGTTCTGGGTTCGTGTCCCTCTACCACATTTCAGCAAATTCAATCAGTGGCTTAAGTCCCATCAAGGCATAAGGGCGCGAGTAGCCGGGTCGTCACAGGGAAGCCCGCCAGTGCGTTTCCTGAACAGGGTCCGGTCCGACACCGGTTAACCGGGCCGTCGAGTCCAGGCGCCCGTCGGCTAGGCTTCATTTAATCTTCTGCTACATCTTGGCGACCGCCTCTAACGCGCTCGCCACCGTGGCGTCGGGGTGCTTCTTGCAATAAGCAGCGATCTTCTCTGCATTGGCATCTGTCTTGTCAGTGTCGATTTTGGCGTTGCCAGCTTTGCCATGGACATAGCCGTTCACCCACATGGCAACGCGAGCAATCTTGGCGGGCCGCATAGCAGTCACCTCCTTGCAGGTGAGCTTCGACATGTCCACTTCCTCCGCCATTGCGTGGCCGGTCAAACCGATAATCGCAACTGCGAGTGCAATCGGAAAATAGCGTTTCATGGTCAGAGTCTCCTCCCAAAAGCCCCACCTTTGGCTGGCTACCAAGAAACAGTAGTATTCTGTTGGAAGTATGACATTCACGCCCCGTTGCTCTTCGGCGATAGGTCAGCCCGATGCCTTGCATACGCACTCGGAACACTTTCAAGCGCGGTTTCAGGTCGATCGTATCGACTGGTAGCCGGCCACCAGTGATCAACCAGTCGCGCAGGATGGTCTGTAGCACTTCTGACCGTGGCAGGTTCAGTTCGCCAGCAACCAAGCCGATCGATTCGGCCACATCCGGATCGAGGTCTATGCCTTCTACGTTTCGCAGCAGCAGAGCTGCCCGCCGGAGCAATATCTGCAGGTCGTATGGCCAAAACCTGAGCCCGCCATGCCGGGCGGCCGAACAAGATCGCGCACGACGCTTTGCTATCTCGTCGAGCGCTGGTATCATTGAGGGCGTCAAATGCGGCTATGGTGTGAGTTTCGGTTATCCGCCGGCGGATCTTATAATCGCTACCCGTAGCCAGGTGCATTGTCAGGGCAAACACCGATCCGTCTGGGCGACCGAACAGGAGTGAACAGTTGAGCCCCCTTCTGACGGAGATTCGCCAAAGCCCCATGCTTTGGTTGCTGGTCGCTGTGCCGGTGGTGTTCGCCGCCGCGAAGTTCACTCCCGAAGCCCACACGGCGCTCTTTGTCTTGTCGGTGCTTGCCATCGTACCGCTGGCGGGGTTGCTCAGTCACGCTACCGAATCCGTAGCCGCCGAGACAGGTGATGCCGCCGGTGGGCTACTCAATGCCACCTTGGGAAATCTGACCGAGCTGGTCATCGCACTGGCCGCCCTGCGCGCCGGAGAGTACACGTTGGTAAAGGCATCCATTGCCGGCGCGATCGTCACCAACACGCTGTTCATGCTGGGGGCCTCGTTTCTGCTCGGCGGACTCAGATACCATTTCCAGGAATTCAATAGAGCCAGCGCGCGTCTTCAGTCGGGTCTGCTTTTCTTGGCAACAATCGCCCTCCTCATGCCTTCGGCTGTCGCAGAAGTGGACTCGACCTCAACTGCAGCGGTCACCCAAAAGCTCAGCCTTGGCCTGGCCGTTCTGCTGATCGTCGGATATGGACTAGGCCTGTTGTTCTCGCTCCGTACACATCGTGAGGTCTTTGCCGCGGCGGAGCATGCCGAAGCAGGTGAAGCACCGTGGCCGATTAGACTGGCCCTGGCCACGCTGGTCGGTGTCACAGTACTCGTGGCCCTGGTCAGCGAGATCTTCGTCGAGTCAGTTCAAAAGGCAGCCGAAGCTTTGGGGATGACCCCTGCTTTTGTCGGCTTTATCGTCGTCGCACTGGTTGGTGGCGCCGCCGAAATGGCCTCGGCGTTTTCCGGCGCGCGCAAGAACCGGCTCGACTTGAGCGTGGGGATCGCGCTGGGAAGCGCTTCCCAGATCGCTTTGTTCGTTGCACCCGTACTGGTGCTGCTGAGTTACCTGGTCGGCCCGTCGCCGATGGACCTGCAGTTCTGGCCGGGTGCCGTGGTGATGGTGCTAATCGCGACCCTAACCGCGATGTTCGTCACGAACAGCGGACGGTCGGCATGGTTCGTCGGCGTCCTCGTGTTGATGGTATACATAATCTTCGCCATGACGCTGTACATCCTGCCGCCGGCTATACCGTGAAGTCAACGTGACCATCGGCGGCGTTCCTGACCGTGAACAGCAGAAAGGTCGGAGATCATGTCGGCAAAGACACGCGACAAGCCGCAAGCAAGGCAAATGAGGCGTCTGTTCTTCTTGGCGCTCGTCCAGCAACTTCGTGTGGTCTGGCCCATCCTGTCGGGGATTCTCCTGGTCATGGTTGGGTCCGGGCTTATGATCTGGCGCATAGAGAGTTGGCGGATCGACGAGGCCCTCTACTTCACCTTCGTGACAGGGCTCACTATCGGCTATGGCGACTTTACGCCCAAACATGTTTCGGCGCGGTTGCTGTCATTGGTGATCGGTTTCGCAGGGATTGTGCTGACTGGGCTCGTTGCGGCTGTCAGCGTGCAGGCTCTGAGGGTGACGGACCGCGATAGCTCAGGATCGGATTAGCCCAGCCATACCTCAAAACCATGCCCTTGAGGTGGCGCGAGGTTCAGGCTGCGTGCTTCTCATAAGACAATAACGTGCCCTCTTTGCGCACTTATGTATAGCTCATGTGTTGACTTTGGGCGGCCGGCGGCCAGTTAGTGTGGGTGCCAAGTCTGTTGAGCCCGATCGGAAGATGCTGGGTTACCTCTTACCTATCGGCTACCGCCCGATCCTGTCGCTTCTTCGCGGCACTGGATTCCTGCTTGCAGCGACAGGGTTGCATGGCTTGCTCTTGCCGTTGCGTGGGCAGGCGGAGGGCTTTTCGACAGCGTCGCTTGGCCTGCTCGGAACTGCCTGGGCGGGCGGCTTCGTCGCCGGCTGCATCTTCGCACCTAGGCTTGTCCGTCGGATCGGGCACGTCCGTGCGTTCGGCACCTTTGCAGCGGCTGGTGCAATCATCGCGCTGCTGACGGGTTTGATAATCGAGCAGTATGTGTGGATCGCTCTGCGCGCCTTCACAGGCTTCGCCATGGCCGGCGCCTATATGGTCATCGAGAGTTGGTTGAACGAGAAGGCGACCAATGACAACCGCGGCCGCGTCTTCGGCCTCTATATGATCGTGTCCTATGTCTCGATCATGGCCGGCCAGATGATTGTCGCCATAGGCAACATCGGGGACGCGTCATTGTTCATGGTCGCGGGGATCTTCTTCTGCCTCGCGTTGATCCCGACGGCGGTATCATCGGCAGTGACACCGCAACCGCTTGAGGATGTCACTCTCGATCTGAAAGGTCTTTATGCTACTTCCCCGATCGCTCTGGTCGGCTGCCTCATGACAGGTATTGCCAACGGAGCCTGGGGGACGCTCGGAGCCGTCTATGGTGCCCGCATCGGAATTGGCAACGCGGGTATTGCACTGATGGCAAGCGTAGTTGTGCTCGCCGGTGCCGCTCTCCAGTTTCCCGCGGGTCGGCTGTCCGACATCACCGACCGCCGCTTTGTGCTGGCGGGCGCGGCGGTCGGAGCGGCCGCATTCGGACTTCTCATCTTCGTACTCCAGCCACGATCGGCGGCACTCGTGATTGTCACCACCGCAGCCTACGGGGGCCTGGCCTACACCCTCTATTCGGTCGCAGTGGCGCATGCAAACGACCACGCCCGCCCGGACGAGTTCGTCAAGGTGTCGAGCGGTCTGCTGTTATTCTATGGGTTCGGCACAATTGTCGGGCCGATGCTGGGAGCCGCGGTGATGACCAAGATGCGACCGGAGAGCCTGTTCCTCGCAACGGCCCTCCCTCACGCAGTGCTCGCCGCATATGCTCTCCTGCGTATCAGCCGCCGCGCTCCGGTATCGCAGGCTGCAAAGGGGGCGTTCAGGACACTGCCGGCCGAACGGGCTGTCACGCCCGAGTCGCTGCGGCTCGATCCACGCACCGTCCCGGCCGCAGAGTGAAACAAAGCATGCGCGGCAGCATAGTTCGGGTCGAGCAGACGCACTGAGCCCGTTTCGCGGACTACGATCAGACTGGCTGTCCGCCTCCTTCAGGCACCAGATGTGGTGGCGGCCTTGCTTGCGTACGGCACCCTCGACCTCCTGTCATCGGGCGATGACAACACGGCGTAGGCGATCAGTGGGGCGATGCTGGCATAGATGCCGGTCTCGGGGGGCAGTCCGGCGATAGCGGGATAGGCGCGACCGCCAGCCCGCGCGAGCGCGAGATTGTTGGCTGGACTCTTGCGGCTCCTCGGTTGCCGGTGTTTACGAGCCTCTCAGGCTATCGACTGGGCTGGTTGCGTAGCGACGTGTCGGCCGGACTCGCTATGGCAGCCGTGGGGCCTCCTTGTCGTTTCCGAGCAAGTGACATTGGTGGCCGATAAGATGCTGGCAATCGGCGCCATCGGCATCGGGCCAGTTCGGCGCGCTGGTCGCGAAGGTGCAGTGGATGTGCCACCAGCGAGCGGGTAAGGACAGGAGGAAGAACTCATCGCCGCGACGGCGACGAACTCCGAGCCGCAAGGATGTCGTTCGAATGCCGCCGATCCGCGCCCTCGTCACACGGTTCAGTGGCGTGTGACCTCCGTCGAAAGCCCGGCTTCTCGCAATGCTGCCAAGACCTTGTCGGCCAGGTCGGGATTGGCGTTGACGCCGGCCAAGTCGGCCAGAATGCCGCCGCCGCGACAAGGAGCGAGTTCAACAATCCTCTGGACAGCCCGGGCGGCCTCTTCCTTCCGCCCTAGGCGAACGAGGGAGATCGCTCGGGCCACAAAGCCATGCGTCACGTCCGGCATGTCCACATCACGCGCTTCGGCCAGCGCCTCTTCGTAGCGTCCGTTCACGAAATGATAGAGGGACAATCCCACGCAGTTGGCGCCGAGCCGCGACAGTTGTTGTGCGGAGGCCTTCTCGAGCAGTGGAACTCCTTTGCCCCATTCACCCAGCAAGGACCAGATCAGACCCAGATCGGTCATGATGTCTGTCGCGTTGGGGTTGAAGGCGAGGGCCATCTGCATGGCCTTCAGGCTGGCGGGCACGTCCTGAGCAAACCAATAAGCCAGTCCCCGAGCATGATGGCCGCGGCTGGAATCGGGAGCCAGTTGGACCGCCCTATCCGCAAGCTCTATGGCCTGCCGGCGCAGTCCAGAGGGGGACTCCGTGGGTGCGAACCCAAACCGATGCCCATCGGTGTACAGTTGAGACAGGCAGGCGAACGCCTCGGCATAATCCGGGTTGGTGATTGCGGTTCGTTCGAGACACTGACGCACACCTGAAAAGAGGTCCCTCCGGTAGGTCCGCTTGTACTCGTAAAACCTGATGACGCACTCGACAGGACTTAGGGACCGCGGTTCCTTCGCTTGGGCAGCGGCATTGGCTATGCTGCTGATGACGCCGTAGGGTTGTGCCAACGCGCGCACGAGCGAATTCGCCACCTCGTCGCGGATGCTCAGCACGTTCCCGCATTGGAGGTCTCGTTCGAAGCTCTGCCCCCAGAGCACCCGCCCGGTCCGCGCTTGAACTAGAACGGCTTTCACGTTGAGAGAGCCGGCGAAGAGTGCGGTGCTGCCGCTCAGGACAAACTCCCCATTCGCATTGCGGCGTTGCTCACCGGCTGCCGCCGATGCGTAATGCGCGTCCGAAGGCCGTTCAAAGACGGCGATTTCGGGGAAACGAGCTAGACCGATTGTGACCTGTTCGGCAAATCCGCGATTGAAATGCAGGAACATAGATTGATCGCCTTCGGCATCAAATGGCGCCACAAGGATCGTCGACGCGCGCTCCGTTCCAGCCGGTTCGCTGGGGGCATTCGCCTGTGCGTCACCAGCTGACGGTGACCAGAGGGCAGCAGTCTGAAACTCGGGCACATAGCCGCCTTTCGGCATGGCAATCCTGATCGAGCTGTTGTCGCCGCAGGTGAGATAGAAGCGCTCAAGCGATCTGCGCAACCGGCGGGCTTCCATCCGTACCACCGGATCAAGCTGGGGATCGAAGTTGACGTCGCGGCCAAACACTTCGGTCGCGATGTTGTATGCCTTGATGCGCCCTCCCCTGCCTGCCAGCGCTTCTTCGACCACATATGCAAGGAACCGCCGATTGCGCTCTGACGCGTCGAACCGAACGGAATCCACCACGCGGTCCAACTCGCGGTGGATTTCATCGGAGCGCGATGTTGCAGGATCAGCAGTCGCTGCGCCGTCATAGCGGTCCAACGCAGCGGCGGGAGAAGGGGTAGTCAGGCAGCGTATCTCGTCCGCGTCAATCATTTCGACCCTCCACGAAGGCAGAGACCTGCTCATCGACTCTCGACCGTTGACATTCGCGCGAATGGGAGCAAGCTCTAAACTTAGAGCGGGGAGATTGGAATTGTACCGGCGATCAGTGGCCGTCAAGACATTGTCCCTAGGGACAAGTTACAACCAGATAACGCACCGCCGAAAAGAAAGAATGCTTTTCACGTTAATACAAAGTTAGGTAGTGCAATTCTGCCTAAGATAACGGCAAATGGCAATTTTGGCATGGGCACCTTTCGATGAAGCCCTGAGCGACCAAGTTCATGCTGAGAACGCGAGCTGGGCGCTGGTTGTGGGGTTGTCGCTCTTGACTAAGCAGGATCGCGGCGCGGCGTTCTACATCACGCTGCTCGCGAATGCCGGTGCGATATGAATCCGATGGGCAGCCTAGTTCATATTGTAGACGACGATAGCCTGTTCCGTCATGCAACCGCGCGGCTGCTGCGCCTGCACGGCTACGAGGTTGCCGAATACCCCAGCGCAGACCAGTTTCTGGCGCAGGTTTGCGCCGGGGCGGAAGTTGGCTGCATTCTCCTCGATGTCAGCCTGCCCGGCTTGAGCGGGCCTGCCCTGCAGCGGCGACTGGTCGAGATTGGTTCGCCGTTCCCGATCGTCTTCCTCACGGGTCACGGCGACATTCCGACCACGGTCACGGCGATCAAGTCCGGCGCCGAGGACTTTCTGACCAAGCCGGTGGCGGGTCAGGCCTTGCTCGAAAGCATCGGACGCGCAATCGCGCGGCACGATACAGAGTCCAAGCACCAGCAACGGATGCGAGATGCGCACGCACTGCTGGAAACGTTGACACCGCGCGAGCGCCAGGTGTTCGACTTCATCGTGCGGGGGCGCATGAACAAGCAAACGGCTTACGCTCTCGGCATTACCGAACGGACGATAAAAGCACATCGGCACAGGATATTCGAAAAACTGGGCGCCCGGACGATTACCGACCTCGTCTCGCTCGCCGAACGCTTGGGAATTCTGTCAGAGCAGGCCGACGCCGACCTGAGCTCGTCCGCGAAGTCGCCTGCCTGACGTTTTTGCATTTGCTGTAAGATTTGCGTCCAACATGTCCGACTGGACAATAGCAGCGATCGCGTTCGCCTTGCTATTCTGGATCGAGATCAACCCCGACAACCGAGTTGAGCAGCTACTCTGGATGTCCAATCTGGATGAATAGGGTCCATGCGCATACTGGTCGTCGATGACGATCCCGGTTTTCTCAAGGGAATCGCGAGGCTGCTGAGAGCAAAGGGCTTCGAGGTTACCGGGTATTCCTCCGCCGAGGAATTTCAAGCGTATGCAGACCTGCGCGATGCGGCCTGCCTCATCCTAGACATCCATCTTAGCGGCATCTCGGGAATAGAACTCGCGCTTCAGCAGTGCAGATCAGGTTCCGATGTCCCGGTCATCTTTATCACCGGCAATGGGCATAAGGCGACCCAAGACGCCGCCATGGCTGCAGGCTGCGCAGCCTATCTCGAGAAGCCGTGTCCGGCAAAAACATTGATGGACGCCTTGTCTGCCGCCCTGCAACCTCGCTGAGCCACGCTTGCCTCCCTAGCGCGGTTATGAATGAAGGCATGTGATGAGGCGCGCCCCAGGATGTATGGCATCCGACATCGCCGCTACTCCTTGTTAACCGTCGGCCGTTCTTCGTCACCCAGCAAGCGGCGGATGATCTCGTCTTCGAGTTCGGACACCAGGGTCGTGTATTCGGAAATCTCTGCCGGCCGCCTTGGCTTCGCTTTCTTCAGTCTGGTGAGCGTCGTGCGAGCCAGCCGGTAGTCTTCACACATATCCCGCAAGACCTCGTCCGAGATGCTGCGGGCCTTGATCAACTCCGCCACATCAACGAACCGGACCATCGCGGCCGTCAGCGGCATTGACCTGTTGCTCGGGTCTTTCATTGGTACTTCGCAGACAGTCGCATTAGTTTGCCCCTTCGCCTGCAGGATGCACAGCGGCGACAAGTAAGTTACAGTTGCCGGCGCAACGGCCGTGAGGCAGTTGCGCCTTCCATTTCGAAACTCCTGGCGGCTCACCGGAAATACCGCTGCCCGAGCCGCCGGATCACGCGGTTGATGGCACAATCCAACCGCCCATTTTCGCGAGGGCAGCGGCAGAGATCATCTTCTGTTCGGCAACCGTGCCTCCGTGACGGCGCGTCACATCGTAGAACCGCGACTCCCAACGGTTCTCCAACAGAACGACGACTTCGGAATGCCCAGGACGCAGTCGCTCCGCGCGCCGGCGAAGGTCGTCAGCAGACAGACCAAAGTCACCGGCACCAGCCGCTCGCGCCGCCGCCTTTGCGCTCGTCCGGATTTCTGCCGTGTCGCCGCGCGCTTGGGCTGCAAGCGCTGCGATCAAGGCATTGACCTCGACGACGTCCTCGCCGTCCTCCAGGCGCCCACCTTGCATTCCCGATATCCTGCCCTCGCTGTCCTTTCTCGTAATCGCGAATGCATCCGGGCGAACCAACCCGCCCTCGAACAGCTGTTTCAGTTCAGCGAGGAAATCGAACGGCAGCAGATATCGCGGGAAATGGATGCTTATCAGATCTATGGAACCTAGCTGGCTCAAATCGAGCTTTGACAAGTCGAATTGATCGGTGCCTGGGCGTATCGTCGACTCGTTTCCCTTTATGAATATTGCGACGCGATGCATTTCGGCAGACCTGGCATGCGCGATGCCTCCCATGATCTGATGCCAATGCTCGTCGAATGCCGATCTGGGCACGAAGCCCTTGCCCATCCGTATGTACGGGTCCTGGAAGTAGACGTAGTCGGCGTCGACCGAGAGAACCACAATGTAGTGCCCGCAATCCCACTCGTCGGCCGCCGATTCCGGCGTGTCCTTCTCGCTCCTCCAGACCTGCCCCAACGCGATCACCGGATGACCGGCGGACGTGAACCGCTCCAGATCGTCGAGACTAGAGTTCTCTTTCATCTCGGCATCGAAACCCAGCGAACGAGCACCACGAACCAGATCTTGAGGAAAGGTGCCAACCTCGGGGTTAGTGCCGAGGAGCCTCATCAGAGCCTCCTCTTCCATCTCCTGGCCCCAATAGCTGAACACCGACTGCAAGGCCGATGCGCCGCAGGAGTACTCGGTCATCTGTCGGGTCTGTTTCAAAAGGCGGAAATGCGACATGACCCGTTCCCATGTGGGGTGGGCTGCGGCCGTCGCCGGATTATGCGGGCGCTGTAGCCGAGCGCTGAAAGAGCCTGCAGTTTGCTCTGCTATATTGATCGCGGTGTCACCCGCCACGATCAAGAAGCAGAAGGTAAGTTACGGTAGCACAAGGCACAGCTGCTGGCCGTCGTTCGGCGGCTCAGATGTTGTCCTCCTCGGTCGAGGCTCCGCTCGCTGCCGGCATCTCCCGTCAGGCCCCCGTTTCCATCCGCTGATCTCCCGCGGACGTGCAGGTTGTTGACGAAGACGCTTCTTGCTACATCGCCGCGCTATCGGCGTATCACTGCCTCGCCACGACAGGCGTCGGATCTTCCTGCATCCAGGCGTTCAGCAGGGTATAGGCCACGGCTAGGACGGTAGGGCCTATGAAGATGCCGAGGATGCCGAACGCAATCAGCCCGCCAACCACCCCGGCAAGGATCAGAAGCAAGGGCAAGTCGGCCCCTCTCCGGATCAGGATCGGTCGAATGAACTGGTCGATCGTCATGGCGACAATTGCGAAGAGCAGCAGAACGGTCGCGCCGAGGGTGCTGCCTGAATAGTACATCCAGATTACTGCCGGGATAAGCACCAAGCCTGGACCGAGTTGTATCAGGCAGAGCACGAACATCAGCGCTGTGAGCAGCACCGCGAATGGCAGGCCGACCAGCCGCAGGCCGATGCCGGCTATGATGCTCTGTGCCAAGGCCGTCACAACTACCCCCAGCGCCACACTGCGAATCGCCTGACCCGCCAAATAAATGGCCTTCTCTCCACGATCGCCGGCCAATCGTCGGCCGAAGAGTATCATCGCAGCCGCCGCCTGTTCCCCCTTGGCGTACATTACCGCCGCGATGGCGGCAGTCAGCAGGAATTGCAGGAGCATGCTGCCGAGGCCTCCGGCAGCCGATGCGATCCACTGTGTCAGCGCGCCAGCATAGGGAGTAAGCTTGGGTGCCAGTTCATCCAGGCCAGCCGAAGACAACCTGCCCCATGCCTCGGCGGCCCGAGCCCCAACCACGGGAATTCCGGCCAGCCAATCCGGGGGGGGCGGTACCCGCAGGGACAGCAGCGTGCGCGCCATGTCGCCGATTACATCTATGTTGGTGACGACTGTGCTCACCGCCGCCCAAAGCGGCACGATAAGAACCAGCAGCACCGCCAAGGTCATCACTAATACCGCAATGCCACGGCGGTTGCCGGCGTAGTGCTGTACGCGAAGCAACAATGGCCAGGTCGCGAGAACCAGCGTCGTAGCCCAAAGGAGCGCCGGCAGGAACGGCCGCATGATCCAGATGCTGGTAACAAGCAGACCGCCGATGAACAGCACGGTCAACGTGATCCGCCCAAGGTCCTGATGCCGCGAGGTCACCGCTGGAACGCTGGGCAGCGGCGTAGGGTTGTCCGATTCCAGGAGAGGACCACCGATCGGCATGACTGGAGCCCCTATCAGGCCATCGTGATGGCGCGTCGCCGCTGCCAGACGTACACCGGAATACCGAGCAGCAACAGGACCAAGCCATAGAGGACCGGCTCTGCTCCACAACCATAGAGCGTGAACATGGCGAATACGAACGCCACAAGTTCGACGGCGGTCACGCGCGGGATACGCGCGCCGCCGCTGACACGTGCCGAGACAAGGCTGCCTGCCAAGGCGCAGAAGGCGTAAGGGATGACCGCTGCCATCGTGCTCAAGCCAACGACCAGTGTGTAGAACGCCGAGAAGCCTCCTGACCCGGCAGCCTGAACGAGAACGAGCAGGGTCGCCAACACAGCCGAGACCACGATTCCGATCGCCGGGACATTTCGCGTCGACAGGCTGCCGAAAAGCGGTGGGAACAGCCCGTCGCGCGCCGCCGCCATCGGCACCTGCCCCATCAGCAAGGTCCAGCCATTCAGCGCACCGATCGATGACAGGATCACCGCGATCGCAATCGAGATCGCGCCTGCGCGCCCCCACATCACACGAGCTGCGTCGGAGAACGGAGCGATCGAATGGACGAGTTCCTGCCGCGGCAAGACGCCCATGACCACGATCGTTCCTAACACATAGAGGGTCGCTGCGATTGTGATCCCCAGCACCGTTGAGCGGGGAATCGTGCGCTCCGGGTCGCGGACATCGCCGGCAGGGACAGTGGCCGACTCGAGCCCCAGGAAAGCGAACATTGTCAGCGGCGCAAGCGCCGCGCCTGCTTGCAGGATTGGCAGGCCGCTCGGATTGAACTCGCTGAAGTGCGAGGTGTCGACGTAGAGCAGGCCCACCACCGCGACGGCTCCGAACGGCACTAGCTTGGCGTAGGTTGTGACCTGCGACATGAGGCCGGCGGCGCCTACCCCTCGCAGGTTGACGAACACGACAACCCAGATCGCGCTCAAGGTAAGGGCGACGACCATCCCACGACCCCGCAGCATCGGGAACAGGTCGACCACAGCCCCAGCAAGGGCGACGGCGATTACCGGCAGCGAAGCCCAGATCGATATCCAGTAGCCCCACGCGATGAGAAAGCCGGGAAAGTCGCCATAGGCCAGGCGGGTATAGGCGTAAGGTCCGCCCGTCGCCGGAGCCAAACGCGCCAGTCTGGCGAAGGTCAGCCCCAGACAGATTGCCCCTGCGCCCATTACAATCCAGGTCAGGATCGCAAGGTTGCCATAGGGGGCGACGGCAGCGGGCGACAGGTAGAAACCCGACCCGACCATGTTACCGACCACAATCGCCGTGCACGCCGCTATCCCGAGGCTTTTGCGGCTTTCCGAATGCGGTGGCAGGCCCTGTTCGGGTGCGGAAACGACTCGCCCGGTGGCGGTTTCGCTTTTGGTCGGATCCAAGGCTTGCATTACCAAGAATTCCAATCTGTTGGGCGGGAGATGCCTAGTGGTAGCTAAGGCCCGTGAAGCCCCCACCGATAATTGTGCCCTTCTCGCCCCGCACGATCGCCTCGATGTCGGCAAGTGCGCCGATGGCTGCCATGTGACCCGTCGCCCTCGCAAATTGACAGGCAGCATCGACCTTCGGACCCATCGAGCCGGCGGGGAACGTGTGCTCCGAAATTGCTTCTGGACTGGCCCTGTGGATCGCCTTGGCCTGCGGCGTGCCCCACCCCAGGAATACCGCCTCCGCGTCGGTCGCCATCACGAGCAGGTCGGCATCAAGCTCGCGGGCAAGGAGCTCCGTACAGAGGTCCTTGTCGATGACCGCCTCGACGCCAACGAGCTTGCGGTCGGAATCGGGCGCGTACATCGTAGGAATGCCGCCACCACCGGCGCAAATGACGACCGTACCTTGATCCAGCAGCCAGCGTATCGGCCGCATCTCGAAGATGCGCTTCGGTTGCGGCGATGGAACGACGCGGCGCCACATTGTGCCGTCGAGCTTGAACGTCCATCCCTTTTCGGCCTTGATCTGTTGCGCTTGCGCCTCGTCGTAGACAGGGCCGACAAACTTGGTTGGATTCTTGAACCCTGGGTCGTTACCGTCGACCTCGACCATGGTCAGCAGTGTGGCGAATGGTACCTCGAACGGCAGCAGATTGCCGAGCTCCTGTTCGATCATGTAGCCGATCATGCCTTCCGTCTCAGCACCCAAGACATCCAGCGGGTAGGCCTCGTCCGCCTTATAGGCTGCCCCTTGCAATGCGAGCAGGCCAACCTGCGGACCATTGCCATGGCTGATGACCAGCTGGTGTGCGGAGGCAACCGGCGCCATAGCTATAGCCGCGGTACGGATGTTCCTGCGCTGGACTTCCGCCGTCATCGGTTCGCCGCGTTTCAAAAGCGCGTTGCCGCCAAGCGCGATCACGACCCGCATTCGGTCAGTCCCCCAAAGTCGCGACGAGAAGTGCCTTGATCGTGTGCATTCGGTTCTCCGCTTGCTCGAACGCGACGTTGGCTTCCGACTCGAACACGTCGTTGGTAACCTCGAGTCCGTCAGCCATGCCGTAGTTCTCGGCGATTTGCTTGCCAAGGACGGTTTCCGTGTCGTGGAACGCAGGGAGGCAGTGCATGAACTTCACCTGCGGGTTGCCGCTGGCTTTCATCATGGCAGAGTTCACTTGGTAGGGCTTGAGCAGCTTGATACGCTCGCCCCAGACCTCCTTGGACTCGCCCATCGAGACCCAAACGTCCGTATGGATGAAATGCACGTCCTTCACCGCGGCCTTGACGTCCGCAGTGATCGTCAATCTCGCGCCGGATTTCTCAGCCAGCTTCTTGGCGATGCTCGTATATTCATCGGACGGCCAGAGTTCCTTGGGACCGCAGATACGCACATCCATTCCCATCAGGCATCCGACAATCATGAGCGAGTGCCCCATGTTGGAGCGGGTGTCTCCGACGTAAGCGTATTTGATGTCGGTGATCGGCCTGTCGCCATTCTCGCGCATGGTCATGACGTCGGCGAGCATCTGAGTCGGGTGGTATTCGTCGGTCAGCCCGTTGTAGACCGGAACTCCGGCATATCTTGCGAGGTCCTCCACCCCCTTTTGCGCCGATCCCCGATACTCGATCGCGTCGAACATGCGTCCCAACACGCGCGCTGTGTCCTTGAAGGACTCCTTGTGCCCGATCTGGGAGCCGGCCGGATCGAGATAGGTGACGTTGGCGCCCTGATCGTAGCAGGCGACCTCGAAAGAGCAGCGCGTGCGCGTCGAGGTCTTCTCGAAGATCAGGCAGATCTCCTTGCCTCGAAGATGCATCTGCTCGGTGCGGGCATATTTGGCGCGCTTCAGGTCGCGGGCGAGGTCGAGCAGATGCTGAAACTCGCGCGGCGTATAGTCCTGTACCGTCAACAGCGAGCGGTTGCGGAGGTTGAAGCTCATGCGTTCTCTCCCTTGAGAAGTGGTGACCGGTTCAGTCGACAGGGTCACGCCAGACAGGACAGGTCATGCAGTGCCCGCCGCCACGGCCTCGCCCAAGCTCGGCGCCCCGGATGGTGATGACTTCCACGCCGGCCTTTCTCAGAAGCGTGTTGGTGTAGGTGTTGCGGTCGTATGCAACGACCACCCCAGGCTCGAGGGCGACGACATTATTGCCATCGTCCCATTGCTCGCGTTCGGCCTCAAATGCGTTGCCGCCGGTCGGCACGGAGCGGAGCCGTTTCAAGCCAAGTGCCTCTTGTACGACCGCGAGAAGCGGCTGCTCGTCGCGACGGACTTCGAAATGCCCTTCGTCGTCCAGGGGGTGTATGCTGAAGCACCTGACCTGATTGACGACTTCCTCGAAGATCGTGACCAGATCGCGGTCGCAGAACGTGAACACGGTGTCGAGATGCATCGCTGCCCGGCTCTTGGGCATGAGGCACCCGACGACGCGCGTGGCGGCCTTGTTGCGAAAGAGCTCGAGAGCCAACTGGCCCACGGCCTCATGGGTCGTCCGTTCGCCCAGGCCGACGAGGACGACGCCGTTACCGATCGGCATGACGTCTCCGCCCTCGATCGACGCGCTGGCGAACGACTCGTCGGAGTCGCCCCACCAGATCTTGAAGTCAGCCTCTCGGAACGACGGATGGAATTTGTAGATCGCACGCTGAAGCAGCGTTTCCGGCTTGCGCGCGGGCCAGTACATGGGGTTGCAGGTGACGCCGTTATAAATCCAGCACGACGGGTCGCGCTGGAACAAGGTGTTGGGTATCGGCGGCAGGATGAATTCAACTCCTCCGAAGGCCTCGACCATCATCGCCTTGCCGATCCCGTCAGGCAGGTCGGAGATCGTAATCCCGCCGATGAGGTGCTTGCCAAGTCGCGTCGCCTCAAGCTCGTCCAGCCAAGGCCGCATAAACGAAGCGTTCTGGAAGCCGACCGAATTCGGCGTGATCAGCCTGTCGAGCACGAACCGACGCCCGTCGGCCTGCTCCAGGGTCTCGGCAAGAAGGTCATGCAATTCAAGGACTTCGATCCCCCGCTGCTGCATTTTGAGCACGAAGTCGAAATGATCCTTCTGGGCCTCGTGGACCCAGAGCACGTCATCGAAAAGCAGATCATGGCAGTTCCCCGGCGTCAGGCGTTGATGAGCGAGAGAAGGTTTGCAGACCATGACCGTCCGCAGCTTGCCTACCTCCGAATGCACCCCAACTGTCCTCATGCCCCTCGTCCTTCAAGGTACTGGCGTGGCCCAGCCCGCGATCACGTATGAAGTCCTGCGCCGCGAGACGGCACACGCCACCGAATACTCGTTCTCCCGAACGGCTCGCTGTGTCTGACATCGGACCAAGGAGAACTGGCGCTTGAAGCATTGATTGTCGTCGGCGACGTCGCAATCAAGGATCAGGGAGTAAGTTACCGTAGCGTTCCCTGCCCCTTGCCGGGAGCTCCGGCACCAGGTGAGCAGGGGCGAATGATCGCACGCGGGCGATTGGCCACGGATTGCGCTCTGCAGCTGCGCTGCAAGCTATGAAATGCGCAGGTGTCTTACTCCTCGGACATCCAGCTCTTCACGTCCGACAGTCGGGAGTTCGACACTTGGTTCAACGTAGCCCTGTATTGCCGGTCTACTGTTGGAATTGGTGATGCCGCGCGACACGTAGTCGGTCGTAAAGGCAGCCCCAAAAGAGACGTTGAAGGAACCTGCGGAATTGCAACGATATCCTGGGGCATCGGCGCCGGCGGCGTCTCAGGCCCAAGCTCCTCGTCATGAGCGCAGGCTCGCCCTGCAATCAGGATGGCGGCTGCATTGACTGCGCTATCTCATTTTTTGGCTGGCGACGTGCCGATAGGCACCACCTGCTCATCTAGCGTGGTAATATATATTCTACGTGAGAACTATTCTGGCAATGCGCTCTGACGGAAAAAGGCTGTTACCTCGTCATCTGGTGCCCCGAACCATTTCGTGTACAGATCGCGAAACTCCTTTGATGAGAATTGCAGGCTAAGGGATCGATCCACGACCAAGCGAAAATCATCGTCGTTTCGCGCCATCGTTAGCGCAATCGGCTGAGAGGTGAACTGCCTGTCGAGAACCATCAAGTCGGCACCTGACGGGTTGCCGGCAGCGGCTTCAACGAGGATCGACCGATCCCCGAAGAACACGTCGCTCGTGCGGTCCAGCACTCGCATCGTGCCGGCATCGTAGCTCTCCACAGGAACTACCTCTGCCGTCAGTTGGAATTCGTTCAACCGCTTCTCAAGCCATGACTGCCCAGTAGTGCCGGAAACGACCGAGAAGGTCTTGTCCTCGAGGATCTGCGCCGGCGAACCACGCCAGATGGGGCCGGATGCCGGCCGGCCAGCGAGGACATCCTGCAGCGCCCGCGGAGCATCCGACCTGAGCATCGCAGCGATGCCACCGGGAAAGATGGGTATGGAAAACGACACCTGCTTCCGTCTTTCCAGCGTGACCTCTGCACCGCATAGGAGATCGATCTTGCCCTGCTCGAGCGTAGCAAAGCGATCTTCGACAGCGACCGGAACCCATTCAACTTTCAGGTCGGCAATGCCAAGCTCTGTTTTGACTTCGTCTGCCACGTTTTGGCAAAGCGTAATCGAATACCCGGTGGGCTTGCCCCCGTCGTCGAACGAGAACGGCCGGGCGTCGGCGCGATAGCCGAATACAAGTTTCCCGGCTTGGCGAACCCGATCGAGGGTAGCGGCTGAAGCCGGGATCGCGTCAAGGAGCGCAAGGCCAACGCCGATGCCCACGGCAAGGAGGCCAAGGGCACCGATACCATGCCGGCGAGCGGCTTTCTGCTGTGCGGCTTGCATGTGTTGTCCTCCTGTCGAGCGCATTGCCATGCCCCAGTTCAGGCTGCCGCTGCACGCGCCGGCGTGCCTGCCTGCCCGCTGAAACGAGGCGCAAGGAAACCCCAAATGAGGAAAGCGAGCGCCGTCACCAGCATGCCGCCCATCACCGCCGAGTGGCCCGAGGCGTAGAGTGCATAGGTGCTGTAGAGCATCGCCACCGTCACGATGAACACGTTGAATGCGTACTTCGATCCGGACACGCCTGCCGACTTCATCATGATCACGAGAGCCGATAGCGCTATGATGTATGGCAGCACGTTGGTGACGACCGCCAGGTTCACCAACGCTGCGAACTGTTCGCTTAGTGTCGGTGAGATCGTCATCAGTGCGAGCAGCGATTGCACGACAGCCATCACGATCATGCCGGTAACCGGCGCCCCCATGCGGTTCACCTTGGTGAAGAATGCTGGGAACATCCTTTCGTCGGCCGCCGCCTTGCCGGTCTGGGCGATCGTGAATTGCCAGCCGAGCAGCGAGCCCAGACATGCCATGACGGCCAGAGCCATGATGATCGATCCCACGAACGGGTTGAACATATGCGCATAGGCCAGGCCGAACGGCCCGGTCGACTTGGCTAGTTCCTCGTTCGGCACGATGCCCTGAATCACAGTGGTCGACAAAATGTAGATCGCTGCGGCCCCAAGCGTTCCGAACAGGCATGCCAAAGGCACGTCGCGTTTTGGGTTCTCGACCGCGGCGGAGTTCTGGGCGGCAGATTCCATCCCCAGGAAAGCCCAAAGCGTCAGCGCGATGCTGGAGCCCATACCCTCACCCAGGCTCAGCCCGTGCGGATTCCAGGCCGCGCCGAAAGTGCTGGGGCTAAACCAGAACCAGCCGAAGACAGACAGCAGGCCCACCGGGATAATGACGCCCCAAACCGTGATCGACCCGATACGCCCGGTTATGCTTGGGCCGCCGAAGTTGGCAACTGTCGTAAGCCAAAGCAGGAAGATCAGGCTGACACATGTCGCCACCGGCGTCGCCGAAAGCGCGGGCAAGAACGACGACAGGTATCCGACAGCCGATATGCCGATGGCGACGTTTCCGATCGCAAGGGACAGGAAATACAGGATGAAGACGAGGAAGTACCCCGACTTGCCATATGCATCCTCGGCGTATGCCGACATGCCGCCCGGACGCTGATTGAAAAGGCCGGCCTGGGCAAAGCCGTACGCGATTGCCATTGAACCGAGCGCCGTGACAATCCACGACAGCAGGGATATCGCACCGACCTTTGCCATATTGGTTGGCAGCATGATAATGCCGGAGCCCATCATGTTGACCGCCACGATGAAGGTCAGCTGCATCAAATTCATGCGTTTCGGCTGCGGTTCTTGTGGCATGGTGCTCCTCCTCCGGTGTGGATCCGGCCCTCACTCTTTGACCACGTAGGTGTGGAACTTGATGCGGCCGTCGATCCTCTCCTGGTAGACGCCCTGCACTTCGTAATTGAATCCGGGAAAGCGATTGAACGACTCCTCGAATGCAAGGAAGTAATCGAGCATCGGCCGGGCTTTCTCATCCCAGCGCTCGCCCGGGACCACCACGCCGATGCCTGGCGGGTAGATCAGCGCAAGCGTGGCCGAGATGCGGCCCTTGATGGCGTCCAGCGGGACGTAGTCGACGTCGTTCGCGACCAGCGCCTCGTATGCCTTCTCGGAAGACATCGCGAGCTCGGGGAAGCTGGACGCCCTGAAGCTCTGCCGCTGCAGGTCCTTGACGTTCGCCGCACGGTAGAAATCGTGCATCTCCTTGCAGATCTTGCGGATCGTATACCCGGCATAGCGCTGGCTGTGCGCCGCGCTCACGGTCGGCAGGATCTCGGGCAATGGCGCATCGCGATCCCACAGGTTCTTGAACTTGACCAGCTTCGCGATCAGCGTGTTGAGCTTGCTCTCGTCTTCGGCCGGAGTCATCAGGAACAGCAAACTGTTCAGGTCGCACTTCTCCGGCACGACCCGCTGCTCGCGCAGATAGTTGGCGACCACCGTCGCGGGAACGCCGAAGTCGAGATAGTCGCCGGTCTTGCGGTTGATCCCGGGGGTCAGTAGCGCCAGCTTGTTGGGATCGACCATCGCGTAGCCGTCGACGTAGCCGGAATAGCCGTGCCACTTGGCTTGCGGATGGAAATTCCAGCACTGCTGCTCCCGTTTGAGCACATCCGTCGGCAGGCTTTCCCAAGGCACGTCTTCGACGTCCGGGGAAAAGGCCGAGTTGCGGATTGTCACCCTGTCCGGCACGAATGGGTCGAAGAACCACTTCTCTTCGTCACCCTCTCCATTCTCCTCATAGAAGCGGCTGAATTCGCGCAGTTTCTTGCGGCATTCGATTCCAAGCGCGATGCAGCGGTCCCACAGCATCTCGCCGGCCTTGCCCTCATGCATCTTGGCGTTCACCTCCAGCGAGGCGAACAAGGGATAGAAGGGCGAGGTAGAGGCATTCATCAGGAACGATTCGTTGAAGCGCTTGTGCTCGACGAACCGACGCTGGCCGCTGATATGCTCGTCGCGCTTGTGGATCTGCGAGGCCTGCGAAAAACCGGCGCCCTGCTTGTGGACGGACTGGGTCGAGAACAGCCCCGGCATCTCTGGCCCCAGATCCTCGATACGCATGGGACTGTGGTCTTCGAACAGCGGGTGGAAAGCGTTGTAGCCGATCCAGGCTTCATCCCACAGTACGTAGTCGCAGAGGTGTCCGATTTTCTCCATCACCTTGCGAACGTTGTAGACGGTGCCGTCATAGGTAGCGAGTTGGATGCAGGCGAGGCGGAACGGCCGCTTGGCCTTGTACCTCTCCGGGTCATCGACCAGCGGATTGTTGCGGATTTGCTCGCGCAGATAGTCCTCGTCCCAGGCACTCCAGTCGACGGCGCCGATCATGCCGAACGAGTTGCGCGCGGTCGGCAGGAAGGTCGGTATCGCGCCGGCTTGCACCAGGGCGCCCTGATGCAACGATTTGTGGTTGTTGCGGTCGAACAGTACCAGGTCGCCGCGCTTCAGCACGGCGTTGGCAACGATCTTGTTGGAGGAGCTGGTGCCGTTCAGGACGAAGTATGTCTTGTCGGCGCCGAACACGCGAGCGGCGTAGCGCTGTGCCTCGACCGCCGGACCTTCGTGGATGAGGAGGTCTCCGAGATCGACATCGGCGTTGCACAGATCGTTGCGGAAGATGTTCTCGCCGAAGTGTTTGAAGAACAGCTGACCGGTTGGCGACTTTCGGTAGAACTGGCCGCCCTGGTGGCCGGGGCAGTCGAAAGCGATGTTGGCCTCCCCGTCATAAGCCATCAGCCCCCCGAAAAATGGAGGCAAAAGGGTCTTTCCGTACATCAGTAGGCTGGCAACGACCTGCTTCGCATAGAAGGCAGGGGTCTGCTGGCCAAGGTAGATATAGCCGTCGACCTCGCCGGTCTGGGCGAGCACCGCCATGTCGGCGAGTTGCCTTGTGTCGGCCAGCGCCCAAAGCGGCGTACGGAACCCGATGCCCCGCACCGCCCTGCCCAGGCTGCGTGCGCCTTCGAGGCGATCCCCGTCGATCGATGCGATGTAGGCGCCCACCGAGGCATCCTCCGAGACGTCACGATCGGGACTGTCGGCAATCTCGATCTCGAAGCCTTCGGCCGCAATCTGGTCGAGCAGAACTTTTGTCTGGGGATTGGTGTCGTCGACAATCGCGACGATCTTGAGCAGTTTGTGGAAGGGAACCGCAGTGGTCGGTGATTTGACGTCACGCGGGATCATCTGTCACCCCTCCACTATGCAGTCGATCAGGTAGCGGCGTCCGGTCGGCGTCGGCTCGAAGCGCAGTCCGTGAATATCCGTTTCGAAACCGGGGAATTTCGTGTCGAAATCGCGCGCGTAGAGCAGGTAGTCGTGAATCGACTTGGTAGCTTTGGTGAGGCGTTCGCCAGGCATGATCAGCGGAATGCCCGGCGGATATGGCACCACCATCACCCCGAGCGTGCGCCCCATCAGCCCGTCGATCTCAACGCTTTCCACACGGCCACGCACGAGGTTCTCATAGGCATCGCACGGCTTCATCGCCATCTCCGGCAATGTCGTGTACATCTCCCGCTGCGCCCTCGGCAGATTGTCCTGGCGATAGACCTTGTGCACCTGCTCACATAGGTCCTTGAGGCCCATTTCGCCGTAGTCTGCGGGATGCGCGTCGACCAGCGCAGGCAGCACATTCTTCAGCGGCGCGTTCTGATCGTACAGCTCCTTGAAATTGAGGAGCTCGGTTACCAGCGTGCTCCACTTGCCCTTGGTTATGCCCATTGAGAACAGGACAAGGAAGGAATAAAGCCCGGTCTTTTCAATCTCGATGCGGCGCGCCGACAGGAATTTGACGACCACCGCTGCCGGGATGCCATGTTCCTGCATGTCACCGTTTGCCGATAACCCCGGGCTAAGGATCGTGACCTTGATCGGATCCACCAGCACATGGTTCTCGGCCAGACCCTCGAAGCCATGCCATCGACCGCCGGGCTTCAAGACCCACTCCGCCTTGCTCTCGGCTGGCCGTTTGGCGATGGCGTCCGGCTGCCACACGTCGAACCACCAGGAGTCCTTGACTTGATTTCTGACCGCCGTCATGGCGCGACGAAAGCTCAGCGCCTCTTCTATCGTCTCCTGAACGAGAGCACGGCCCGCCGGTTGCTCCATCATTGCCGCGGCGACGTCGCAGGACGCGATGATGCCGTATTGCGGAGATGTCGACGTGTGCATCATGAAGGCATCATTGAAGCGGGCCATGTCCAGCCGCTTGTTCTCGCCATGCTGGACGTGGATCATCGACGCCTGTGACCAGGCAGCGAGAAGCTTGTGCGTCGAATGCGTGGCGAAAGTGATCGCGTTGGGCGATCGGGTCGGATCAGCGGACGAGATGCCGTGATAGCCGTCGTAGAATTCATGGAAATTGGCGTAGGCGTACCAGGCCTCATCGAAGTGGAGCACTTCGACCGAACTACCGATCGTTTTCTTTATCGCATCAACATTGTAGCAGAGGCCGTCATAGGTCGAGTTCGTGATCACCATTAGGCGGACCTTGCCATTGCTCCCCTTGGCGAACGGATTTGTCGCGATCTTTTTCTTGATGGATTGCTGCGTGAACTGGTCCCTCGATATCGGGCCGATGATGCCAAGACCATTGCGCGACGGGATGAGATAGATCGGTACGGCGCCCGTCATGATCAGCGAGTGCAGGATCGACTTGTGGCAATTGCGGTCGCACAGGACCAGGTCACCGCGGCTCACGGTCCCGTGCCAGACGATCTTGTTGGCCGTCGACGTGCCGCCAACGACGAACAGTGTCTCGTCCGCCCCGAAAATGCGGGCGGCGTTGCGCTCGCCTTCGGCGATCGGACCGGTGTGGTCGAGAAGCGAGCCTAGCTTACCGACCGATACGGAGATATCGGACCGCAAGGTGTTCTCGCCGAAGAATTGATAGAAGAGTTGCCCGACCGGGCTCTTGCGGAACGCGACGCCGCCGCCGTGACCGGGCGTGTGCCAGGAGTAGCTGGCCTGCAATGTATACTCCATCAGCGCCTTGAACATCGGCGGGGGAAGTCCCTCGAGATAGAGCTGCGCCGCGCGCACGATCGCTCGTGCCATGAACTCGGGCGAGTCCTCGAAGAGCCGCATAAAGGCGTTGGCGTGCTTCAGCACGCTGATCGGGACCATCTCCGCGGTGAGTTCGTCGCCGAAGAGGAAGATCGGCAAGCGTTCGTTGCGGCTGCGCTTGGCCGCCAGCACTTCCTCAAGCACCTGCCATCGCGTCGCGACGTCTTCCGATCCGTCGACGGAGATCAGCCAGCAGGATTCGTTGTTGAAGATTTTGACAAGTCGCCGGGCATCCTCGTAGTTAAGGCCGCCGACGACGCGGAAGCCTTCTTTCTCGATTGCGGCAGCGAGCTGCTGCATGCCCCGTCCAGCAGCGTTCTTGCCTTCGTAATCTTCATCGATGATCGCAATTGGGAACCCTTCAACCTCGTGCACCGTCCACTCCCAATGCCTGGCGTTCGCAGCATCTTGCTGGACGCCGTTCGATGGCGGCGCCGGCAAAGGTTGTTGCGCAGGTCAGACGACCTAAACAAGGAACGGGGTGTATGTTACTGTACTACATCTGCGCTCGGTCCCGACGCACTGTTCACGGCAAGATCGCGGCGCCCGGCCCTCATCCGCCCAGCGCGATAGTAAGGGCGACCAGCAAGCAGCCGAGCAGAACCATGGCAGCGGCAGTCAGCCATGGTCTGTACCCAGTCAGTTGTCCAAACGCGTAGCCGGCAAACAACATCATCGCCACAGCGATGGCGTTGGAGATTCGAAGCGCGGTCCAAGCGTCCTGCAGGAACAGGAAAGGCACTACGATCGGGATCGTCGAGGCGAAAACGAGAAGGAAGACGGCGACCGCACCCAGCAAGTCTTCGCGCTTGAGTCCCATCGACTCGCCTGGCATCCGCTCCTTCAACAGTGCTGCATGCATTCTGTCGAGATCGGCGTCCGTCAATGCCGACGCTACCGCGGAAGGCAGGTTCTGCAGGATAGCGGTCCTCGCCTCTTCGGCGGTGGCGGCTTGCTGCACTTTGGCAATTATGCGCCGCTCTGTGGCCCGGTCGGCGAGGCATCCCATCAGATACATGATGGCATCTACGAGGCCCCAGGCGAGATTGCAGCCGAGCGCGCCGACCAGCGTGGTGCGCACCTCAGATTCGTCACTTACAACACTCAAAGTCCCGGTAAAGGCCAATGCCATGATTAATCCGAAAAGCACTTCGGATATGCGCTCGATGGGTTCGAGCACCCGCCTGGAGGACACTGCATGTCCAGAGGACATCGGTTACCTCGCTCGAAGATTTGGCTGCGGCTGGCTGGAGCCTGCGGGTATCGCGGCCATCGCTGCGGCGCCGGAGTTGCCGACCCGCCCGCATTTCAGTTTCGCGCCAGTCAATACCGGATGACGTGGCAGTCCGAGCGTCTCAGAGTTTGGGATTGTCATGACCTGAACGTCAACCTTGCAACAAATTTCCGCAAGATTGGTCTTCCCTGCAGGCGGACCATATCGACGTAAGTTACAGTAGCATTTCAGCCCAGACCCTTGCTGCACTGGCCGATCGGCAGTAGTGCCCAGTCGAATCGAAGCTCGACACGTCATGGCGTCGCAAGTTCGACAGGAGGCGGTCCATGTTGATTTCCAGAGATCCGCACGTTCAGAGCGTAGTGCGGATAGACTGCGACGCGGCTGGCCCGCGGGTCGTCATGTTCTGCGGCATTCATGGAGACGAGGTCAGTGGCATTCATGCCATCGAGAAAGTCCTCTATGACCTTTTCGGGGGCACGAGACTTTTGCTGCGCGGCTCCCTGACACTTGCCCGCGCGAACGAGCGCGCGATCGCTGCGGAGTGCCGCTATGTCAAACACAACATGAACCGCATGTTTCGCGAGGACTATGGACCCGAGATCGACCGCGGCTCCTACGAATTCCAACGGACGCAGGAGCTTAAGCCGTTGCTGGAGAGCTGCGACTATTTTCTGGATTTCCATTCCGCGCCGATCGCAAACGAACCGTTTCTGGTCGCCGAGCAAGACGCCGTCGAGTTTTATCGGCATCTCGGAATACCAAAGATGATGACCGGCTGGAGCAAGTTCTCGAGCGGGACCATCGGCGGCGATACCGAGAATTACGCCAATGCGCGAGGCGCAATGTCAGCGACTCTGGAATCCGGTAGCCACTTCGACAAATCTTCAAACGATGTCGCCTATCGGGCTGCCATTTCGCTGCTGTCCCTCCTGGGCATGATCGGGCACGATCCTCGTCCGGCGGCCGTCGATGCGGAGATCGTCGAGATGTATTCCGTTGTCACGAAGGAATTCGACGACTTCCGGTATGCGGGTGAGGCAAGCAATTTCAAGCTGTTGCCAAAAGGACAGGCGTTCGCCCATCAGAATGGACAGGCAATGACGGTGTCCGAGGATAGCTACCTGCTCATACCTATGAAGCCGAGCGACACGAAGCTTCACGAGGAGGTTTGCTACCTGGGCCGGAAGGTGCGGGGCTGACCTGGCACAACGCGATGCCCGACATCGGTCTGGCGCGCCACCCGGCTTTCACTCCGCCCAGTTGACGTCAGCGGTAAAGGCGATGGTCAGCCACCGATTGTGGCCTTCGTCCCCGATGGCCGCGCCGATCTGGTCGCGGGTGCGGTCCCACTCCTCGATGGTCCTCGGGGGCAAGTCCTTCGGCACGATGAAGTAAAGCTCTATCTGCGTGGCCCGCCCGACCTTGGCGACGTATGCCCGATGGGACAGGAACCCCTCGCGCTGCACTATTCCGGCGGCCACCCGATCGACGTGGGCCTTGAGATCCACGGGGGTGATGAGCAGGATCTCGGACAGGGCCTTGCGCACCGCCCCGACGGGAATAGGAATGATCACGAGGCAGACCAGCGCCAGTACGACAGGGTCCACGTATGGAGAGATCCAGCCAAGCGGCGTTCCGCCGGCCGCCTGTCCGATCAGGAATGCGATCAGAAGTGCCGAGGTTATTCCCGCCGACATCGTCCAGGCTTTAACGTCCAGGGCAACGAAGTCTGACTGCAGTCTCCTGTTTGCCCGCGCACCGGCCATAGCCATGGCTATACAGACCACCAACGTGATTCCGGCGTAGACGATGGCGACACCGAAGCGCAGCTCGTTGCCGCCGTACACAATGGTGATCACGGCGTTGATGAGGGCGTAGGTAGCGACCGTCATCAGCAAGGTGCCGTTAAGGCCCAACACAATAGGCTCCAGGTGCCAGAACCCCATCGTGAATCGATTGCGCAGCCTGCCCGACAGCGCGTCGGCCTTTGCCGATCGTACGATCAGGCTCGATACCCAAAGCGCCAAAATCGTCATTCCGGCATCGACAAGAGAATAGGCGCCATCAAAAGCGATGGAGAACGACCCGGACAGCAGGCCGAAGACGATTCCGAACGCCGCGACGCCTACCGTCGCGACAATCGAGGCTCGGAGGAAGCCCTGCTCGGTCAACATCTTGCCCTCTGAAAGCCTCAGCAACATCGTACATGCAACCGGCGCTATCGCAATAGTACCTGCAGTGGCCGTGGCCTGACCGCAAACTGGCGGTCGTTTCCCAAGCTGCCAAGCAGATCACCCCCCCGGGACAGCGCCTCGCCCAGTGCAAGCATCGCTGTTGCGGCCTCATCCACCAGATCACTTCGGGCATGTGTGGACGGCTCCTCGCTGGCAAGGGATTTCTTGACCTACTGCGGTCTCGGTTGGTGCGGCCAGCCCACATGGCCAGGCTCATCTTGCTAATCCCCACCAATAACGGCAGTCTAGGCTCTACTGGCTCGTCATCGGGTGGATGTCAGGCACCTTGGATGCTCCAATCGGGCGCCCGCAAACCATGGATGGACTGATCGCCACCGATAGAGGCCGTGTAGTCGCATCGGGCTCATTGATGATGAATTGGCTGGTCAATAGGTGGATCGCCACCGCCGTCATTCTTTTGGTCTCGATTGGCGAGACTGCCGCTCAGCCTAGGTCTGGCGAGCCTTCCGTTCAGCCGAAGGAAATCCTGTTCCTATATTCGTATGGCCGGGGTTTCCAGCCGTGGGCCACATGGGCCAGGGAAATCCGCGATGAACTGAACCAACAGTCGCCTTGGCCGCTGGACATCCAAGAAGATTCCCTCGTCACGGCTCGGGATGGCGACGACGCTGCTGAGGCCAAATTTGGTGAATATCTCAAGGCGCTCTACGCAACACGACGGCTCGATTTGATCGTCGCAATAGGTGCACCCGCGGCTCGCTTCGTCCAGAAACGGAGAATAGACCTATTTCCGACAACGCCGATGCTGCTTGCGGCTGTCGAAGTGCGCCGGGTTGGACAATCCATGTTGTCCGAGCGGGACGCCGTGGTTGGCACGCGCGTCGATCACGTCGCCCTTGTCGAAAACATTCTACGGCTGTTGCCGGAGACGAAGGCCATCGCGATGATAATCGGGAACTCGCCCCCTGAGCGATTTTGGATCGGCGACGTGCAACGGGAACTGAAGCCACTGCTAGACAACAAGGTTGAATTGATCTTTTACAACGAGCGGCCGTTCGAGGAGATCCTGAAGAAGGTTGCGAGTTTGCCGCCCCACAGTGCAATCTTTTACCAGCAGATGATGGTGGACGGCGCAGGTGCCGTCTATGGAGACAAGGATCCATTGAAGCGCATCTATGAGGTCGCCAACGCTCCCATTTTCACGTTCGACGAGTCTCTTTTCAACGGTCAAGCTGTTGGCGGCCCGATGTCTTCACCGACCGAGGGTGCCCGAGCGACGGCGGATGCCGCGGTCCGGATATTGGGAGGTGAGAAGGCAGGTGACATCAAGGTTCCTCCAATCGAATTCTCAGCACCGAAATACGATTGGCGACAGCTGCAGCGCTGGAACATTAGCGAGAGCCGCCTGCCCCCCGGGGGCGAAGTCTTGTTTCGGGAGCCAACGGCGTGGGAACGGTATTCCTGGCAAATTTCCCTTATTACTGCGGCTATTCTGCTACAGGCCGGGCTTATCCTGATCCTGTTGAATGAACATCGTCGGCGTCAAGCAGCCGAAGTGCAGTCGCGGCAGCGCATGGCAGAGCTTGCTCATGTCAATCGCTTCTCGACCGCTGGCGAGCTGACCATGTTAATTGCCCACGAAATAAACCAGCCTCTCGGCGCTATAATGAGCCACGCCGAATCCGCAGAACTTATCCTGCAATCATCGAGCCCCGATATCGCTGCACTCGGGGAAATCGTGAGCGATATTTTGGAGAATGACCAGCGTGCCAGCGAAGTCATCCAGAGGATGCGGAGCCTCCTGAAGAAGGTACCTTTTGAACTGAAAAGTCTCGATCTCAACGACCTTGCGCGGGAAACCGTCGAATTTCTTTCGACGTTGGCTCGCGGGCGAAAAGTCGAACTTCTTGGCGTGATCACGCCGGATGCGCTTCCGATACTCGGCGACCACATTCAACTTCAACAAGTCATTCTGAACCTTGTGGTGAACGGGATCGACGCGATGAAGGAGACGCCGAGCGAAAATCGCATCATCAGCATCCGGACTTCGCGCGACCAAGAGTTTGCCGAGCTGTCCGTGTCTGATAGCGGACCGGGCATTCCCGACGACAAATTAGAACAGGTCTTCGAACCGTTTTTCACAACCAAGGCGGAAGGCATGGGCATGGGGCTATCCATCGCGCGCAACATTGTCGAGGCGCACGGTGGGCTGATGCGTGCGAAAAATCAGGATCACGGTGGTGCGTCGTTCCGGATTAGACTTCCTCTTGTTCGATAGTTGGCAATCTAATTTCTGCCAAGCGTTTAGCTGGGTAGTAAGGCCAGCGCCCGAGGCGAAGCGGCATTGATCGGTGAGCGCACAAGGTCGCGTTAGCGTCTGGAAGCTGACGTCGCCGGACGTGCACGATCCTTGTCGACATAGGCCTGCAGGGCCTTCTTCACGGTTTCAAGCGAGCCGGTCATGGCTGGAGGTCAATTGGCCGTCTTATTGGCCAGTTGTCTCACTGCGTCTATCAAGTCTCGTGTCGCTTGAGCAACCTTGGCAACTGGTAGTCGATGAACGCAGTAGACGCCGCCCGGGTTGTCGGGTTTGCACAATCCGGGCGCAACACACTGGCAAGGCAACGGCGGCTCAACGGTGCGGTGAAGCACCCCAAAAGGCCCCCAGATGTCGGGGGGCGTCAGGCCATACAGGCCCACAACCGGAGTTCCGACTGACGCAGCCAGGTGCATTGGGCCGCTCTCGTTTCCCAGAAAGATAAATGCATCCGAAAGCAATGCTGTTAGTGTCTCAAGCGAGGCTTTGCCAACAACGCTCACCAATGGCGACGCTGCCGCATTCAATATAGCTTGCGCGGTCGCGCTCTCATCAGGTCCACCAATCAGCAATGACCGCAGGCCCTTGGTTGCATAAACCTCGTCGATTACTGCAGCGAACCGTTCAGGTTGCCAACACCGCCCTTCGAACCTTGCTCCAGCGTGTACTGCGACGAAAGCCTTTACGGCCAGATTGCTTTGCGCCAGAATCTGGGTAGATGCGCTTCGCCCGACTGGTGTGGGTTCAAGCCTCGGTGTCACTTCTCGCAATTCTATCCCAAGCGCTTCAAGCGGGGACAGATATCGGTACAAGTAGTGCGCGCCTCCATGGCCGAAGGTTTCAGCAAATATATTAGCAGGCTGAACTTCCCAAAATTTCATGGGCTTTTCCGGGGGATTGTATCCAACGCGCAGGGGGGCGCCGATTGACCTGTGCAATATCCGTGATGTCTTCGAGTCGGTTACGTCAATGGTGAGATCGAATTTTCGGCGACGCAGGTCAGCGACCAAGCCTGAATATTCCTTCACTCGCTGAGGCAGACTTCTACCAGCACCTCGACGGTCGAATCCGATGGCCACGTCTGCGATATTCTGGCTGACTACGAAGTCTCGCAGGCCAGAAGCGCAAAGCATGGCTATCGCAGCGTTTGGGTAAGCGAGGCGCAGATTTCGCACGAGCGCCGAGGTCAGAATGACATCCCCGATGAACTTCGTCTGAATAACGAGAATGGACTTGATAGCCAGCCGATCAGCCATCGAGATATTCAGCACATCGACCTCACGAAGGGCGGGTCAAATTGGTCATTGGTGGGCGCCCAACGTCCAATCGAGCTCACGGTTCCGGCTAATGGATATCCCTCTTTTCAACAGCGAAGCAAGGTCGTCTGTCGTCGTCATGGCATCTGTCCCTGCCACAAGGGCAATCCACTTTCTGCAGCGAAGTCTCTATCCTCTGCGTAGATTGGCTCGCCTCTTTTCACCACCCGTCGAAGCAAATCCGCATCTTCGTCGGCATGATATCGAAAGGCATTTCGGGTGTCGTATCCATGCCCGGCTTGGGACAGGGAAAACCCGCTGACGACAACAGGAGCGAAACCGGCGAAACGCGCCAGCATGATCGCGAAGGCTCCGGTTGAGATTTTCCGGTGCCAGCCGCGCGACACATGATATTTGCCGCTAAGCCGCCAGACGATGTTGGCAAGCTGCCATCTTGTAAGCGCCTGCAAGGTGCCATAGCGATAATCAAAGGTGCGACAACCGGCTATCAGCTTGTCTTCAACGTCCGGCCAAATCGGGATGATAAGATGCTTTGCCTGCCGTCCTTTCAACAAATCGCGCTTGTAAAAATCCTGCTCGTCCCGGCCGACCAAAATGCCGCGGCGGAGCACGGCGATGTCGGGAACTGGGAGACCGAAGGTTTCCGCCAAAAGCTGGGAAGCATTGACCGTCACCAGTCCCCAATCGGCATCATGCCCCTGCGGGAGGCGAAAATTCGGCGCTGCCCCCATCACCAAGGCGGGACCGGTGACACTGGGCAAGCGAAGAATTGGCTTTGAGAAGGTTGGCAAGAGGTCCGAAAGCGGAGTTTTCATGCGGGAATCTGAACCGCATGTTCCTCAAACGCGCGCAGAATGCTCTCTTCTCGGCTCCACAATTCGTCCCATTGCGTGGCGCCGGACCAGCCCGCAAACCAAGGACCGCCTAGCGTGTAGTGCGCCAGCGAGACATCGGCGGGGTCGAGTTCGGTAGCTGAAGCCCCTACGAGGTAGTTCCATGCCAGAGGCAATTCCCCGATCTCATGGTCCTCAAGCCATTTGAAGGCGTGGAGGTCACGTCCGGGCCACGTATTGAGCATCTCGTTGGTCAGCCGTTTGTTGGCCGGATGATCCAGATTCCACAAAACGACCGACGACCAGTTTTTGCGGCGATAGAACGTCTGCGTTTGTCCGTCCATCTTGACCGCTTCGGATTCGCGTTGCTGGTGCTTGACCGCCATAATCGCGTAGGAAGGATCGACCAGGTCGAGCAGCTTGACTGGATCCTTCAGAAACAGGACGTCGCAATCGCAGAACATGGCCCAGCCGCCTTGCCTCATGAACGGAACGGCAAAGCGCGATATGGCAAACTCGGTCGACATCGGTGCCTCGGAAATCGGGCACCAGAGCTTGCCATCACGTACCACCATCGGTCGCTTCATGATTCCTTGCGCTTCAAGGTCTTTGAGCACGAGTGGCTGTATCTGCAACGGCGTGCTTGTCCGCCGGTAGGCGCTCCATCGCGCTACGTCCAGAACTCGGGATTCGCGTGGGTCATACCCAATGTAGATTGGTATCACGTGGCAACTCTATAATTTGATGTGAATTTACTCGAATTAAGCATGGCAGCACTGCAAGCGGAAGACCGAAGTACAGTGCCACAAGTCACTCCCACCCCACGCCTGCCGATGAACCGCCGGCGGCGCCCCTCGGGCGCGCCTTCGCGGCGCGCCGGCTGGACGAGCCCGGCCCGATGAACAACCGGGCTTGGTGATGATTTCGTCGCCGCGGATGGCGGCGAAGTCGGAGATGTCCTGCTGGTCAAGCCGGTCCAGCCACTCGCGGCTTCCCGTTGTCGGTTCAGGCATCAGTCGGCGATCCTCGGTCTTCGACATAAAACGCGGCTACCAACTCATGTGCCCGGTATGAACCAGCCCAAATTCCGGATCTCGTTGCCGATAAAGTTGCCCACCCGTTTCCCCCGGTTACGCAGGATGCGCAGCAACCCGCTATCCACAAAATACGTCAGGAGGATGCTGTCCCGTGTTGTCACTTCCGGCCCCACTATGTCCGCCGAGTGCCACGTGTCCTTGTCTACCGCGAAAGCATAGCCCGTGTTCGGCGCGAAACGCATCTGCATCTTTTTCGCCAGCCCGCCGCCCGGCAGCTCCTCGTGAAAGATCGTCCCGATGTTGGTGTGCGCCTCGTCTGGTGGCAGGTAAAGCTGCACCGTGATGCCCTTCCAATGTGTATCCGTGTGCGGCGGAATTTCGTAGCCCGGAATGTCACGCGTTAGGATGGGGATTGGAAACATGCCCACCTCGGCCAAGCCGGGCCCGAACCGTCGCCCCATCGCCGGTGCCAGTCGGCGACGGAAAGCGTTCTTCACCGGCTCGGAACAAAGCGCTTTGCCAACCACGTTCCACACCGTCCGCTTCGCCGACGGCAGATGTCGGATGTTTTCCGGAAAGAGATCGATCTTCACCCGCGTGGACGCACCCATCGCATCCCGCTGTTTGGACCGGCCGTGCATCGGTCGGTAATCCGCATACACCGGCAGCGCCGCCAGCATGGATTTATAAACATCCTCCGGAAAGACCCGGTCGAACTCGAGATGGTAAAATGGCCCTTCCACCGCGCGCGCGGCCTCTACGGACTTCGCTACAAATTCCGCCAGCTTTCCTGCGGTTATAGTTTGATCAGCATTTGGAACACTCATATCGTCTCCTATTGAAGCCATACATAAAACAGCCCAAATCCGCCCACAAGCACATTTGGAAATGCTGCCGCTTGCTGCGAAATCCGGCGCATCGGTCTCCGACCCGGCATCGGCCGTGGTCAACTCAGGATCGCCTTGCCGCAATAGCTGCGGTTGAAGTCATGGGAGTCCTTATCTACTCGGTCGTAGCTCGCATAGAATACGGTGAGGCCGCCGCTATGATAACGGCGACCTTGTTGGGAGGTGGGCTAAACGGCCTTGCTTAACCGCAGACGAGCAAGCGATTAACTCACCGGCGGCGCTTGGCTGTCGAGTATGCGGGCAATCTGCTCACAGGTCCTAATTCGCTGGCTGCGCGCGTTACACTCCTTTCACGCATCATCACATCGAACACTCTGAGCAAATTGAGGTCGATATCATCGAAATTCATGAGACCTTCCTCGTTTTCACTATGCCTCGCTCGCACACTAACATCGTTTTCAACGCGCCGGACGAACGATGCCATTGCAGGCACAGGGGTGACTTGAACGCGACCTTTGGCCTGTAGGAGCAAATCGCGAACAGCTCTGATATTCGCCGGCAGGTCCCGGGCGGCCTTATTTGACGGCCGAGAACTCAAAACGATCGAAACGGAAGACTGCCGTATACTCGTTGCGTCGCTCCGGCGTCCCGGCAGGATTGCGGAAGATCGCGCCGCAGGTTGTCTGAGTTTTCGGAATGGCATCGCACAGGAAGTTCTGCTGCACCCAACTGGTTCCTTTGTCTATCCATGCGCCTCCCCCGCGCAGGTCACGACCGAGGATGAGCGACTTGATCTCCGAACCGGTAAGCCGGTCCTTCGCATCCAGATCGACCGCTTCCGGCAACTCCGGCAGACCGGCCTTGTCCAGGCCGTCCAGCAGACGCCCGATGTCAGCCGGATTCTTGAACACGAAATACCTCTGCGTGACCAGTTGATTTGCCCCACCATCCTTTCGTTCCAGCATGACGTTCCTTAGCCTGTCACTATAGGCCGCGACCTGGTCACTGCGCCCCAGATGCGCGTAGGCCGAAACCAACACCTGCAGGCCGTAGAATTTCGGCCATGGATCGGGCGATTGGAGATCGATCCTTTCAAGGTAGTCGACGGCTTCCTCGAAACGACCCTGGCCAAATTCAGCCAGCCCGGCCTGGTAGTGCCGATGGTCATTGCCGCCTGGATCGACACGGTTGGCCGCGACGAGATAGTCGCGCGCCTCGTCCGGCCTGCCATTGAAATTCAGGGCTTCCGCCAGCCCGACATAGTTCAGGGGATCGCTCGGGTCGAGCGCCACTGCCTTGAACATAACCGCGACTGCCTCGTCGGACCGGTGCTCGCGAACCAGCAAACTGGCGACGAGCTGATAGTAGGACGGCGAAGGATGCTTGGCCGCCTCCCCCAGGTACTTGTAGACGTTGTACAGCGCACTGATGTCCGAAGCGGCCAAAGCTTGGACCCGCGGCCCGTCCGTGTCCCAATAGGCCCATGCGAGCGAGGCTGCCGCCGCGCCGAAATTCGGATCGAGTTCCAGCGCCTGCTGGAAAAACCTCACCGCCTGCGCAAACTCGTCTGGAGTATTGCGACGATTGTAGATTTCCATGCCCTGGAGGTAAGCTTCGTAGGCTGCAGGATTGCGCGTGCCCCCCGCGACATCTGCCTTGCCTTGGGCGCTGACGAGACGCAGCTTGAGCGCGCCTGCGATGCTGACGACGACCTTGTCCTGCAGTGCAAACACATCCGTCCACTGGCCGTCGAAACGTTCTGCCCAGAGATGACCGGTGGTCGAGCCGTCGATCAATTGCGCGTTGATACGCATGTCGTCGCCGACCCGACGTATCGAGCCCTCCAGTATGTACCGGACACCAAGCGCTGCGGCGACCTCGGCGGGTTTTGTCTCCGTGCCCTTGTAGGTGGAAGCCGCGTTCCTCGATACGACGAACAGGCCGGGCACGCGTGCAAGTTCTGTGGTCAGGTCCTCGGTGAAACCGTCAACCAGATAACCTTGCGCCTTGTCGTCGCTGAGATTGTCAAATGGAAGCACGACGAGGGATGGCCGGGTGTCGGCTTTCGCATTGGCCGTCAGAGCGGTGGGCCGAAGCGGTGGCTCCCACGGTCGCCACCACGCTGCTGCAAGGCCAACTGCGACGACAAGGGCCCCAACAGCGGTGGCCAGATTGCGCCTGAAGCGTGGGTGTCGATTGACGGCCATGGGCTTTCCCGCCACCGCGGGATCGAGCAGCACCCGGTACGCCTGCACCGGTTCGGCGATGTTCTTCAGCTTCTGTTGGCCCATCGGCTCAAAGCCGAAAGCCAATTTCTTCTCAACCTCTTTTGCGACCTTTTCCGAGACACAGATGCCGCCAGGTTCCGCTAGTTGTTGGAGCCTGGCAGCGACGTTGACGCCCTCGCCATATCGGTCCTCGCCCTCGACAATCACCTCGCCGAGATTGATCCCGATCCTGACGCGAATCCGATGATCCTCGGAAACGGCGGCGTTGCGTTCGGCCAGGGCTTGCTGCAACGACACGGCACATTCGACCGCGTCCACGACGCTGCCGAATTCGGCCAGCAGTCCATCGCCCATCAGCTTGAAGATATGGCCGTGATGGCGGGCAATCTCAGGCTCGAACAGGTCCTTGCGTTGAGCACGGAGGCGCTCGAACGTGCCGGCCTCGTCGCGTTCCATCTGGGCGGAATAGCCCACGACATCGGCAGCGAGAATGGCGGAAAGCTTACGGTCCATCGATCTGGCCTGTCCCCCGTGAAGTATAGACCTGGTCATACTGAAATGAAACGACCGACCTCTCCGGCGTCCGTTGCCGGTGTCTCGGGATCATCCAGCAAAAGCCGTCGATGGCCCTGCTCCGTACCGTCGCGGGGCCGAGAGAGGCGATGCTCTATCCAAAATGTTCGATCAGCAATTCGGTGGGGACGCGGATCTTCCGCGCAGGGTGCTGTCCAGGTGGGCGGACGACGAATATGCCGGCCTCGGGGAGCGGATAGCGTGTCATCACCGGGACCAGGGCGCCGGAAGCAACATGGCTCTCGGTTACGAAATCCGGCAGCGAGGCGATGCCGAGCCCCGCGACTGCGGCGGCGGCAAGGGCGGTGCCGCTATCCGCCTTGAACCGCCCCTGTGGGTGAACGGTGATCGTTTTGTCGCCGTCCATGAATTGCCAGGTTTCCGTCCCTTGCATGACGGTCTGGTGGGTCAGGAGTTCGTCCGGCGTCTCGGGTGCCCCATGCGCCTTGATATAGTCCGGGCTGGCGACGAGCTTACCGCGGATCGGTTCGATGCGACGCGCGATCAGGTGTTCCCGCGGCCGTCCTTGGGGCCGATCCGGCGGTGCCCGGCGGCCGCCGTGTCCTGTTTGCCTCAGGGGACGAACCATCGGCACGGGCCACCATTATCGACCTGATCGAGCGCCTCGGCTTCGCCGCAGTCGATCTAGGTGGTATCACCGAAGGCGGCCGTGCCCAGCAATTCGGCGGCGGCGTTGCCGCAAAGCAATTTGTTCAACTCGGATGACCAGCACTCGCCGATGATGGCAAGGAACGGTTGAGGAAGGCATCGACCGAATGACATCGGGCATCCACCACATCACGCTGGTTACACGCAAGGTCCAGGCCAACGTCGATTTCTATGTTGGCTTTCTCGGACTGCGTCTGGTCAAGCGGACCGGTGGTTTCGAAGACGCCGAGCAACTCCATCTGTGCTACGGCGACAGCATCGGTTCGCCAGGATCTCTGATCACCTTCCTCGTATGGGAGGACGGATCACCCGGCCGGGTTGGCCTCGGCCAGGTCGCCGAAATTGCGCTTTCCGTCGAGCCCCGCAGCATCGGCTTCTGGCTGACGAGGTCACTGCAGTTCGGACTGAATGCGAGCGGGCCAACGCAGGAATTCGGCGAGCCAGTGCTGCGCCTGACCGATCCGGACGGTGTAGCAGTCAAGATCGTGGGAAGCGCACTGCCCGCACGTGCGTCACCGGCCGACAGCCGAGGAATCGAGCCGGCCGATGCAATCCGCCGCGTCCGTGGCGCGACGATTTTCTCGGCGGTTGCCGAGCAGACGTCGGCATTCCTGCAGGACTATTTCGGCTATCGCCCGCTCAAGCACGCCGGGGCCGTGCAGCGCCTTGTCTCGGACAGCGGGGATGTTGTCGATGTCCGTGATGCCGTCGGTTTCTGGCCAGGCGCGCCCGGAACCGGCGTGGTCGACCATATCGCCTTCCGCACGCCGGACATTGCTGCCCTGGAGACGGTGGAGCGCCGACTTGCAAGCCGCAACTCCAGCGTCACCAATGTTCACGACCGCAAGTATTTCGTATCTCTCTATGTCCGTGAGCCGGGAGAGACCCTGTTCGAACTCGCAACAGACGGACCCGGGATGACGGTCGATGAACCCATCGAAACCCTCGGCTCGGTGCTCTTCGTTCCGCCTTCCGACGCCGAGCGGGCCGACGCCATCCGCACGCGGCTGCCGCAATTTTCGATGCCTGGCGAGGATCGCATCCGGTATCTCGACCTGCCCTTCGTGCACCGGTTCCATGTGCCATCCGACCCTGACGGCACAACGCTCGTCCTGTTGCATGGGACCGGCGGTAATGAAGCCGACCTGATGCCGTTCGCGGCAAGCCTGGCGCCGCGCGCTACCTTTCTGGGGGTGCGCGGGCGCAGCGTCGAGGAGGGCACCTTGCGCTGGTTCCGCCGATTTTCGGCTACCTCGTTCGATCAAGCCGACATAAGGGCCGAGGCAGCTGCCTTTGCCGCCTTCATGGATGGCGCAATCAGCGGCTATCGGCTTGTCCCGGAGAAGCTGGCGTTCCTCGGATATTCCAACGGCGCCAACTTTCTGGCGGCGGCCATGCTGCTCCATCCGCCCCTAGCCCAGCGCGCGATCCTGCTTCGCCCCTCCTTGGTCCTCGAGGCCCGACCGGACGCGGATCTGTCCGGCTGCCGGATAGTGATGATCGAGGGGCGCGATGACCCCTATGCATCGCTTCTCCCGGGTCTTGCGGCGTTGCTGAGCGCGCATCATGCCACAGTGTCCGCCCTGACAGTGCCTGCTGGCCACGAACTGAGCGATGCCGATCTGCACGTCCTGGGATCGTTGATAGAAAACTGGCTTGCCTGATGCATGAACTGCGCTGCGAACTCATGGGGAGTTGTGGCAGCGGTTGCGAGCATAGCGTCCACGACCTCGGCCCCCCATCGTCGTCGGAATGCACTGCCGCACAATCCGGCGGCGTCAGCCTGGTCTACAGCCCTGCGGCCGTGTCCGCTCGGGTATGCTCGACAGCCTCGGGTCGATATTATAGCATTAACTATATTAGTGATTGCTTGACAAAATGCCTAACCTCTGGTTTCCTGACTTGCCGGGTATTGAAACAAAGTTTGTTGCGTTTCCGGACGGTGTTCGCATGTCGACCTTGGTTGTCGCGGACCCGCGGGGGGTGTATCTCGCCGGTCTGGAATGGGTTCTGCGGAAGGCTGGGCACGATGTCGTCGCTCAGTGCCGCCGTCCTGTCGACATTGTCCCCAATGTGGAGCGCCATCGGCCCGATATCGTGATCGTCGGCCTGGATATCGCGGACCCGCGCATGGCCGGTATTTCCTCCCGGCTGAAGGCCTGCGACAGCGCTCTCGGCATCATCTTCATCGTGCAGCCGAACGGCAGGCTCGACATCAAGGAAATACAGGCGCTCGACGGCGACGGCCTGCTTCTGGACGGCATCAGCCATCGCTATCTTCTCGAATGCGTGAATGCGGTGGCGGCAGGCAAGAAATGGATCGACAACAAGATCGTCCAGCAACTGCTGATGCCAGAACCGCAGCACCAGCCGACGTCCAGGCTGACCGGGCGGGAGACCGAGATCGCCGATCTCGTCTCGCGCGGGTTGCGCAACAAGACCATCGCGCAGCGGCTGCATGTATCCGAAGGCACGGTGAAGATGCACCTGCATCATGTCTACGAGAAGCTGCATCTCGATGGCCGGGCCGAACTGGCCTGGGTGTCGCATGGCAAGGGCGCCGAGCGTCCAGGAACCGGCCCGCTCTGATCATCGCTTTCCGCTGGCATCGACAGGGTGCAGCTACAAAACGAAAAGCCGCCTGACGGCATCGACCTCGATGCCGTCGCGATCGCCGGCGGCGCCCGCGCCGGCCTGATCTATCGAACGATATATATCGTTCGATCAGGTATGGGCATTCACCCCAATACTATCGAACCGAGAATGGACGCGCCCACTTCATTGGCGGCAAATTGACGGATTGAAGGCCGCAGATTCAGTGGGCCAGGGGATGCGCTGGGGTGGGTGCATCGGCATCTGGGGGCTGGGCCCCCGTCACGTGATAGGGGAGCACAGCAATGACCATCAGCTTTATTCTCAACGACGAGGCCGTCAACGACCAGACCACCGGGCTGCAAACCGGCGACAACGTCGACGATGCCTTTACGGACACCGATGTCGCGTACTCCGCTTTGCCGGCCTCGTTCCGGACCTATCTCGAATCAACTCTCGGGCTGAATTCCGCGTTCCCGGCCAGCATCGGCGTCGCGACCAAGACGAACTCGGTCACCGTCAACGCCACCGCCGGCTCCCAGCTCGTCGGCACTACGTTCACCGACGGCAATGGCGGCACCCTCAATGGCGATGATAGCGGGCTCAACACCCTCGGCGGCAAGGATATCCTGCTCTTCGCCGATGGGAACAACACCGTGATCGGTCGCTATGACAGCGATGGCAACGGTATTGTCAACAATCTGGACGCGATCGCCTTCGTCGTCTTCAAGCAGGACGTGATCAACGCCGGCGCGACCAGCGACCAGGTGACCTTCAACATTGTCACCTATGTTCCGATCTTCCATGGCGGCAACCCCAACCCGGACGACGCGGTCGATCTCGGGAACACCCTCAAGCTCGCGGCGAGCGAGACGCTCAACTTCGGCTTTGCCGGAGCGCCCTCCGGCAGCAACCTGTTCATGACCTTCGGCGATCCAAACTCCACCCAGATCGTGGTGATAGGGAAAGATCCATTGAACCAGTCCGAGGGCGGAAACATCTCGACCAAGGATGTGCTCAATATCAGCCAGGCCGGCAGCACCACCTCGTTCGGCGTCAACGGCAACGCGATCAACCCTACCGAGGGGGCGTACATCACCTACGTCTCGGGCACGAACACGAACTTCCTCGTGCCGAATCTGGACCAGAACGAGGCCGATGTCGAAGCCAACATCGACTTCCAGAATGTCGTCAGTGCGACGGGAGCATCCTTCACCGTCAACCAGACCAATCCGGGCATCGGACCCGTGACCGTCAAGATCTCTGCCTTCACCACCGTCGCGGAGTCGGGAGTGAACTTCGTCGACGGGCTCACCAACGACACGCACGTCGCCATCACGTCGTTCTCGCTGACAAACGTCGTCGTCAAGACAGGCAATACGCAATATACTCCGGCCGCCTCGATCGACGCCAACGGCGACTTGATCATCACGGGCCTAAGCAGCGGCGACACGGTGCAGTGGACGACAAGCGGAACCCATAATCGGGTGCTGATCGAGAACGTCAGCAACGCGGATAGCGATCCCAGCAACGACAACAACACTTTCGACATAGGCGGCTTCGGCATCGTGACATCCAACTCCGCCTCGGAGTTCGTCGGCCAGCAGATCGTGATCGAAGATGACGGCCCGACGGCGGGCATCGTCCAGGGCGCTCCCACGGTGGCGCATGACGAGACCGCGGGCATCCAGGCAGATGCCGACGACACCACGGCACCCGCGGTTGTTGCCCTGTTTGCGGGCGTCAGCAATGTCAGCTCCGATCTGAGCCCGACCGGCTACGCGCAGGACCCAGGCGCGGTGGTGTCCTCCACCGGAAGCTCGTTCGGCACCGATCAGGCAGGTGGCACGACGGCATTCTCGCTGGCGGTGTCCGCCGCCGGCGTGGATTCCGGCCTCGACACGACCGCCGGCACCAGCATCTTCCTGTTCAAGGAAGGCGATCTGGTGGTCGGCCGCATCGGCGGGGCCGGTGGGGCGGCGGCGTTCGCTGTCGCCATCAACAGCACGACCGGCGTCGTCAGCGTGGCGCAGTATGCCTCGATCCATCATCCGACCC